>JBILTQ010000524.1:0-3062 GCA_044371435.1 Pirellulaceae bacterium | reverse complement strand
GGCTGTCCAGCGAGCGCCCCTGAAGTTCATTGCGACCCAGGTTGCTGGAACGGCGATGGTTCCTGATGGCCACGCATGAATCCTCGGCGGAGGTGGTAGCCGGCCGAAGCCTGGCATGGTTCACCGATCAAGGCTTGCGGTTTCTTCGCTCGGGAGTTCGTCGGACCAAGCTTCCATCGGGTCTGTCCAAGTTGCCCAACACGTGGGACCGGTCTGCATTTCTGCGTCGCTCAACAAGCATGCCTCGAAGCATTGTCGCAACAGGTTCACTTCGAGATCCTGACCGATAATTACCAATTCGGTGCGACGGTCTCCCCAAGGTTCTTCCCAAACATCCGCGATTTCGGCCAGGAACTGTTCATCTTCGGGCCATTCCTCGCGACCAGTGGAAGCCGCCCAGCGTCCGGCTCTTTGGATCTGATAGAGAAGCCCCGCCTGGGACCATTCGACAGCATCGTCGTGCCGGGTAGCAAGCCATATCACTCCTTTGGACCGCACCACATCGGCGAAGTCGGTGCTCTCGACCAAGGCCAGCCAACGCTCCGGGTGAAAAGGCCGTCTGGCCTCGAAGACGAAACTGGAAAAGCCATATTCCTCGGTTTCGGAGGTTTCCTGACCACGGGCAACAGCCAGCCATTGCTGATTCAACGCCGCCCAGTCGGGCGAAAAACGCTGCGTGTGGAGGACGGCATCCAACGCAACGGCGCCGGCTGTCGCCCGTTCAATACGAGCGGTCGGATTGAGCAGCCGCAACAATTCTTCCAGTTCCCCAAGCTGCGAGGAAGGTACCAGATCGCATTTACTGATTACGAGCACGTTTGCGAATTCGATCTGATCTATCAGAAGTTGTACCAGGGAACGAGTATCATCGGCGTGAGCCGCCAGTCCACGTTCCGGTAGGGACTCCGCCGACTCGTAGTCCCGCCGGAAATTGACGGCATCAACGACAGTCACCAAGGTATCGAGCCTGGCTACCTGGGAAAGACTTACCCCCTCCTCGTCTTCAAAGGTAAAAGTTTCAGCGACCGGAAGCGGTTCGGAGATTCCCGTAGACTCGATAAGCAAATAATCAAAGCGATCCTCCAAAGCCAGGCGTCGCACCTCAAGCAGCAAGTCCTCGCGCAGCGTGCAACAGATACAACCATTGCTCAGTTCCACTAACTGCTCATCGATTCGGCTGAGTTGGGATGGGCCGCGGGCGATCAACCGTGCGTCGACGTTGACTTCGCTCATGTCGTTGACAATGACCGCCACACGCCGTCCCTGGCGGTTATTGAGTACGTAATTCAGCAAGGTGGTTTTACCAGCTCCGAGAAATCCTGAGAGCACGGTGACTGGTAATGGCTTTGAAATTCGTCGTTGATGCATCGATTATTTATTTCCATCATCCAAGGTAAAAGAAGTCCTGACGATCTTGATCTCGCCAGGCTGTTAGGGGGTATCCCGTCGATCGTCGCGGCATGGTGTTCCGGGCTGGTCCGACTCTGGAACGAAGGGATGGGCGTGCGATTCCAGCGGTCAATCCTCGGGGGTTTTTTCTCGGCTGGAGTGTGCTATCCCCCACAAACGCGATGAACGCTCGGCGGCGACCGGATCGATTGCCTCGAGCGTGGCTAGCTGTAGTTTGGCCTGCGGCTCAGGGCAGACGCGAAGGAATTGGAAAATGGGGACTCGCACGAAGGTGTCGTCTGAGGATTCATGGAACAGGACGACGAGCTCGTTCATCGCTTCCCAACACTCCAGACGCGCTAGATCCGCGATCACGAATTCCGCCAAGTCAGGATCCTTTAGCAGTTTGCGGAATGAACAAGTCAGGCGTTCTCTGGTGATTTTGCAGGATTCACTCCCTGCAACTCGCAGAGCGTTCAAGGCGGCGCAGCGGGCGGGCTGAGGGCTTCGTTCGCGATCGAAAAAATCTAGCTCGATTCGGGTTAGCGCCGGTTCGCCCCCCAGCACGATGTAGCAAGCGATCGCTGCCGACAGCCATGGTTGTTGAGCGTTGGTCGGGGAGTGAGCGGCGAGACTATCAAAGAGCCGGCCATCCTCCGCTGTTCCGACTAAACTCAGGAGCATCCAGTATAAAGACCGTCTCGAATCCAGCGTCTGCGGCGACTTTAGCTTTTGGCAGATCCAAGCTGGATCGAGGCTATCGCGCAGCTGGCGCAACTCCTCGAGGCTGGCGCGAGCGAACTCGTTGTACGCGTCCTCGGCAACTAGGTTGTCGTCCGCATCAAGATAAGGGCGAACCGCACGTAGCCGCGTGGTGGACCCGCGCGGAATCGTGGCGATTTTCTGCAGATATTCGCGGCCAGCTTCGGTAATCTCGAGCGGAGCGGTCCATTGGGGGGGGGCCTGCTCGTAGGCCATGACAAAGACCAGGCTACCAACCTCAAGCTGATCCTGGGCGTATACCTCCAGCATGGGCCGCTCATCCAAAAACTCATGACCCTTCAGTCGATCGACCACCTCTATTCGCCAGGTTGGATAAATTTCTCCAGCGGCTTTCGGTAGTTCGGCGGAAACCCTGCCGGTGACAGCGATCGCCGAATCTCCAAGGTCATCCGAGATCGTACGCGCGATTGGATCGCACAGCGGACATCCCAGCGAGGGGAGAGAGTGGATAGCCAGCCAGAAACTATGGAAACAAGAGGCGAATACCAGCCAACCACGATGAAAGACAGAGCGCATCGTACCACTCCATGCTTAGCGTGACGAAGAATACGACAGCGGTCCGGCGAATCGGAGGTTGGCCGGCAAAGGACCGCCGGGTAAGGCATGGTGCTGGTAGAGCCAACGTTGAATCTCGGTATCCAAGGAACGCATATCCAAGCTGGGAAAGGCAGCCAAGACCTCGCGGAAAACATCAAGCAGTTTCTGGTGGCGTATCGATAATGGCAGTCGCGAAGGTCTGGGGGCAAATCGGCAGATGATACCCTGGGAAGCCAACCGCGATCGCCAGATACAGATCGAGGCTTCATGAACCTGCGGATCGCAGATAAGAATGACCGGCTGGCTGCTATCGGTGCTGGCGATTCCCTTCAGCCACTGCGACGGCCCCATTT
>JBILTQ010000002.1:0-61238 GCA_044371435.1 Pirellulaceae bacterium | reverse complement strand
ACATCCTGATGATGCCCAGCGGCGAGATCGGGCTCCTCGACTTTGGGATGGTGGGAAGGATTGACGATAACCTGCGCGAGACGATCGAGCAGATGCTGCTGGCCATCTCCAGCGCGGATGCGACCCTGATGACAATCTTGATCAAACGCGTCGGCAACCCACCCTTCAAATTGGATGAGAGCAGCCTGAACATCGATGTCGCCGAGCTGATCTCGACGTATGGCTCCCAATCCTTGGACTCTTTCGACCTCCAGGGCGCCCTCAACGATATCACCGACATCCTCCATCGGCATCATATTTCCCTGCCGCAACAGACATCCATGCTGATCAAGACCTTGATCACGCTCGAAGGAACCCTGGAGAAACTCAGCCCGGACTTTAGCCTGCTCGAGGTGATGCAGCCCTTCTTCCGCAAGATGTGGCTGCGGCGACTTTCACCGCGACGACAAGCCCGCCGTATCCGTCGACTCTATATCGAACTGGAGGGGCTGGTCGAGAAACTACCTGGCCAAGTCAGCGGGCTGGTCGAACTGGTGCGTCAAGGCAAGCTCGACGTGCATCTGTCGCACCGCGGACTGTCTCCTTCCATCAACCGGCTAGTCCTGGGCTTGCTCACCAGTTCGCTTCTGCTGGGCTCCTCGGTCTTGCTAGCTTATCGCGTGCCGCCGCTGCTGTTCATCGGTGGCGGCCCCTGGGGGATGAAGGATATTTCGTTGTTGGGGCTGGTAGGTTTTGTCGTCAGTATGCTGGTCAGCCTGCGTTTGCTGCTGGCCATCAACAAGTCGGGGCACCTCGACCCGGCTTCCGAGGAACAGGACGAATAAGCCGGGGGTGGCCCAGCCTACCGTTCCTGCTCCATCCCGCACTATCCATGAGCGGACCCGTTAGAAACTGAAATCGCTGGGGGTCAAGGCCTCGGCGTCGACCTTGACGATCCGGAACTCGACCCGCATGTTCTCCTTGGCCTCTTCCATGCTGCGCGGCTTGGGAATGACCGGTTCAACGATCCCAGCCCCGACCGGGACGATTTGCGACAAATCAAAATTGGATTGGTTGCGGGTGGCGTGGATGGCTAAAGCCGCCTTCACCGCATCGGCCCGCGCCTTCGACAAGTTCAGCGCCGCTTGCATGGTAACGGCCGGGTCGTTGTTCCCCCCGCCGAACGCTCCGGCCTTGATCAGCTCGGCCATATTCTTGATGTTGGTCATATCCAACGGCCGGCCTTGATAAAAATAGCGGTAGTTGCCGGCCGTACCATTGCGTTGCAGGATACCCTTGGTCATCCCGGCCGTGACAAAATCGCTCAGCGTCTTGGTCGGATCGGAATGTCCGCGGATAACCACCCGGGCATTGCCGAAAGTGCTGGCCGCCTTGAGCGCCCGATCGAATTCGGCCCCGTATCGATCCGAGGAAAACTCCTGCTGGTTGGGTTCGAAATTGATGGTGAAGCTGACGATGGTGTTCGCGTCCAACTCTTCGCCGCCGAAACCGTCGATCGACTCGGCTTGTGGGGTAAAACGTTCGCCGGTGGATGGGAGCACGTACTCGACCCCCGCCTGCTTGGCCAGCGTTTCGTAGTTGAAATCATTAGGCTCGAACCCATACCGCTGCCGGGCATACCCCCAGGTCACCGCCAAATCCAAAGCCTCTTTGACCTTGGCGTCGAAACCGCTGAGGTTGCCCTTATCCTTGAAGAAAGCGATCTGTCCGGGTAAGCCGACGAAAGCACAATCGAGCAGCAGTCCATGGGCATCGATATCCAAGGTCGGTAAAAACTCCTTGCCGAAGGTCCGCTGACTCAAACTCAAAATCTGCTGATAGTCGCTAGCCAGCTTCTTGGATTCCTCGAATTTTTTGCGCATCGCCACCAATTGCTCGGTCGCTTTAAGGTAACCTGCCACGAATTTTTCAACCCACGCCCGATTGCTCTTAAACCAGTCCGACCGCACCGCATAAACATCGGCGATCGAACGGCTCATCTGCTGCGTGCTATTGATTACCCGTGCCCCTTCGACCGTTCCCTCGGCCCCGCTCCCCACGTCGTTGATCCCACCGCACAAGCCGATCATATCGGGGGTGATCACGCAACAGGCATCGATCGACGGATCCTTGCGAAAGGTCTCAGCCGGGCCGTTCCCACCGGTAATATCCCTGGTCCAGACGATCTCTACATCCTTATTGGTCAACTGTGCTGCCGCCAAGGAATCGTACAGCAGCCCTACGTGCGGCCCACCTTGCTGGCATGCGATCTTCTTTCCTTTCAAATCGTTGAGATTGCGAATCGCCTTGCGGCCGACGATATGATCGCCCGCGCTCCAGGAAAGCTGCAGCACGATCACCGGTTTGGTCCGAGGATCCGCCCCGATCACCTCGCTGGCTAAACCCAACATATGCGTCGTCGCCCTCAAAAACGGCGATTTGCCACTGATATAGTTTTTGACCTGGGTCACGTAGTCATCGCCCGACACCAACTGCAGGTCTAACCCCAGGGCCTGGTAGGTCGAACCGGCCTTGGTCTTCAGTTCGCCATTGGCCAGAAACGTCGCTACATCCCCCCCCCAAGTGATATACGGGACCTGCAGCGTCTTGGAGGGAGCGACGTCCTGCACGCCGACATCCCCTACCAACTTCCGGAAGTTCTCCTGCGCCGACGCCGAAACCACTCCCCAAAGACACCCTACGACCATACACAGGCTTTGAATGCGCATCAGATTTTCTATCCTTATTCAACTTGGCTATTCGACTTCGCTTGATGTATCAAGCCGCCCGAGCGGCCTCGATCGTCGCCTTCCATTCCATTACCGCGCCCCGACCATCGCTTCCATAACCATGATCACCCAGTTTACGCTTTCACCTCAGGCCGCACTGGTGTTCGCCGCCGGGCGCGGTCGGCCGAGCAAGCTCCCATTGTCGGCGATTTCGCCGCGATCCGCCATGCGTCCCCGAGTCCAGCCCCAGTCGCTACCTCCGTTATGGCGAAGCTCGCGGATCCCCCGCCTCGCCTGCTTGTCGGTAGCCCCCTTTGCCTCGAAAGCTTAACGCACCCCGAGCAGTTCCAACTGTCGAATCTCATCCTCCATCTGAGACCGCTCTTCATCGGAGACGCTGGGGTCGGGCA
Organism: Pirellulaceae bacterium; assembly: GCA_044371435.1. Classification (GTDB taxonomy): domain Bacteria; phylum Planctomycetota; class Planctomycetia; order Pirellulales; family Pirellulaceae; genus JAIYDQ01. The sequence continues at coordinate 58,120 of JBILTQ010000002.1, read as the reverse complement.
ATAGCGACCGACGGGTACAGTTGATCAAGGCCTGCAGCGTCTGATAACGCCGAGTCTGCTGGATCGCCGGCGACAGGAAATCGTGGACGATCTGCTTCAGCTCCTCTTCGCTCTTGGGAGGGATGGCTTTGAATTGACTGCGCAAGGCGGCGTAGCCAGCCGACGAGAAATCGGAAACCAATCCCTCCTTATCCAGCCAGTGCACCAGGCTATCGTTGACCATCCCGGTCGGTTTCAGCATCCAACGGATAAAATCGAGTCGATCCTCCCCTTCGGGATCCAAAACCGGGATGATCAAATCCCCGACCCGACCCGGCCGGCGAATATCGGCCGACAGCAGGTGAATCCGTGCGGTCATCAACAGCCAAATCACCTTCCCCCGCAGCTTCGGCTCGCTCATCATCGCTTGGATTTTCCCGGTCAGGCGGCGTTCGGTCTCGTGAGCCCCCTCGCCGACGCTGCCGAACTGTGTATCCGCCTCGTCGACAAAAATGACGACCTTTTCCAAAGCCTCCAGCACGCGCCGCAACCGCTCAAAGATCACATCCGTCTGTCCGAACCATTGGCTGCGGATATTCTTCAACACCAACACCGGCATCTCCAGTTCCGCCGCCACCGCTTCGAAGATGAAGGTCTTACCGCTGCCGATCGGACCGGCGATAGCCGCCCCAGGGATGGCGCGGTCATCCCCCAACTGCATGCGTGGAATGAGGTAAGTCTTCAAAAATTCCTTCAGCTTGGCAAAACCGATCACGTTCTCCAGGCGATGCTCGGGCTTCTTGAATTCGATCACATCCTCCCCCAACTGGCTTTGGATGAAGTCCTCAACCTGCCCGGTAGTATCCTCGCGCGAGACGACTTTCCCGGCATAATCGGCTCCCAGGATCAACTGCCGCATGGCATGCACACTTAAACCGGCGGTTGCCTGCGCGATCATCTCCACCGGTTGCGTCTCCTGCGGCTTGGGCGATTGCGCAAACTGCCATGCGATAAAATGCCGTCGCACCGCCGTATCCGGGGAGGGGATATCTACCGACTGCACCTGGGGCAGCCGCGAAATCCTAGGGTGGATCAAGGATCGTGATTCAGCGATCAGGCAAACCGTATCGCGACCGGAAAAGAAAGCCGGATCACCAAACCAGTCGCTGATGATGGCGATCCGCCGAAGTTGCGCATCGTTCATCCGAGCGACATCACCGTCGCCCGCCGGCAGCAACATGTCGGCCCCCTCGATCAGGATCAGCAGGTTTTCCTTCAAGGTCGATCGCGAACAGATCGTCAGTTGCCGCATGAACTCGAGAGCCTGCGTCGGATTGCCAATGGCATCGCGGAGGTACTGATCGAACTCCTGGCGACGCAAGTCGAACTTGCTCCCATCCTTCAGCACCTCTTTCATCGGCAAGGCTTCGAGGCTGGTGCCGTTCTTCCAAGCTGCCCACGCCTCGCGAAGCTTCAATTTCCCATGTTCGTTGAGTCGAATCGGGCCATTCAACTCGTAAACGACGTGAATCAAGCCGGGAGATTCGGTCTTGGCGACAAGGAACGGAATCAACGGTGTGTAGCTTTTGCCGTCGAAGTAAAGATCATAGACATTTCCAGCCAGGACGATCGACCGGGCTTGCCCCGAATTGATAATACGGGCAAGCTGACCGTAGAACGCGTAGCTCGTATGCGGGATGTCCGTGACGGGAAGATTCAAGGCCTCGGTACCCAAAATTGAATGTCTCCTGGCGGTAACTCCAAACTCAGCGCCCGTATGATACCGCATGCTCGATCGCCGCGGTAAGCCCCGCCCGATGAACCAACAACTGCTGACAGTCAACGAAAACGGCCTCTATTGTCCCGCCGGCGACTTTTATATCGATCCATGGCGACGGGTACCGCGAGCGGTCATCACCCACGCCCACTCCGACCATGCGCGGTTCGGCAGCCAGCGTTATCTGGCCGCGGCTGAGTCGCGGGAACTCCTGGAAATCCGTCTGGGAAAACAAATCGCCTTGCAGACACTCGCCTATGGCGAGCCCTTGCGAACGCGGGAGGCCCAAATCACCCTCTACCCGGCCGGTCATATCCGCGGTTCGGCGCAGGTTCGGATCGAGGTCGCCGGACAGGTGGCGGTGGTCACCGGCGACTACAAACTGCAAGCCGACCCCACCTGCGCACCCTGGGAGCCAGTGCGTTGCCACCTGCTGGTCACCGAATCGACCTTTGGCCTGCCGGTTTTTCGTTGGCCGTCGACCGAAGAGGTCATCGGGCAGATCCTGGCCTGGCACCTCCACAACCGCCAAGCAGGTCGGGCCAGTGTGCTGCTAGCCTACTCGCTCGGCAAAGCCCAACGCTTGATGGCTGAAATCCTGAGACACGGTCCCGAGGGATGGGCTGAGCGACTCTATGTACACGGCTCGATCATCCGACCAACCCAAGCCTATCTGGCGGGAGGTGTTTCCCTTCCTGCGCCTTGCGGCGTCTCGCAAGCCCCGGCCCACATCGACTGGTCGCAATGCCTGATCCTGGCCCCGCCCAGCGCCCAGCACTCCAGCTGGATGAAGCGTTTCGGCGATCCCTCGGTGGCCATGGCCTCTGGATGGATGGCGATCCGCGGTACCCGTCGTCGCCGCCATCTCGATCAAGGCTTCGTCGTCTCCGATCATGTCGATTGGCCAGACCTGCTTCAAGCTATCGAACTTTGCCAAGCCGAAGAAGTTTGGGTGACGCATGGTTTCTCAGACATCGTCGCCCGCTACTGCCAGGAGCATGGGAGACCAGCCAGCGTGCTGGCCACCCCTTATGGCGGCGAAGCCGCCGAAGAAGAGTCGACCGATGAAGAGCCAATCGCCCCGGAGAGCCAGCAGGCCAGCGGGGTGGGGCAGGGCTCCCCGTCCGACCTCTCGACAAGCGAGGGATTCCTTCGATGAGAGACTTCGCCCAACTCTATCGCCAGCTGGATGCGACCACCCGAAGCTCCGAGAAAGTTCGGACCCTCGTCGACTACCTGCGGAACGCCACCGAGGCCGATGCCGCCTATGCTATCTATTTCCTGATGGGCGAGAAGCTCCGCCCCACCCTATCCAGTCGGCTTCTGCGTCAAGCAGCGATCGAGGCCGCCGCGATCCCTTCCTGGTTGTTCGAGGAAACCTATCAGTGGGTCGGCGACCTGGCGGAAACCATCGCTTGTATCGTCCCTCCGGGCCTGCGCGACGACAGCGGCGGCTCACTTCGCGAGTGGATCGAGCAAGTCCTCAAACCGCTGCTGGTGGACGAAGACGGTGCCAAGCATCGGCGGTTGCTCGAGGCCTGGATGCGGCTGGAAACGCACGAGCGTTTTGTGCTGAACAAGCTGATCACCGGCAGCCTGCGGGTCGGTGTCAGCCGCAGTCTGGTGATTCGCGCGCTGAGTGAGCTGGCGGGTCTTTCCACCGAGGTCATTGCCCTTCGCTTGATGGGGCAGTGGTCGCCGACGGTCGAGAACTATCGCTGCCTTTTGCAGGCCGAGGATGACGGATCGGCCATGCATCGCCCTTACCCTTTTTGTCTGGCACACCCCTGGAACGAGTCCCTCGCTAACGTGGATCTCGAGAATTTGGATGTCGAATGGAAATGGGATGGGATCCGCGCGCAGTTGGTTCGCCGCCAACAGCAGTTGTTCCTCTGGTCGCGCGGCGAGGAGTTGCTCACCGGCCGTTTTCCGGAGATCGAGCAAGCGGCGCAGCAGTTGCCCGACGGCTGTGTGCTGGATGGTGAGATCCTCGGTTGGCGTGATCAGGCTCCGCTACCCTTCCTCGATTTACAACGCCGCATCGCTCGGAAGAAGGTCGGTCCCCAAGTGATGAAGGAGGTGCCGGTCATTTTCTTGGCTTTCGATCTCTTGGAATGGAACGGCAGGGACCTCCGGCAAACGCCGCTGGCTGCGCGCCGACAGCAACTGGAACAGGGGCTGCCGTTGGCTGAACTCCCTTCGCTCGGCTCTTCGCCGCTGCGTTTGAGCCCGAAGCTGACGATCGATGACCACGCCGCCTTGAGTGCAGCTCGCGAGCAGGCCCGTTCCCTCGGGGCTGAGGGACTGATGCTCAAAGATCGCCGCAGCCATTACGAGGCTGGCCGCATCCGCGGCGTCTGGTGGAAGTGGAAACGAACCCCTTCGACCATCGATGCCGTCCTGATCTACGCCCAACGCGGCCATGGTCGACGGGCGACCCTCTATTCAGATTACACCTTCGCTCTCTGGGATCATGGGCAGTTGGTCCCTTTTGCCAAGGCCTATTCCGGTCTGAGCGATGAGGAAATGCGCGAAGTCGATCGCTTCATTCGCGCGAATACCCGTGATAAGTTCGGACCGGTTCGCTCGGTAACGCCTCAGCTGGTGATGGAACTGGCTTTTGAGCAGGTCCAACTCTCCAAACGCCACAAGAGCGGCATCGCGGTCCGTTTCCCGCGAATCGTTCGCATTCGCCGCGACAAAACCCCAGACCAGGCCGATCAGCTGGACCAGCTCAAAGCCAAGCTAGCGCTCGATGGCTAAGCAACGCGAACCGTCGCCCCTCTCCTCCAGCAACGCTTCCCTTCCTTGACCAGGAACCACCCGATGGCCGAGTCGCATCCCGAACCTTATCTCGCCACCCGTCGGGGACGTCAGCACTTGGAAGGAACCTATCGCTCAGGCTTGCTGGACGACACCCTGCCTTTCTGGTTCCCGCGCTGCCTCGACCGGGAGCACGGCGGTTTCCTGCATTGCCTGGATAGCGACGGGAGTTTGATCGATACCGATAAATCGGTCTGGGCTCAAGGTCGGATGAGCTGGATGCTGCTGACACTCTACCTCACCCACGAACCACGTCCCGAATGGCTGGCTTGGGCGAAGAGCGGGCTGGATTTTATCGAGCAGCACTGCTTCGATGCCGACGGACGGATGTTCTTTCAAGTCACTCGCCAAGGCTTACCGCTGCGTAAACGTCGATATGCCTTCAGCGAGTCCTTCGCCGCCATCGCCCTGGCGGCCTACGCCCACGCTGCCGGCGACGCTCGGGCCGCCGGGCGGGCCATCGAGCTTTTTGAATTTTTCACCCACTGGAACTTCACTCCAGGCTTGATGCCCCCCAAGTATACGGCGACGCGGCCGATGATCAGCATGAGCCCGCGCATGATGACTATCGTCACCGCCCAGGAACTGCGGTTGCATCTCGGAGCTCAGCCACTCTTCACCACCTGGATCGACCGCTGCCTTGAAGAGATCGCGACCCTCTTCGTCAAACCCGAGTTGCAGGTGGTCATGGAATCGGTGGCCCCCAACGGCGATATAGTCGATCATGTCGACGGTCGACTGCTCAATCCAGGGCATGCGATCGAGGGGGCCTGGTTTATCCTGCGGGAAGGTGCCTATCGCCGCGATCAGCAACTGATCGCCTTGGGCTGTCGCATGCTCGATTGGATGTGGACCCGCGGTTGGGACGATCAGCACGGAGGCCTTTTCTATTTCCGCGATCTCAGCAACAAACCGCCGCAGGAGTACTGGCATGATATGAAATTCTGGTGGCCGCACGACGAAGCCATCATCGCCACCCTGCTCGCCTATGAACTCACCGGTGATCTTCGCTATGCGCAGTGGCATCAGCAGGTCCACGACTGGAGCTATGCGCACTTTGCCGATCGCCAGCATGGCGAATGGTTTGGCTACCTCAACCGACAAGGCCAACCGTCGACGACCACCAAGGGTAACCTTTGGAAAAGTTTCTTCCACCACCCGCGGATGCAGTGGTTCTGTTGGCAGCAATTAGCCCAAGCGCGAGCGATCGCTTGAGTCGGCCACCGCCGCTGCCTGAAGAAGGCAAAAGTATGGCTCTTGGCTATCGGAACTTGGTGATCCCTGGGCGAGCGACTTCCGGCGTTGGCATTGGTCCCCAAGCGTATTGAGCAGGGGTCAGATCCTCCTGCGAGTTCCAGGCAGCCTCCCAGCTGACGGATTGTCCGGTGTAGGTCGCCATCCTACCCATGATCGCCAACAGGGTGCTCTTCGCCATATATTCGCCATGATTGATGGCGCGGCCATGGCGGATGCTCGCGAATAAATCATCGTGTTCACTCTGATAGATATCGTTGGCCTCGCCGGTGAACGCCCACTGCCTGTCCGCTTGCACGAAAACCCCATCCTTCCGTTCGTTGAGGTTGGCCCGTCCCTTCGTGCCTACTACCTGAACACTCAAATCATTCTTGCATTGGGGAATCTGTCGGGTGTTGCTGAAAAGTCTCGCTCCATTCTTGAACTCGTAGACCACGCTATGATGGTCATAGATATTTCCGTACTCGGGCCCGGTCCGCACCGTACGTCCTCCCATCCCGATCGCGGATATCGGATACTCACCGTTCATCATCCAGATACTGGTGTCGAGGAAGTGAATGTGCTGCTCGACATTGAAATCACCGGATAACCAGGTGAAGTAGTACCAATTCCGCATCTGCCAATCCATATCCGTCCAATCGGCTTGGCGGGGCCGCATCCAGATCCCACCGCGATAATCGTTGGCTTGCAAGGTGTGAAGCTCACCGATCTCACCGCTGTGCACGCGCTGGGCCGCTTCGATGAAGCCTTGGTGGTATCGCAAACAAAGTCCGGAAACGATGGTTAGATTTTTCCGCCTTGCCTCCTCGCAGGTTTGAAAGACCGAACGCACCCCCGGGGCATCAACCGCCACCGGCTTCTCGACGAAGGCATGCTTGCCTGCCTCGACCGCCGCCCGAAGTTGCATCGGACGAAAATGAGGCGGGGTACAAAGCAGGACGACGTCGACACCGCTCTCGATCACCTGGCGATAAGCCTCAAAACCAACAAATTGGCGTTCGCGAGGAACATCGATCCTGTCGGCGACCTCGTCGATCCTCGTCAAGGCTTGTAAGCTCATCTCCAGGCGATCGGCGAAAACGTCACCCATCGCCGTGAGCTTGACCTGCGGGTCGGCCCGCAGCGCATTCTTGGCCGCTCCAGTACCGCGACCACCACAACCGATCAGCCCGATCCGCAGCAACTCGCTACCAGCCGCATGCGCGGAACGCAGCAACGACAACCCCGCAAGCGTCATCCCGCTGCCGATGCCGGCGGTCGCTTGCCGATGGAACTGCCGCCGAGGGAGTGGAGTCGGTGAGGGTTGGAAACGAGTCATCGATGCTTACCCTTGGAATGATGGAACCTCCGGATACCGCCTCCGTCGCCTGGCCTTCGAGCGGCACCAGACGGCTGCTGGGAAGCTGGTGCAACGCGAAGCCTGCGAGGCAGGCCTTCCCTGGATCGTAAACGGATTACCGGTAGCATGCCACTAGCCCAACCTCCGTCGGCAGCCCCACGTGCCTCCGCCGCCCGATTCCGCGCCATGCCGGGTGTTTTCGATCCGCGGCGATGAGAGTCAGTAGCCTTCGCCCTTTCGCCCGCCTCCGTTGAAATGTACCGTCGCCTGGTCTACAACTGCCGGATGTTGTTCGATCGTCCCCCAGGCAGGAAAGCCGATCGAGCCGGCCGAACGTGTGTCCCGATTAACGCATCCCCATGAGATTGCACGCGAACACCTCTCCCGCCCACGTCCATCCCAAGCCCGGTAGCCTCACCATGAGAGTCTCTCGCGTTCCATCGGTATCTTGCTCGCCATTCCCCTCGTCGCTCGTCCATCACAACCGTCGGACCTTCATTCAAGCCACCGGGGCCGCGGTGACGGCTATCTCTTGCAAGGGTTATGCCCAGGCCAACCAGCCCGCCGCCACCGCTTTCCAACTGGCCTGCATGACACTGCCCTACCAACAGTTCCCTTGGCGGAGAGCGTTGCAGGGGATCCAAGCCGCTGGCTTTCGCTATGTGGCCTTGGGTACGACGCATCGCGAGCCGGGCGCTGAAAAAGGTGTCCCGCTCCTCGCCGCCGAGGCGAGCCTGGACCAGGCTCGGGTGCTTGGCCAGGAATGCCGCGATCGCGGGCTGACTCCGCTGATGATGTTCTCCATGATCTATCCCGAGCATCCGCAGGCCCTGGCGATCTTGACCCATCGCTTGAAGCAGGCCGCGGCCGCCGGGATCGGCCAAGTCCTTACCTTCGGCCATACGCAAGGTGGCAACCGCCAACTGTGGGTCGATCGTTTTCGTCAGCTAGGACCGATCGCTCGCGATTTGAATGTTTTGCTGGTGGTCAAGCAACATGGCGGCGAAACGGGGACCGGCGAAGCCTGTGCCGAGATTATCCGCGAGGTCGGTGATGCGGGGATCAAGGTCAACTACGACGCCGGCAACGTCATGGATTACCTGAACGTCGACCCCTTGGCGGATATCGCGAAATGCCGCGATGAAGTCTATAGTTTCTGCATGAAAGACCATCGCAACTGGCCTAAAGACGAAGACTGCGCTCCTGGACTGGGACAAATCGACCATTATCGCCTGCTGTATAGCGTCGCCTTCCAAGGGCGAGCGATCCCGTTATGCTGCGAAAATATTGCTTGGCCGCTACTACCTCGTCCGCAGACGGCCGAGGCGATCGATGAGCAGGCTGGCCGTACGCGTCTCTTCCTTGAAACAGTGATTGCTGGCCTGCAACAAGTACCAGCCGATACGCCCCTCCAGACCAATCGTTCGTGACATCCGACGGTGATCGCGATACTTGACCAGGACTTCGAGCCGTTAGCTACCATGGCTGGCGGATCGATCCATTCGTCCTCCCACTGCGCGGAATTCATCCATGAACCCTTCACGACCTGCAGGGAGTGTCCACTACGATCATACAGGCCGAGTGATCGTGATTACCGGCGGCGCCCAAGGCATCGGCCTCGCTATCGGCCAAGCCTTCCTGGCGGCCGGCGCTACCGTGATCTGTGCTGATATCGCCACGGGCAGGGCAACTGCCCTGCCCGCGGGCCTCCTGTTTCAACCGCTGGATGTTTCCGACGAAGGTGCCTGCGCTCGGCTCGTCAAACAAGTCGTGGCCGATCACGGTGGCTTGGATGTTTTAGTCAATAATGCGGCGATCCAACCGCCGTCGTCTTATGTAAGGATCGAAGAACTGCAGGCCGACGATTATCAAAGGATGCTGGCGGTGAATTTCTCCGGCTATGTCTTCATGGCCAAGCATGCGTTGCGGGTGATGCGGCATCAGCAGAGCGGTGTCGTCGTCAACATCGCCAGCGGCCAAGGGCACCGTACCGCTCGTGGTGTTCCGGTCTATGGACCCATCAAAGCCGCGAACATCCTGCAGGCCATGCAGTGGGGGATCGAATACGCGCGGGATGGAGTACGGGTGGTCAGTGTCTCACCAGGCGCTATCGATACCCCGTTGGTCCGCGCCAGCCTGGAAGCGCAGGGCGGAGCCGATGAATTAGCCAACCGACATCCGCTCGGTCGGATCGGCCGGGCCGAGGAAGTCGCCCATGCCGTTCTCTGGCTATCCAGCAGCGCTGCCTCCTTCATCACCGCAACCGACCTGGCGGTCGATGGCGGCCTGCAGGCCTTCGGGGCCTTCGCCGATCCTTACCCAAAACCTTCCCCCGGGTGATAATCGTGACGCCAGTTCCAGCGACGGGGAACCGCACCTGGAAGGCAATGGAACCAAAAACCAAGCTGACGATGGTCCAGCACCTTGCAACATTCGACGTTTTATCGCTATTCTCGCCGCGGTCAGCCGCTCTTTACCCAGGCCTGGCAACCCGATCTCCAACCTAAGCTGATGCTTGGCCTGGTGCATGGTTTGGGTGAGCACTCCAGTCGCTATACAGCCATGGCGAAGGTACTCAACCAAGCCGGCATCGGTGTGGTCAGCTATGATCAACCTGGCCATGGCCGCACCGGGGGCGCCTTGCCGGCCTTCGCCAGCTTGCAGCAGGAACTGGGAGCGTTCGTCGATTGGCTGCGAGGTGAATTCCGTTACCCGCTCATGCTTTTCGGACAAAGCCTGGGCGGTTGCCTGGTACTCCATCAGGCGCTCCGCCATCCGGAATCGTGCAACGCCGTTGTCGCCTCGAGCCCACTGCTGACGACCACGCATCCACCACCGCCCTGGAAGTTGCTGGTCGCCAAAACCCTGGGGTGTTGCTGGCCCAACCTGACGTTGCCCAACGGTATCGATCCCGACGACCTGTCGCATGACCCCGAGTCGGTAAAGGAATTCCGTAAAGATCGGCTGATCCATCATCGCGTATCCGCCGCCCTCGGTTTGTCGATGCTGGATGCCGGCCGCTGGGCTTTAGCGCATGCGGAGCAACTCGCCATCCCAACCTTGCTGATGCATGGCACTGCCGACCGGATCACTTCAGCCGCCTCGAGTGAACTCTTGGCCCAGCGCGCTGGCCCACGCTGTCATCTCCGCTTGTGGGCAGGCTTGTATCATGAACTGCATTTTGAAGCTGAGCGGAGCGAGATCCTCGGCTGGCTGATCCATTGGCTGCATGCCCAAGCCGACCCCATAGATGCTTGAATGAAACTGAGACCTGGTCGTCGCCAAGGCGTTGGCGTGGAGTCGGCCTAGCCTCAGCATAATTGGGCTCGGCCGATACCAACCCTGACCCGCGCCTCTCGCGCGAGACTGCGGTAAGGTCCTATCGATTGCCCCTTATCCTTCGCGCAACCGGGGAGCGGGGTGATAAGCGTGGTCGACTGTTCGGTAAATCGACTCGCTCTTCACAGGCCTTGCTCTTATACTACGAAGGGTTGGGTCCTGGTTTTGTCCCTGCCTTAACCTCTCCGCTGCCAAGCTGACGACGGTGCCTCTCCTTCCCTTCTTGCCGCCCGATCCTCACCGTGCCCTGTCCCCTCCCCACGCATCGCGATCGCGTCCGCTGTCCAGTAGCCTCGGGAACGGGCCTCTATTTTTTTCTCGCATGGCTGATGTTTTTTTGCAGCCCCGGGATAGGCCGAGCGGTAGAAACGCCTTCCCCTGAGGCCTTGGAGTTTTTTGAGAAACGCATCCGACCGGTGCTGGTCGAGCATTGCTATGCGTGCCATGCGGTCGATGCCCAGCGTCTCCGCGGCGGTCTGCAACTGGATAGCCGCGAAGCCCTGCTGCGAGGTGGCGATAGCGGGCCGGTCGTCGTCCCGGGAAAGCCTGAGGCTAGTCTCTTGCTCGAAGCCCTTCGTTACGAAACCTACCAGATGCCTCCCGACGGGAAGTTGTCGGACCAGGTGATCGCCGATTTCAGCCAGTGGATCTCGATGGGGGCTCCTGACCCGCGTCTCGCCAAACAGCGACCGCGTCCGCCGGCAAACCATCGGCCAGACGCCGCCGAGCATTGGGCTTTCCAGCCCATGACGGCTCCTTCTCCTCCCGAGATTTCGGCGGCCGGTCAGGCTTGGTCACGCAATCCGATCGATCCATTTATCTATGAACAACTTGACCGACAGGCCTTCTCGCCAGCCCCGGCGGCCGACAAACGGACGCTGATTCGTCGGGCTACGTTTGACTTGATCGGCCTGCCCCCCACGGTCGAAGAAGTTCAGGGGTTCCTCGACGATGATTCGTCGGACGCGTTCGCCAAGGTCGTAGAACGTCTTTTGGCATCGCCTCATTACGGTCAACGCTGGGGCCGCCACTGGCTCGATCTGGTGCGTTACGCCGACACCAATGGAGCCGATGAAAACCATGCGATGCCGCAGGCCTGGCGATATCGCGACTGGGTTGTTCGTCAATGGAATCGGGATCTGCCGCTGGATGAGTTCATCATCCAACAGTTGGCTGGCGATCTGTTGCCGGTCCCCGATGACGAATTCGCTGCTGGCGAACTATTGACGGCGACCGGCATGCTGGTGATCGGTCCGAAGATGTTAGCCGAGCAGGACAAAGACAAGATGATGATCGATATCGTCGATGAACAGATCGATACCGTCGGCCGAACCCTTTTCGGACTCACCTTGAGCTGTGCCCGCTGCCATGACCATAAGTTCGATCCCATCACCTCACGCGACTACTATGCCCTGGCCGGAATTTTCCATAGCACCCAAGCGATGGCCAACCGCGCCTTTGTCTCCAAATGGATGGAAAGGCCCTTGCCGTCTCGCGCTATCGATGTCCAACGAGCGTCCCTCCAACCGCGATTAACACGGGTCAAAGCCAAGCTACAGCGACTGAAAAAATTGCTGGACGAAGCCCAGAAGTCCGAGCCTGCGGCTTCTTCCAGCAAGACCCATACCGCCGCTCAAGCCCCGAGCGACGAACTTTCCAAACTTCAGCAGTCTGTCCAAAAACAGGAAGCCTTGTTGAAGCAACTCGAGCAAGACATGCCGCAGCATACGCAGGTGATGGCGGTCCAGGACGGTCCGGTCCAGGACCTTCCGATCCATCTTCGCGGGAACCATCTCACTCCCAGTCCCCAGACGGTACCGCGAAACATGCCGCAGATCCTGACGACAATCCATCCGGCCCCCTCCCTTCCGGCTCAGCAAAGCGGCCGCAAGGAATTAGCCGAATGGCTGGTCTCGCCGGCCCACCCACTGACCGCCCGGGTCATGGCAAATCGCCTGTGGATGTGGCATTTCGGCCAAGGCTTGGTCCGCAGCCCGTCGAATTTTGGTCTGCAAGCGGAACCGCCAACCCACCCTGCCTTGCTCGACTATCTGGCTACGGAATTGATTCGCCAAGGTTGGTCGCTCAAGGCCATGCATCGCCTGATCATGCTCTCCGCTACCTACCAGATGAGTAGCCAGGGGGTAGCGGCTGACGAGGAGCGTGATCCGGAGAATCGATGGTGGCGCCGCAGCCAACGGCGGCGACTCGAGGCCGAAGCCCTCCGCGATGCGATCCTGTTTGCCGGCGGGCAACTCGAGTTGCGGCTTGGGGATATCGCGGCGGATACGGAATCGACGCGGCGAGCCCTGTACTTACCGGTCAATCGCAGCGCGCTCTACGAGATGTTCTCGATTTTCGATTATGTCGAACCGGGAAACCACATCGAGCAACGTTCAACGACGACGGTGCCGCAGCAAGCCTTGTTCTCCATGAATAGTTCCCTGGTTATCGAGCAGGCGGCCAACATCGCCCGTGAACTGGTACCTCCCCGGTTGGACGCGACGCTGGAGCTTGAAGCGTTGATCGGCAGTGCCTTCGAACGCCTCTTCGCCCGCCGACCATCCTTTCAGGAAGTCCGACGAGCAAAAGCTTTCTGGCAGCAAATCGATACCCACTTAACGCATCTCGAAGACCAGCGAGAACGCCAGCTTCAAGCCTGTGCGGCGCTGTGTCGAACGTTACTGGCCACCAATGAGTTCATTTATCTCGACTGATTTTCTCTGGATGCTTATGCCGTGAGTTTCCCTCTTTACCGACGTCAGATGCTCCAAAGCTGCGGGGCGGGATTCGGTTGGCTGGCCGCCGCCGAGCTGATGCAACGCGGCCAGGTTTCGGCCGCCGAACCGCCACCCCCCCTCCACCCAAGCCCCTCCGTCGGCAGTCCTTTGGCGGTGAAACCGACACACCTACCGCCGCGAGCCAAGCGAGTCATTTTCCTTTTCATGCATGGCGGACCTTCGCATCTGGATACCTTCGATTACAAACCGCAACTTCAGGAACGCGATGGACAGCCGCTACCCTTTGCCAAACCGCGAATCCAGTTCGCCAAGACCGGAAACCTACTCCGCAGCCCATGGGCCTTTCATCAGTATGGCCAATGCGGGGCCTGGGTCAGCGAACTCTTCCCGCATTTGGCCCGCCAGGTGGATGACTTGACCTTTATCAAGTCGTTGCATGGTTCCAATGAAGCCCATGGCGGGGCTTTGCTGAAGATTCATACTGGTTCCGATACCTTTGTCCGTCCTAGCATGGGAGCTTGGATCAGCTATGGTCTGGGAACCGAAAACGAAAGTCTCCCCGGTTTCGTGACGATCAACCCGACGCTCGGCCATGGCGGTGTCCGAAATTTCGGTGCGGCTTTCCTTCCTCCCATCCATCAGGCAACCCGTATCGGCAGCTCCCGAAGCCGCTCGGAGACGACCGGCCCCTTGATCGCCAACCTGACCAATCCAGCCGTTTCGAGTGAAATCCAACGCCTGCAGCTGAACTTCCTTCACGATCTCGATCGACTGAAACACTCGGGCTCATCGACCTCGGGCGAAGCCGCGCTCGATGCCCGACTCGCCTCCTTTGAGTTGGCCTTTCGCATGCAGACCGAAGCCCCGGAAGTTCTCGATATCGGCCGAGAGTCGCAAGCTACCCTCCAACTCTATGGGATCGATGGCGGACCAACCGATCATTTCGGCCGTCAATGCTTGCTCGCCCGACGTCTATCCGAAGCGGGTGTACGCTTCGTACAGGTTTCCCATAGTTATTGGGACCAGCACTCGCAGCTCAAGGAGAAACATGCCGAATTGGCTGGACAAGTCGATCTGCCGATCGCTGGCCTGCTTCGGGATCTCAAACAGCGCGGCTTGCTGGACGAAACCTTGCTGATGTGGGGAGCCGAATTTGGGCGAACCCCCACGGCTCAAGGCAAGGATGGGCGAGATCATAACCCCCATGCCTTCACTTACTGGTTGGCCGGCGGCGGCGTGAAAGCCGGCTTCAGTTACGGCGAGTCGGATGATTTTGGGTACTATGCCGTCCGCGACAAAGTGCACGTCCATGACCTGCATGCTACCCTCTTGCACTTGCTGGGGCTCGATCACGAACGCTTGACCTACCGCTATGGCGGACGCGATTTTCGCTTGACGGATGTCGATGGGCGCGTGATCGAAGCCATCCTGGCATAGAGGCAAACCAGCCCCACGGAAGGGAGCTTGGCCGACTCCCGAGGTTGGTCCCTTTTTTCGCTACCCAAAACTGCCACCTTTCGAGAACCGCAGCGGTACGAGCTACGTAGTAATAGATGAGGTTGGGCATTCCAGCTTAAAGCCGTTTGATCGCTTTAGCGACTGAAACTCGCCACGACGAATCAGACGCGGCTGGGCGCCGACGGCGCCATCTATCAGCCGATGCCAGCGGTTGGAAGTCTCACGCGGCTTCTCGGTGGCCTCGATGGGGGGACTGGGAGGCTTAGGGAGTTTGGTTCAACCTTCTCTCCGGCAGGGAGTCGGGGGGTGAAAGGATACGGGTGGATCCGATTTTCCAGAGCCCTTTGGGACTCGGCCGTCACGGAAGCTTTCCGGAGGCTTGTCGATGACAGGTGCCGAATGAAGTGGAGGATCCACTGTTGTGGGGCCGGTGGTTTGAGTCGGGTTTCGGCGTCGGTGGCTTGTTTCCGGATGGCTGGAGCAAGCGGAGCCCCTGCGGGTGACGCGACGAGCTGTGACGAGAACTTCCGGTAGGACTGAGTCTTTCAGGCCAGCGATGAACTGGCCCTTTTTTGTACCTCCATTTCCCGCAGGCACGATAGCGGATCGGGTAAACCCTTTGGTAAAAACACCTCTACCGACCGCTGGCTGCGGTCCCTCGCTGAACAGCGAAGGTAGCGATGAGTCGTTATTCCTCCACTACCGCGACCAGGGAGAGATGGTGGCCTTCGAACTCCTCGTGCATCGCTATGAGAAGCCGCTTTTCAATTATCTGGCCAGGTATCTCGATGACGATTCCCTAGCCGAGGATGTCTTTCAAGCGACTTTTTTCAAGCTTCACGAGAAGCGTGAGCAATTCTCGAGCGAGCGGCGTTTTCGTCCCTGGCTGTACAGTATCGCCACGCACCTCGCCGTCGACGCCTTGCGGAGGGAAAAACGTCATCGAACGCTCAGCCTCGATCAGGAGTATGCGGAAGCCGACAGCGAGATGGATGAGCGGACGCTGCTGGGAATCCTGGCTTCTGGCAAACCTTCGATCGTTCAGCAGATGGAGGCGAAAGAACAGGCGGTATGGGCACGCCAGGCAGTGGAGGCCTTGCCGGCTACCTTGCGTGCGATCCTCCTGTTGACCTATTTCCAAGGGTTAAGGCTGCAGGAAGTCGCTGAGGCCCTCCACTTGCCGATCGGGACAGTAAAGTCACGCTTGCATAAAGCCCTGGCCTTGCTACACACCGCCTGGCAACGCAGTCATGACCACGAAACTCCCAGCTGAGGCCTTAACATGCAGCAGTACCTCATCGATCACGTACTCGACCGGTTGGAAGCTGACGAAAGAACGAGCTACGCCGAAAGGTTTGATCACGGTGGGCCGCTGTCGGTCCAGGTAGGATTGATACAGGATGTCTTCCTGAGGCTGGCCACCCTCAGGAGTGGCAAGGAAGCGCCGGCCGGACTTGCCAGCCGGACCTGCCAGCGACTCAGCGTTCACGTGGCTGAAGAGCGTTCAAACTTACCAACCAGCAACCAACCGCCCATCCCCTGATCGACCGTGAGGCTGGAGGCGGACGAGGGCGTGACGACCTTCCTGAACGCGGCGACGTTAACCGACGCGGTGGGTCGACGCCGACGATGGCTGGGCTCGGAGGTGGTGCCAAAGGAAGTCCGCCAACACTTGGGGGCCAGCAACGAGCGGTTGGATATCGAGCCCTGGCAGGCTGGCGATGGAGTCGATCCCCAGTTCTCGTCAAGGCTCGTGGATGATCTGCGCGTGGGTTGGGTGGCGGAGGTAAGCCCCGCGATCCTGGATCGGCCAGCCTGATCGGGGACAGGCCAGGCACACCGGCCGCCGATAGTCGGGTCGCCTCAGGGAACCGCGGCTGTGAGTTCCAGCCGGGGAGTCGCCTCACCACCAGAAATTCTTGCCCCGACAAAAAATGCTTGCGCGACAAAGCTTTCGTAGCAATGAACCTCCCATTCCAACCGGCAACAGCCCAAGCGTGATCCCCTCGGCCCCGTGCCAGCCGAACGCAGGCCGTTGGTCCTGACCTGCTTGGCGAACCACCCCCATCGCCGACCCGATTGCTGGCGGCCAACCCTGACCGGAGGCAGACGCATCGGCCGAGCATCCTTCGGCTCGCTTCCCTTCGCCGCGTCTTGCCTTTCCTTTCCCGAAGCTTGGCAGCCGCGACAACTTTAGCTTTCACTCCTTTTATCCGGGAACTTTTCAGGTGACCGGCCCTCCAAGGGACTTGTCTGAAGGCTTATCATCAGCGACCATCGCCGACGGATACCTCTCGGAGTGCAGCGCAGGCTGAATAACTGTCGCCTCGCCCTCGGAGCATCGGCCATCCTTCCTACCCGGTCTGTTACCTTTTTTCATGGAGGTTCATCAACCCGATTGACTACGTTAGTTTTGGTACCGGCCGTTGTCCGGCATGGGCTCGATGCCGCTGGACTTAATCATCGTCCGATCGTTCTCTCGATCGACACGGATGTCAATCTCGACGGCGCACCGGCGGAGGAATGGTTGATCGTTACCGAGGATCATCTTTCGATCGTCTCCGGTTCCGAAGCGGCTGTGTTACGAACCGTGGAGCGTGCCCAGGTTACCAAGGTCCGGGTCGCGTCTGGTGTGGGTTCCGGGATCGTGCAAGTCCAGGCCGAAGGGGTTTGGGTCGACTTGTTGCGGTTCTCCAATGCCTTAGCCGGCCGCTTTCATAAAATCTCACGCCGTCTGGAAAGCCTGCTCGAGCAAGGTTCCGATGCGTTGCTCGTCCCGGCTGCTGGCGACGAGGAAGGGCTGGACCCGATCCGCTGTCCCCAGTGCCGTCTGCGGCTGAATACTCGGCACGAATCCTGCCCGCGCTGCCTGCAGCGAGGCCAGATCCTGCGCCGCGTCTCCGAGCTCTTACGGCCGCATTGGCGGGGAGCGATCGCGCTGACCTTGCTGACGGTCGTCGGGGTGGTAGCCGAATTGATCCCTCCCAAGCTGCAGCAGTATATGGTCGACCATTTGTTGGGCTCGCGCTCGACAGAGGTTCCTGGCAAGGAAGTCACGACCGCCTTGCTGGTGGTGGTCCTCTCGCTGGCAGCCTCACGCGTTATCCTTTCCCTGGTCGGTGTCATCAAAGGGCGTCTGGCGACCGTGATCGGTACTGGCTTGACCAGCACCTTACGGTCGCAGATGGTCGATCGGCTGCAAAAATTGGCGATCGTCTATTACGATCGCCATCAAGTCGGTTCGACGTTGAGTCGTGTGGCTCACGACAGCGAAGTCCTTCATGGCCTGATGCATCAGCTGACGGGCGGCTTCCTGCTCCAGACCGTACAGTTGTTCGGGGTCGGGGCGATGCTGCTCTGGCTGAACCCCAAGTTGGCCATGTACACCTTGATCCCGGTCCCGCTGGTGTTCCTGGGTTCATGGATCTTCTGGCGCAAGGTTTACCCTCGCTACTACCGGCTATGGGATGCTTCGTCCAAGCAGATGTCGGTCCTCAACGGGATGCTCTCGGGGATCCGAGTCGTCAAAGCCTTTGCGCAGGAAGACCGTGAGTATCAACGTTTCACTCGCGCTAGTGAGCATCTGCGGCGTTGGCGTCTTTGGGTGGACCATACCAATGCCTGGTATGCGGCAGCCATGCAGATTGTTTTCAGTTTAGGAGGTTTGATCGTTTGGTATGTCGGTGGCTTGGATGTGATCGGACTCAAGATGAGCCTTGGGGAGCTCATTGCCTTCCTGGCATACCTGGCGATGTTCTATGCGCCGCTGAGCGCCCTCTCCAACTTCACTTCCTGGTTGACCAGTTTTCTGTCAGGCAGCAAACGGGTCCTCGAATTGCTGGATATGCCATTGACCATTCCTGAATCCCCCCATCCTGTCCCATGGAAAGATCCCCAGGGTGCGATCCACTTCGAACGTGTCACTTTTGGCTATGATCCGAATCAACCAGTCCTCAAAGACATCTCCTTCGATGTCCGGCCAGGCGAAATGATCGGTATTGTCGGCCGCAGCGGTTCGGGCAAGACGACCATGGTCAACCTCCTCAGCCGCTTTTACGATGTGCAGGAGGGGAGCATCGCCATCGATGGGATCGACATCCGGGATCTGGCTACCCACCAACTGCGGGAACATGTCGGGGTAGTCTTCCAGGAATCCTTCCTCTTCCGCGGCACCATCTGGCGCAACTTGTCTTATGGGCGTCCAGACGTCTCCATCGAAGATGGACTCGCAGCGGCCCGCGCAGCCGGCGCCCACGACTTCATTTGTCGCAAGCAGTTAGGCTATGAAACCCTGCTGGGGGAACATGGAGCTGGGTTGTCGGGCGGTGAGAAGCAGCGATTGTCGATCGCGCGCACTCTCCTTTACAACCCCCGCATCCTGGTGCTCGACGAAGCTACCAGCAACATCGATGCCGAGTCGGAAAAGAGCATTCAGGAAGCCTTGGAAGTGCTCATTCAGGGGCGAACGACAATCGCCATCGCTCATCGACTTTCAACGTTGCGGAATGCCGATCGCATCCTGGTCTTCGACCGCGGTCATATCGTCGAGCAGGGCAGCCACAAGGAACTCCTCGATCTGGATGGGGTCTACGCCAAATTGGTCCGGATCCAAACGCAGGTCTCCAAAGATCCGAATGTCGATAAGCTGATGCATCGCTTGCAGGATGAAGCCCCAGCCAGTTCACCGGAAGTCCCCCTTCCGCTCGAAGCCGGCCGCCTTCCTCCTGACCAGCCACCGGTGGAGGCGAAGATGCCTTCGCCCGCGCCAACCACGCTGCGGGCTTTGCACCAACTGCATTGGTTGGAAGCCGACAAAGCCAGGTTGATCCGGAATCCGGACGGTCAATTCGAACTGCGCATCGACGGGGAGTTGATCGGAAGCAGTGTTTTTGTGGTGCAGACCTTTCCCGCTAGCTATCCCCAGGAATATCTCAGCCTCCGCGGGATCGATAGCGAGGGGGAGGAGAGCGAACTGGGGATGATCCGCGATCTGCGAGAGTGGTCGACCGATCATCAGCAAACCATCCAAGAATCGCTGCGCCGGCGTTATCTCATCCGTGAGATCACTCGTTTCCATCGGATCGATTTGAAGTACGGCTTCCTCGATTTCGACGTCGACACGCCCGTCGGTCGTCAGCAATTTTCCATGCGTTGGACGCAAAGCCAGGGACAGGATTTCGGCGAACACGGTAAATTGCTGATCGACACCGAAGAGAATCGCTTCCTGGTCCGTGACCTCCGCGAATTTTCCCCGGCGCAGCAGGAATTATTCCTCCAGTATGTGTACTGGTAAGTATCGGTCCTGACAGTCGTCAACGCCTGGCTAGCCGAGTGACGGCCGAGGCGGATTCCAGCTGCCGTCGGCCAGCGGTCGACAGACTAATGGCGTTCACCGTCTGGCCCCGTCGATCGCCAGTGAGCGGTCCCGCTTCATTGCCATTTGGCGAGCCACTCCGGTAGCGGGTACTCGTAGACAGCCAAACCGATCTCGTCGGTCATGATCTCCCATAAGCGGGCATAACCGCGACAGACCAACTGCGTTCGCTGTTGGACGAAGGCTGGATCGAGTTGCTCTTTTGCAAAAGCTGCCGGACCAACGACCGGCGGCTGGAACCTGGGATCTTCGATAAACTGGGCGAGCACTGGATTGCATCGCAAGTGGCATTCGGACTGCGTATGTAAAGTCTCTGGATCGACCTCACCGATCACGAAACGCAGGTACAATTCGCTGTCGATGATCTCCTCGACCTCGTCACCGCAGACCCGGCACAGGTAGCCACGATCGCACCGTGCCATCACAAACCCAGCACGTCGAACATCGTGTAGAGGCCAGCGGGTTTGTCCGCCAGGTAGTGAGCGGCGATGTACGAACCTACCGCGTACGGATCGCGATTGCTGGCCGCGACGCGGACCTCGATGATCTCCCCCATCATGCCAAAACAGATCGTATGCTGCCCGGCATCGTCCCCGATCCGCACCGCATGGTAACCGATTTCATTGCGCGGGCGTTTACCCACCAATCCGTGTCGCCCGTGGACGTGGTGTTCCTGTCCCAACTGACCGGCCACGATCTGCCCGAACTTCAAAGCCGTCCCACTGGGACTGTCTTCCTT
The DNA here is from genome assembly GCA_044371435.1 of Pirellulaceae bacterium. Lineage (GTDB taxonomy): Bacteria > Planctomycetota > Planctomycetia > Pirellulales > Pirellulaceae > JAIYDQ01. The sequence continues at coordinate 37,297 of JBILTQ010000002.1, read as the reverse complement.
CATCCGATGGTGTCGTTCGATAATCTCCACGTCGACATTATCCTTGACCGGCACTAAGGCCTTGGCGGCCTCTTCGACCAACTTCATCGCGATGTTCACCGCCACGCTCATGTTGGGGGCGTAGCAGATCGGAATGACCTCGGCCGCGGCATGGATCCTGGCGACTTGCTGGCCGTCGAGTCCGGTGGTGGCGATCACCAGCGGAATCTGGTGACGGCGACAATGTTCAACCGCCATCAGGCACGCGTCGGGTGTCGAGAAATCAATGGCCACATCGACTGTTTTTGGCCATCCCGCGGTCAACGGCAAATCCAGCGGCGCGATACCCGCCAAAGTTCCGGCATCGGTCCCCAGCGAAGAGCTGGTTGGCCCCACCACCGCCCCGACGATTTGAAAACGCGGATCCTGGCTACCGAGAGCGATCAACCGCCTGCCGTTGCGACCAGAGGCGCCGTGAATCACCACGGCGAGAGGAGTCTTCATGGGTCGAGAATTTTTCGTGAGGACGACGAAAAGGATGCGAAACTTCCATCAGCTTGATACATTTCTCATTTGTGTAAATAGCAAATCCTTGCCGGTTATCCCTCCTTCCCTGCCTGAGGTTCCCCACCATGTTCGCTGCCTCCGGCCGCCTTGGCGGCCTGGTCATGCTCGCTCTTCTCTGTCCTTGCCATGGGCTGGTCGGCCAAGAGGTTCGCCAAGAACCGTATCTTCCGAAGTTGGCGGCGGCCATGACCGAGTTCGTCGAACGCGGCGAGGTGGCTGGTGTGGTCAGCCTGGTAGCCAATCGAGACGGCATTGTCCATTGCCACGCGGTCGGCCAAGCCGATCTCGCCAACCAGCGGCCGATGACCGCGGATACGATCTTCTGGATCGCTTCGATGTCCAAACCGATCACCGCCGCCTGCATCATGATGTTGCAGGATGAAGGCAAGTTGTCGCTGGATGACCCGATCACCCGCTTTCTGCCGGAGATGGAGCAATTGCGGATGAAGGATGGGACTCCAGTCACTATCCGTCTGCGTCACTTGCTAACGCATACCTCGGGAATGAGCGAACTGCCCGCAGACGAAGCTTACAACTCCCTCAACCTAACGGAAGCCGCGACACGCTATGCCAGGTTGCCGGTGCTCTTCGAACCGGGTACCAAGTGGCAGTACAGCCAAACAAGCATCAACACGGCGGCCAGGATTGTCGAGGTGGCTTCCGGCGAAACCTTCGACAGCTTCCTCGAAAAGCGGCTGAGCCAACCGCTGGGGATGAAAGATACCACCTTCTACCTGAGCCCCATCCAAATGCAACGCCTGGCCAAATCCTACCAGCGGCTCGAGGATGGCACACTCAAAGAAGTGGAGATCCGGTTGCTGCATGGCAAATCCCCAACCGACCGCCAACGCTTCCCGGCCGGTAATGGCGGGCTCTTTTCGACCGCCCACGACTACGCCAAGTTTTGTCGGATGCTGCTTCGCCAGGGAGAACTCGATGGCGTCCGCCTGCTCTCCGCGTCTGCCGTCGATACCATGCGATCGATCGCCACCGCTGAGTTGGCCGTCGGCTTCACTCCCGGCAACGGTTGGGGGATCGGCTGCTGCGTGATCAAACAGCCGACAGAGATCACCGCTAGCTTGAGCGCCGGCACTTATGGTCATGGCGGTGCCTACGGAACCCAAGCTTGGATCGATCCGGAGAAACAACGGGTGGATATTTTGATGATCCAGCGGTCCAACCTTGGTAATTCCGATGGCTCGGAACTGCGGCGGCGTCTACACCAGGAAGCTTCAGCCGGCTTGGAGCGTCAGTCACCATGAGCCACCACATGCCTTCCGTCCGTAGCCTGGGCTATGCGTATTGGCTATGCCTGCTGACCATGCCACCGGCCTGGGCTGAATCGCAAGCCTGCTACCTGGCCCAAGGTTGTATGGCTGGCGAGGTGACCGCCAACTCCGTCTTGCTGCAAACGCGTTTGACCACAGTCCCCGCCTTGAGCGATCTACAGGCCGATATCCCTGCCGCCGCCGGGTTTGTCTGTTTCGAATGGAGCCTTCAGCCCGACCTGAAACTGGCGCAGCGCACCCCGTGGTTGCGCGCCGATCCACAACAGGATTCGATCGTTCGGGCCGAAGTTCATCAGCTGCAACCCCAATCCCTTTATTACTATCGCGCCCGCTACGGTCTTACTACCGCCGCTGCGCAGGCCGGTCCGATATGTCGATTCCGGACGTTACCGTCGGCAGAAAGCACTCGCCCAGTTCGCTTCACCATGGGGAGCTGCATGAATTACAACAAATTCATGTACGGCCTGCCGGCCAAAGCCAGTGGTCCCATCACCGCGACCGAGTCCGACAAGAAGCTTGGATTCCCAGCCTTCGAGGCGATGAAGCAAATCGAACCCGATTTTTTCATCGGTACCGGCGATATCGTCTATTACGACAACATCTTCAATGGCCCAGCGCGAACGCTCCCCGAGTTGAGGCAATGTTGGCACGAACAGTTTCGCTTTCCTCGACTGATCGAATTTTTTCAGCAAACGCCTGCCTATTGGTCCAAAGACGACCATGACTTTCGCTTCGATGACTCGGACCTGGCTGGCAACCGCTTACCGCTACCGCAGACAGGAATCGACTTGTTCCGCGAGCAGCTGCCCATCCTGCCGATCGCCGATCGCCAATCGCCAACCTATCGCACCCACCGCATCCATCGCCACCTGCAATTGTGGTTTACCGAGGGCCGTGATTTCCGCTCGCCGAACAAGATGCCCGATGGCCCGAACAAAAGCCTGTGGGGCGCCCAACAGCTTGATTGGTTACAGCGGAGTCTGCTCGCCAGCGATGCTACCTGGAAAGTCGTGATCTCGCCGACTCCGATGGTCGGTCCCGATGATGCTTCGAAACGAGACAATCACACCAACCTCGGTGGTTTTCGCCACGAAGCCGAAGCCTTTTTCGACTGGCTCCGCGCTCATCACGTCCAGAACTTCATCACTTTCTGCGGCGACCGGCATTGGCAGTATCACAGTCGCCATCCCCGAGGCATCCAGGAATTTGCCTGCGGTGCATTGAATGACGAAAATGCGCGGCTGGGCGTCGCGCCGGGGTCGCCCAAAGGTACCGATCCGCAAGGACTCATCGAACAAAGTTACCTTTGCCGGCAACCGACCGGTGGCTTCCTCGACGTGACCGCCGGCGAGCATCTGCTGATCCGCATCCGCGACGATCGTGGCCAAATCCTTTATGAAGTCGACCTGATTCCCGAAACATAAGCTTGTTCATCGCCTTGGAGAGTTCTATCTACCGTGAATACCATTCCATCTATCCGCTGGCCCCTCTTTCGCGTATGTTTCCTGGCTGTTGCCTGGCCCATGCCGTGGGCTCTCTGTCAGACTCTATCGAATACCGCCTCGACTTCATCCGCTGCGACCGTCATGCCCCATCCCTTTGTTGATCGTAGTCCTCTGCCGCTGGAAGCCCCTCCCTTCGACTTGATCAAGACCGAAGATTACCGGGCTGCTTTTGCCGATGGAATGGCTCGGCAGTTGGATGAAATCCAAGCCATCGCCGATAACCACCAGCCCCCGGACTTTGAAAACACGCTGGTCGCCATGGAGCGATCCGGGGAGGTCCTGCGCCGGGTAGCTGCTATTTTTTTTCACCTGTGCGGGGCACATACCAACGAGGCTTTACAGGCGATCGAAGCCGAGGTCGCCCCCAAACTGGCGGCTCATTCCGATAATATCTATCTCCATGGAAAACTCTTTCAGCGAGTCCAAAGCCTTTGGGACCAGCGGCAGCAACTGGGACTGACGGAGGAGCAAGGGAGGTTGCTCAAGGAGCAATACGAACAATTCATTCGTTCTGGCGCTCGTCTGAACACCGATCAGCAACAGCGGATCCGCCAGATCAATGCGGAGCTATCCAGCCTGACGACGCAATTTCAAAACAACCTCCTGGCGATAACCAAGGAACGAGCGGTCGTCGTCGACAACGTCGCCGAGCTTGACGGGATGGATGCCGGTGATATCGCGGCTGCGGCTGCGGCTGCCAAGGAACGCGGCTTGGAAGGGAAGTACCTGCTGAACATCACCAATACCACCCGTCAACCGCTGCTAGTTTCGCTCAACAATCGACAGTTGCGTCAACGCTTGTGGGAAGCCTCCGCCATGCGTGGGGCAGGGCAGGGGGGGGGCTTGGATAATCGCCCGTTGATCCTCAAGATCGCCGGCTTGCGAGCCGAAAAGGCCGCTCTGTTGGGCTATGCCAACCACGCCGCCTTCACCCTCGAGAATCAGATGGCCAAAACGCCGCAGGCGGCCATCGAGATGCTGCGGGATATGGTCCCCAAAGTCTTGAGGAATGTTCGAGGCGAAGCTGAGAAAATTGAGAAGCTGATGAAAGCCGAAGGGGCTGATTTTGCCCTGGAACCGTGGGACTGGGAATACTACGCGGAAAAGGTCCGACGGCAGGAGTATCAAGTCGACGAGAATCTGATCAAGCCGTATTTCGAGCTCGATCATGTCCTCAAAAATGGAGTCTTCCACACCTTTGAAATGCTGTACGGGGTGCAATTTCGTGAGCGTCATGACCTCCCGGTTTACCACTCGGACGTGCGGGTCTTTGATGTCCTTGATGAGCAAGGCAAGCCGATAGGCTTGTTTTACGCCGATTACCTGCATCGCGATACGAAGCGCGGTGGGGCATGGATGGATTCCTGGGTCTTGCAGTCCCAACTGCTCCAGCAACGTCCAGTGGTTGTCAACGTCATGAATATTCCGCGTGGAGCACCTGGCGAACCGACTTTGCTAAGCCTCGATCACGTGCAAACGATGTTTCACGAGCTCGGGCATGGAGTGCATGGCTTGTTCTCCGAGGTCCATTATCCATCGCTTTCAGGGACCTCCGTTCCCCGCGACTTCGTCGAATTCCCCTCGACTTTCCACGAGGACTGGGCGATCGATCCCAAGATCCTCGGGAACTACGCGCGGCATTACCAAAGCGGAGAAGTCATCCCGCAAGCCTTGCTCGCCAAAGCGGTCCGGGCCAGCAAGTTCAACAAAGGTTTCGATACCCTCGAATATCTAGCCGCCGCCCTGCTGGATTTAGGTTGGCATTCATTGACCACGCAGCAAATCCCGACCGATGCCGATGTTTTTGAAGCTGAGACGTTAGCCGTCCATGGGTTGGACTACCGCCCCGTGCCTCCGCGTTATCGCACCCCTTACTTTGCCCATGTCTGGTCTGGGGGGTATTCCGCCGGATACTATGCCTACCTATGGAGCGAAGTATTGGCCGCCGATGCCTTTGCTCATATGCAACAACAAGGTGGTTTGACCCGCGAGAATGGGCTGGCGTTTCGTCGGAAAATTCTGTCGCGTGGCGGAACCCGCGAGGTTCTACAGCAGTACCTCGACTTCCGCGGCCAACCACCGACGGTCGATGCCCTGCTGGTGCGACGCGGATTACGGACAGAATAAGGTTACTGCTATCGACCCTCGACGGTATAGCGGCCGAGCTAAACAGTAACCACCGCCTTGGCCACCCCAAACTGGATGGGGTGGCTCTGCAGGTTACCGCGGATCGCGGACGGCGGCAGCCGGTAGGTAGGAGAGCGGTTGCGGAGGGGGAACGGAATGCGTACGATCAGCCGCTATGAAGTCGTCGAGTGATGCTATGGAATCCCCGCTGGCTGGCAAGCGGATCTCGTTCGTAGGTAAGTTGGGTGGGCTCACGCGCCGCGAAGCCTTGCAGTTGGTGCGCGAGCATGGCGGCATCCCGGTCGAGAAGCCCTCGGCCGAAGTCGATTGGGTGATCGTCGGTGCCGAGCAATTGCCATGGGATGCCCAGGAACTAGCTCGTCAGGAATCGATGCGGACGCTGGCTGACGACGGCCAACTGGAAATCATCCCGGAGCATGAGCTGTGGCAACGTCTGGGGTTGGTCGAACCGCAGCAGCAGATCAAGCAACTCTACACGCCGGCGATGCTGGCCGATCTGTTGAAGATCTCGCTGGCCACCGTCCGCCGTTGGCATCGCCTGGGATTGATCGAACCGGTCCATATTGTTCATCGACTCCCCTATTTCGATTTCCAGGAGGTGCAGTCGGCTCGCCAGCTGGCGACCTGGGTCGAACAAGGGGTAAAACCGGTAGAAATCCAAAAGCAACTCGGAAGGTTCACCAGCACCCTTCCCAACACCCAGCGTTCGCTGACACAACTGGATATCATCCTCGAAGGCCGGCACCTCCTCTTCCGTCACGGCGAAGGGCTAATCGAAGCTGGTGGACAGCGGCGCATCGATTTCGATGCCTTCGAGGAAGGACCGACCGAAGTCGATGAAGTACCGCCGTCCATTCTCAATCTTGCCGAACACCAGCAGCAGATGGCAGCCAGAGCGGATGCCGAGTTGTCTCAGGACGAAATCCTCAACTTCGCCCTCTCGCTGGAAAGTGATGGTCGGGTACGAGAGTCCATCGAATGGTATCGCCTGTTGTTAGCGAAGTTCGGCGCCACTGCAGAACTGCATTTTCAACTAGCGGAATTGCTCTATCGTGAAGGCGAGATCGAAGCCGCCCGCGAGCGTTACTATGCAGCGATCGAATTGGACGACACCTTTGTGGAAGCTCGAGCCAACCTCGGCTGTGTCCTCTATGAAACCGGCCGCACCGATCTGGCGATCGCGGCCTTCCGCGGGGCTTTGGCCCTCTATGAGGAGTATGCTGACGTCCACTACCATCTGGCCCGCTTGCTCGATGAAGTCGATCATCGCAGCGAAGCCCTCCGCCATTGGCAGCGATTTATCCAACTGGCCCCGCAAAGCCCTTGGATTCACGAAGCTGAACAGCGACTGCGTGAATCCTAACCACTCAGCTTGGATGAGCCGATCGGCTCGGACTCTGCCGTTCTGAACGCGGATGGCCATGAGGCGGCTGGCGATTTGCGGCCACCAGCCTTTCCGGCGATCGATGGCTGATTCAGCCGGCGAGGAGCCCCGCGAACGTTAAGCCGCCTGACGCAACTCGGCCTTGCCGTAGAAGGCACCGATCGACGCCACGACTTGCCGTTGTTCTGCGCTGCTCAGCTCAGGATAAATCGGCAAATGCAGGATTTCGCGAGCCGCCTTTTCGGTCTCGGGAAGACTACCGGCAGCATAGCCCAGGAAGCGGTAGCACTCCTGCAAGTGCAGCGGGATCGGATAATAGATCTCGCTGCCAACCTGTTGGGATTGAAGGTAGGCCTTCAGCGAGTCACGCTCACCGTCCGGGACACGAATCCCATACTGATTCCAGACATGGAAAGCTTGGGAAGCCCGATAGGGAAGCTCGACTTCCCTGGTCAAACCCAGTTCGTGGAACCAGGTCTGGTAACGCGCAGCATGGGTTTGCCGGGCTTGGGTGTATACCCCGAGTTGCTCGATTTTGACCTTGAGGATCGCCGCTTGCAAGGTATCCAAACGGCTGTTGATACCGATGAGCCGGTGATGATACCGCGGCTGCATCCCATGAGCGGCCAGCAAACGCAACTTGGCAGCTAAAGCGTCATCCTGGCAAACGAGCATGCCTCCATCACCCATCCCACCGAGGTTCTTGGTCGGATAGAAACTCAGGCAACCGATGACACCCCACGAACCAGCAACCCGACCGTGGTAAGCTGCACCGATGGCTTGGGCGGCATCCTCGATGATGGGGATCGCATGGCGATCGGCGATCTTGCAAAGCTCATCCATCGCCGCACATTGGCCGAAGAGATGCACCGGGATAATAGCTTTCGTCCGCGGGGTGATAGCGGCCGCGACAGCGGCTGGGGAAAGGTTGAAGGTTCGTCGATCGATATCGGCAAAAACGATTTTGGCTCCAACCCGCGACACGCAAGAGGCGGTAGCGAAGAAGGTAAAGCTGGGAACAATCACCTCGTCACCGGGTCCGATATCCAGGGCCATCAGCGCCAGCAGCAAAGCATCGGATCCCGAGGCGCATCCGATGGCGTGTTTCGTCTGGCAGATTCCAGCCACCTTACATTCGAACTCGCCGACTTCGGGACCATGGAGGAACCGCCCACTGTCGACGACTTTAGCGATCGCTTCGAGGACTTGCTGGCGGACAACCGCGTTCCCTCGGTTGACATCCAATAGTGGTACGGGTGAAACAGCAGGTTGCGTTGATTTCGCCGACGTATTCATAGGCTTCCTTGCAAGCTTCAAGCAGGATCGAAGGGCTGGCGGTGGACGGAACCTCTTCCTGAAGCCGAACCACCGGGACGGCAGCGTATCGGTAGCACCTGCTCGTCGTCAATCCGACTTTCCACCGCCGCTCTGCGAACCTGGATCCTCCCAGGCCCTGGTCCGCCAAGGCCGACAGTCGGCAGACTACGGTATCGCTTCGCTAGCATAAAACCTAAGGCTGTTGGTCGAGCAGGCTGGCAATCGACCTTCACGCATTGCGGCTAAAGCCGGGAAGGGGAGTGATGCTAGCGATCCCCAAGCGCTCTTGTTTCGCTTCACCCGTTTGAGTTACGATTCGGGGGGTTCACACAGGATGTGTGCAAGCACGATGGCTCGCTGGTTTATGTCAGGAGGACAAGATGGGAAGTTTGCTGTCTCGCAAGAGTTGGCGGAAGCAAATTGGTCGATGGCTGGGGACCGTTCCGCCCAAGGCGGTTGGGATAGCGACGACCACCGCTGGAAAGCCAGCGGCAGCCCCTCCTACCGGAAACGTTCATCCTAAGTTGCTGGCCGCCAGAGCCGCCGCTGTGGGGATTCAATTCCTTGTCCCCGAGAAACCGCTTGCGGAACTGCTCGATCAGGCCGAGTTGGCCGAAGTCACCATGCTGCCGCGATTGATCCGCAGCCACAAATGGGCGATGCCCGAGCATGAACTCCTGGCGTTGGGAGCTATCGCCCGCCTCCTGCAGCCCAGGCTGGTGGTCGAATTCGGAACTTTCCGCGGCGGATCGACACTGGCGATGGCAGCCAATATTGCTGCCGACGCTCGAATCGTGACCATCGATCTCGATCCGAGTATCCGCAAGCATCACGAACACGGGGCAGGGGTTGGCCTGTCTGATTTCGATGTCGGCTGTTTGTTTCGTGACACGCAATTCGCGGGACGAATCGAGCAACGCTTCGCCAACTCGGTCGAGTTCATGGATACCGATCTGATCGCCAAAGCCGATCTCGTGCTGGTAGATGCAGATCATACCTATGAGTTCGTTAGCCGCGATACGGCCAAAGCTCTTGAATTCCTCAAGCCGGGGGGAGCGATTGTGTGGCATGACTACACCTGGGAACCGCAGAATTGTGAATGCGCCGGTGTTACCCGGGCGGTCAACGAGTTCTGGAAAGAGCATGGTTCCTGCCATCGCATTGCTGGAACGCGGTTCGTAATTTACCAGCAGCCGGTAGCCCACACGCGAAACCGGGCAGCCTGATCCGAAACTATGCCAAATCACCAGTGAATGGAGTCCTCATGGTGAAACGCGCTATCCTCACGGTCGTTACCAGAAACTACGCGCACTACGCGCGGGTCCTCATGCAGGCCTGCCGTCGCTTTCACCCGGAAGCCGACCTCTTTATTTGCTTTGCCGATCGTCCCCCCACCGACTGGCATGAATCTCGATCGAATGCTCATCTTCTCTTCGGCGATCAATTGGGAATCGAAAACTGGCCACGCTTCAGCTTCCAATACACTCCTTTCGAATTAGCTTGCGCCTTGAAACCCTACGCCACTTCGACAGTCCTCGAACGTGGCTACGAACAGCTCCTGTATATCGACGGTGACATCCTACCCTATGGCCCACTGACACACCCCTGGGATACGCTGCAACAACACTCGATCGTCCTGACCCCTCATCTCCTCAAACCGTTACCGATAGATGGTCAGCGACCTGACGAGTCTGCCTTCCTGGCCTCCGGCGCTTATAATGCCGGGTTCTATGGGGTGCGCAACGACGCGATCACGCAAGCCTTCCTGACCTGGTGGAAGGCGATGTGCGTCCGACACTCGATTGTCGACATGGCTGCGTCGCTGTTCGTCGATCAAAAGTGGTTGGGCCTGGTCCCCGGTCTCTTCGAACAGGTCGGGATTCTTCGTCATCCCGGCTACAATGCCGGTCACTGGAGCCTGTCGCAATTCCGTTTCACTGCCGCGCCGATCACCCCGCAATCGGAGAGCGGTGTCGCCCTGGATGGACAGCCGTTGGTACTTTTCCATTTCAGCGGTATGACCCCCAACAAGCCAGAGGAGTACCTGCGCAGTCAAACGCGGACTTCCTTGAGTGAAATCCCGGCCTTGGCCAGGCTGGTCGACGATTACCACCAACAGTTGGCAGCAGCGGGTCTCGAAGCTTGCTCGGCCTGGGGCTGCGGTTTCGACCGCTTGAATGATGGCACCCCGATTCATCCGGCGTGGCGCGAGGCGATCCGACAGCCCCACCCGGGCTTGGCCGGGATCATCGATCCTTTCGACGTGCAGACACAGCCAGAGTTGCTGAAAAAATACCAATCGATTGAACCAGGTGCCTACAAATGGCGCCGCGACTGGCGCCTTAAATGGTCGAGAGAACAAGGTGTTTCCGGAAAGGTTCGCCAAGCTAAATCTCGCCTGCGCGACCTATTCAGTGGACTGAAAATTTTACGGCGTTCAGCTTAGTCAGGCGAAAATCGCCGCTTGGTTCCAACAACCTGAAGTGATCCCTCATCAGCAAAAGGAGTTGCTCATGACACAATCGTCACCCATAAGGGTCTTCATCGGATCCGGTGAAGCTAGCCTGCTTGAACGCAAAACTTTGATTCATTCCTTGCGCAAGCACACTCGGCGCGAACTCGATATCTATGTCTTCAATGGAACACATAATGCTATCGAGCGGAACGATGAAGCCCCCATCCTGGCGAATATGCCACTGTGGATCAAGTACCGAAACTACACCGAATTCAGTAACTACCGCTGGTTGATTCCGGCGATCTGCAACCATCAAGGCAGAGCGATCTTCCTCGACTCCGACATGGTCTGCTTGAGCGACATCGGCGAGTTATTCGACAGCGACATGCAAGGCTGCGACATGCTAGCCAAAGCCGAAGCCTATAAAGGTGACGATTGCTGGGGGATGAGCAACATCCTTTTCGACTGCGCCAAATGTCACTTCGATCTGGAAAAGATTTTTCACGATATCGATCAAGGCTTATTCACCAGCACCGATTTCCATCAAATGAGCCCGCGTTTTCTGGCTCATTATCCTTTTCAGCTCGGCCCGTTGAATCCCCAGTGGAACTCTTTCGATCATCGCGATGAACAAACGCGTTTGATCCACTACACCAACCTTCGTACACAACCCTGGAAATTCCCTGGCCACCCGCATGAAGGTCTATGGTTCCAGTACTTCCAGGAAGCCCGCAAGAGCGGTTTGATCAGCAACTCGGATGTCGACAAGACTCTCTCGCGCGCCTACGCTCGACAGGATATCCTGGCTCCTCAAGCCAAGACCGCGGCGACTGGGAAGGCAGGTATGCCTACCCAACCAGCGCCGTCGACCTTCAAGCTAGTAAAAACCAAGCTGCGGCGGATGCTGGGGATCACCAAGAAAAAAGCCGCTTGAGCACCCATAGTTTTGCACCATGATCAACGAACGCAGTTCGCGGACGATAATCGAAGCAACCCCAGTGGACATCCCCAGGCGACGGGTGGTGGCTGTTCAGGGGGGCGTTCAACTAGCTTCGGCTTTGGCCGCCATGCGGAGGGCGGACCGCACGCCGGGAGCGAGGCCATCGGAAAACCATTTGATCATTCATGACCTCAGTGCGCCGGAGGATCAAGCTCTCGATTTCGCAGCCTGCTTGATGGAAATGGGTAGACAAGCCGAGGACTGGGCTTCGTGGCACTACATCCCCAAGGCGGAGATGGTCCAGTTGAACGAAGCCTTCAAATTGGAAGGCAAGGCGGCTACGACCGCGCTGCTCCGCAGCAAATTAGGGATCGAACACTGCGACCAATTGTTGCTCGGCCAAAATCTCAAACTGCTCAATCATGCTCTCCATCAATGCTTTCCCAAGGCTGAGCCGGCGTGTTACGGTGATGGAATCGGCTTGAACTTCTCTCCCCACTATTTCAAACCGGTCGAACCCCAAATACGGAAACGTATTTCCGTGGGACGCAAGATCGAGCGTTGGGTCCGCAAGCATTGGAAAGCTCTGCGCGGCATCCCTCCTAAACCGGTTGCCGAGGAATCCACCCTCGCCCGCTTCGCGATTCCTTTCCAGAAGCATTATCTGCTACTAGCCAACCACTTCGATCAGCAAATCGAGCAGTTCGAGCAACTCGAATGGCATGATTTTCGTCAGCTGTTTACCATCTTTGGCCAGGATATCGAACAACGCGCTCCAATTACCTGCCGCAACCTCAAAGCAGCTTTGACCGATACCACCTCGATCGTCGTTCTGCTCACCTCGAATTTCTCGGAGACTCAACGCATGACAAGGGGGGCGGAAGTCGAGTGCTATCTGGACATGCTGAACCGCTATCCTGGGAAACAAACTGCTGCCTTGGTGATCAAACCACACCCTCGTGACTCGCTCGAAAAGATTCGAGCCATTCAGGACCAGGCGCAAAAGATCTTTCTGAAGGTGGTTACCTTGTCAGATCCTTGGACTTTCTTTGTTCCTTTCGAGTCAATCTTCGAGCGGTTCTTCCTCTCGGATCCACGAATCGCCAGTCGGACGACAGTCGCCTGCAGCAGCAGCGCTTGCGTCTCGTTAGAACTTCTTTATGGGCAACGTTGTGATGTCGGTTTCGGTCGAGAAGCCATTCGTCGTTTTTTCGATCCCAAGTGGCAAGCCCTTCGCGAACGCCATGAAGCGGATCTTTCCCGACTGGTGCAAATCATTCGGCAACAGTCACCTGCTCGCTTGGCGGCGTGACATGCTTCGGTGCACCAGCTAAATCTTCCCCTCCTCCTTTTGCCGACGCGGACCTTGCGGAGACAGGATATGACACTCGAAACCCTTGCCATCCGCTCCGCCCGCTGGGTTGCTCGAAGGTTAGGATATTCCAAGGAAGCAAGCAGTTTGATGGCTGCCAGGTTCATTCACCGCCTCTCGACTCGAATCCCTCGAGCGGCTACCGTCAACCTCGATCTCTGCCTGGTGATTCCCGACAAGAGTCGCGGCTGGATCCTCGAAGCGGTTTGCCGTGAGATCGGGGCTCACTACCGCGGAAGATGGGAGATCTCGGGCGCGATGGACAAACTTCCGCCAGCCCGCGCTTATTTTTTCTGCCATTATCACTTCTATCTGTCTGCCTTGAAACTCAATCCACGGCTATGGGATAGCCCTTGTGTAGTCTGGCTGACCCATCCCAAAGATGAAGCCTTGGGAGGGCCAACCGCCCTGGAGGCGTTGAGTAAAGCTCGGGTCGTCACCATGTGTTCCCTATGGCGGGATTATGCGATCCAACTCGGCTTGCCAGCGGACCGCGTGACCGCCATCGTCGGTGCCGCCGATCCGGATTTCTTCCCTCCCCATCGGCGCGGCGCGGGAAAAATCGGGTTCTGTACTGCCTACTATGAACGCAAATCACCGCAGCGGATCATCGATGTCATCCGGGCCATGCCACACCGACAGTTTATCCTGATGGGGCGAAACTGGGACAAGTTCCCCGACTTCGCCGCCTTGCTTGCCTTGCCTAACTTCGAGTATCGCGAAGGCAGCTACGCCGAATACCCCGGCTTCTATCGGGAGTTGGATGTTTTCGTCTCGTTGTCTGAACTCGAAGGCGGACCGATCCCGCTGATCGAGTCGATGATGAGTAACGTCGTCCCGGTGGCGACTCGGACCGGTTTCGCCCCCGACATCATCCGCCACGGCCAAAACGGCTATCTATGCCAGACCGATGCTCCGACAGCAGAAGTTGTCCGGCTGATCGAGCAGGCCGTGCAGAATACCTACCCGATCCGCGAAACCGTCGAGCACCTCAGCTGGCGACGCTTCTCCGAATTGATGCAAGTCGAACTCGGCTTGTTGGAATTACCAAAAAAGTCTCCCCTGGCCGCCTAGTCTGCCGCGAGTCACGGCCTTTCCGTCTTGCGTTCGCGCCGCTCAAAAGACTATTTATCCAACGCAGTCCCGAGGTGCAGTCTAGCCCCTGAGTCGGACTGGACCTTCCCCGCAACCCCGACGCATCTGGCATGAAGAATTTTCGCCGCGCGATTCAGGATTCCGTCCATTTCTGGCCAAGTCTCGTCCTGGCCACCCTTTGCTCGCTGGGGGTAGCCGCCTTGTGGGGTGGTAATATCGGAGCATTGTGGCCGGTCATCGAGATGACCCTCCGCGGAGAGTCATCGCAGACGTGGCTGTCGAAGGCCATCGAATCCTCGGAGGCCAAGCTTGCGGAACTCGAACAAGCAAACCTGGCCGAGGTTGACCAGCAGCATCAGCAGCAGCTAGCTTACGAGCAAACCAAGTTGACAAGATTGCGATGGTTTCTCGGCCTTGCCGAACGCTACTTACCCTCGGATCCGTTTACCACGATCTGCACGATCATGGGGCTGTTGATCTTCAGCACCTTGGTCAAGCATCTGCTGATGATGGCCAATGATTTGCTGATCGCGAGGGTCTCGACCAGCATTGTTCGCTCCTTGCGTTTACGTGTCTTCGAGAAGTCGCTGGCGCTCGATCGACGCACCTTCGATTCCTACGGCACCAGTGGTTTGATGGCCTCCATCACCAACACCGCCGAAACCCTCTCGATAGGCTTAATGAATTTCTTTGGCGCTGCCATCCGTGAGCCATTGCGGATCATCTCCTGCCTGATTGGCGCAAGCATCGTTTGCTGGCGACTGTTGATTTTATCCCTGGTTTTGGCCCCGGCTCTGATCTGGATCGTCACGTATTTCAATCGCAAACTGCGGACAGTCGGCTCGACGATTTTTGCCCGCAACGCCGGTTTCCATGAAGTCATCCTCGAGGCACTGAATAACGTCTTCACCGTTCAAGCTTACACCATGGAGACCGATGAGCAGAAGCGATTCGAACACTGCACCAGGGACATGCAGACCTGTAGTCTCAAGATGACCTTTTACTCGAGCATGAGTAAACCGTTTACCGAATTGATCGGTGTCGGAATGATCGCCATCACCGTCTGTGCGGGAGCTTACCTGATCGTCAATCAGCAAACACACATCTTCTTCCTCAAGATCTGTGATGAACCGTTGACGATCTCAAAACTGCTGATTTTCTTTGGGTTGCTGGTCGGGGCGAGCGATCCGCTACGAAAACTTTCCGGTGTATTCACCTCCATTTACCTGGGCGGGGTCGCCGCCGATCAAATTTATCGAATGCTCGACTATAAAGTCGTCCTTAAGGAACCGGAAACTCCTGCAATCGTCCCCCATCCCCATCAGTCGCTGGAGCTCAAAAACGTCACCTTCCACTACAACGCTTCCAATCCGGTCCTCAAGTCGATCCAGCTCGCGATTCCTTATGGCAAAACGGTGGCGATCGTCGGGTCCAATGGCAGCGGCAAGTCGACCTTGATCCAACTGCTGGGACGATATCATGATCCGATCATGGGCGGCATCACCCTAAACGGCATCGACTACCGTCAACTTTCGCTGCGGGATATCCGGCGCCGCATCGCGATCGTCAGTCAAACAACTGAACTCTTCAATCGCTCGGTGATGGAGAATATCCGATACGGGAGTCCCGACAGCACGGAAGACGAAGCTATCGAAGCAGCCAAACTAGCTCATGCCCACGATTTCATCATGTCTTCGCTGGCGAACGGCTATGAGACCCGCGTCGGTCAGTCGGGACAACGTCTCAGCGGTGGTCAGCGGCAACGGATCGCCCTGGCCCGCGCCATCCTGCGGCGACCGGAGATCCTGATCCTCGACGAATCGACCAGCCAGATCGATATGGCTAGCGAATTACAGATCCGCGAGACGCTGGCATCGATGAAAGGAAAATTCACCATTATCATCATCACCCATCGTGAGGCATTGGTCGCCCTGGCTGATGAGACCTACGAGATGCGTGATGGCCAACTGATCCCATCGGTCTACCAATGGCAAGGTGCAGCCTGATGACGACCACCGCTCTCATCACCGGAATTTCAGGACAGGATGGTTCGTATCTAGCCGAGCAATTGCTGGCCCGAGGTCGGCGGGTGATCGCCTACTTGCGTCCGGAGCATCATGGTCTCGGCTGTTCAGCTCACTTGATCGGCCAGATCTCGGTCCGCAGTTTCCCTATCGAATCCTTTCCTGCATGGCAGGATTGGATCGATGAAGAACAACCGGAGGAAGTCTATCATTTGGGAGCGAGTACCTTCATCCCCGACTCATGGAAAGACCCCATCGCCTGCCATCAGGCGAACGTCGAATGGTCGGTCAAGATCCTGGATGCGGTGCGGACTGTCTCGCCAGCTACCCGAGTATTGATGGCTTCATCCAGCGAAATCTATGGTCAACCACGGGAAACCCCTCAGCACGAGCATACGGCCACCTGCCCGATCACTCCCTACGGGGTCACCAAAGCCGCCACTTACTGGATGACCCAGGCCTACCGTCAGCGTTACGGGCTGTTCATCGCCAATGCCATTCTTTACAACCATGAATCGCCGCGGCGACCACTGCACTTCGTGACGCGGAAGATCAGCCGAGGCGTGGCCTCGATCGCGGCCGGTTTGCAAGACAAATTGATTCTGGGCAATCTAGATGTTTGTCGTGACTGGGGTTATGCCGCTGACTATGTCGATGCCATGCAACGCATCTTGCAGCTGGACCGAGCGGAAGACTTCGTCATCGGCTCCGGCCGGCTGGAGAAGCTCCAGCGACTTGTCGAAGTAGCCTTTGAGAGTGTTGGACTCGATTATCGCGAGTACGTCGAGGTCGATCCCGGTTTCGTGCGACCGACCGAACCGATGGCATTGCATGCCGATCCAAGCAAGGCTCGGCGATTGCTGGGTTGGGAGGCGAAGACATCGATGCCGGAATTGATGCGTTTGATGGTCGAACATGATCAACGGGAAGTACGCGAGCAGCTTCGCGCCGCCTGAGATATTTGGAAAGCAAGGATGTGGCATGAGTAAGAACCAGAACGGATGGGGCCGACTCCAGAGCCTGCTGGGACAGGGACAAACCGCCTTTCAGACCCCTTTCTTCTCTTCGGCGGCCCTTGGGGTTGCCTTGGCTACAGCTTTCTATGCCGCCATCCTGAGCGGTTGGCTGAACCATCCGCTGCTCAAGCGGTATGCGCTCTGCCATTTGGTAGCCGAGGTTTCGGTCTACCTCTTTTCCATCGCGATGGTCTCGATGCTGCAGAAGCTTTGGCAGGCTCGGCGAGAAATGCGACGCGCCGCCCGAACTTCGGCCGCTTTGCAGGAACTATCGCAGGCTGCCCCACAGGAATCACCGATCCAAGCCGCCGAGTGGTTTGCCAAGATGTGGCAAGCTCAACCGGCCCAGGCTCGACAATCCTGGCTCGGCCAGCGAGTGCAGACGATCCTCGGCCGCCAGACCGCTCGGGGAAGCTGCCGCCATCTCGAGGATGACCTGCGGGAACTGGCCGATCAAGACGCCGGCCTACAGCATGACAGCTACGGGCTAGTGCGCATCATTTCCTGGGCGATGCCGATGTTTGGCTTCCTCGGGACGGTCATCGGTATCTCCGAGACACTCGGGCAAATGGATACGAAAGCCTTGGCGAGCGGTTCCCAGGAAGCGATGAACTCCTTGACCGCCGGGCTGTATGTGGCCTTTGATACCACGGCAGTCGGTCTGGTGCTTACCATGGCTGCGATGTTCACGATGTTCGCTGTCGGACGTCTCGAATTGCAGTTACTGGGGTTGATCGATCGTGCCGTCAACGACAGTCTGCAAGGAGTTCTTAGCGATGATGATTCCAAGCCTCAGGATATCTATCGGGTGGAAGACACGGTTCGTCTGATGGCCCAGCATTTCCTGACGGCGGTGGAAAGTCTTGTCGAGAAGCAAGCCTCGCTCTGGCAGCAATCATTGCTCGAAGCCCAGGATCAATGGCGACAGAACGTGACACAATCCACCGAGTCCGCCCGTCAAATGCTGACTGCCAGCCTCGATGAGACGCTCAACCGGCACGTCCATCAGTTCGAGCAAGCCCAGTCGTCAGGGGCAGCTCAACTGGATGCCCGTTACCAACAGTGGCAAACCACTCTTTCGGAGCAAGCGCGAGCCATCCATGGCCATCATGCACAACTGCTGCAACAAACCTCCTTGCTGACCGAGTTGGTGGAGAAGGGTGAACAACTCAAGACGCTCGATGAAGGGCTTCAGCAGAATCTATCGAGGCTGACCGATATCGACCGTTTCCACGAAGTCGCCATCTGCCTGACCGAAGCGGTGGCTGTCTTGGGAACACAGATGGAACGGGCCGGCTACTTTAAAGCCCGTGTGGCCCGTCGAGTTCCCAACCCACCGCCGGCTGAGGAGAGGCTGAGGAGAGCTGCATGAGCCGGCATCGTCGACGTGCACGAAGCGAACAGCTGGCGCCGGCTCTTTTTCCTTTCCTGGCGGTACTCCTCTGCACCATGGGGGCACTTGTCCTGGTCCTGGTGCTGGTCGTCAGCCAGGCATCCGCATCGGCCAAACAAGCCCTCGACCAAGGGCAAGCGGCATGGCAGGAGGTCGCGGATGTGGTCGAGGTTGTTTCTGGTGAAATGCTCGCTCGTCGCGAACAGCAGCAAGACGCGATCGATCGCAAGCGGTCCCAGCTGGAAGCCATCGAAGATCACATCCAACGGCTCGTGGAGGAACTGAAGCAACTCGAGGAAATGTCTCGGGTAATCGACGATCGGCAGCAGCTGGATGAACAGCAGCGGCAGGAACATCGCCAAGCTATCGCCGCCATGGAAGCCAAGATCGAGGAAGAACACCAACGGCTGGAACAGCTCCGAACGGCAGCTGCCGGCAAACCACCGGCCTTCGCTATCCTCCCCTATCAAGGCACTAACGGAACCTCGCGTCGGCCGATTTACCTGGAATGCACCGAGCAAGGGGTGACCATCCAGCCCGAAGGAGTATTGATCAGCCTTGACGATCTGAAACCGCCGCATGGTCCGGGGAATCCACTCGATACCAGCCTCCGTGTGATCCGATCGGCCTATCAGAAACTTGATACCTCCGCCTCGATAGCCTCCGCGCCTTACCCACTGCTACTGGTACGTCCCGATGGAATCCGCGCTTACGTACTGGCCCGCGCGGCGATGAGTGGCTGGGACGACCAGTTTGGATACGAACTGATCGATCAGCAGCTGCCACTGGCCTTCCCGGTATCGATTCCTGGGTTGAAACCTCAGCTTATCAGTAATCTCGAGGTGGCTAGGCAAAGACAAGCCGCCTTGATCGCCGCCATGCCCCGTCGCTATCAGCAGGCGAACCCCTGGGACGAAACCCTCGAAGACATCGATGGAGAGGCCTCGCTCGGCCATGGCCTTACCAGCCCGCGCGACCAGGCGTCGAGCAGCGATTGGACAGCGGTCGATCGCGCTGTGGAAACGGAAGCTTCGACATGGAATATGGTGCGAACCTTGCCGGGAGCAAACGGCCGGCCCTTGCCGAGTTCAGCCGCTACCGCCTTACCCGCGGAAGCCACAGCCGAGGGTTGGTCACCCGCCGCCTCGACCACCGGCCAAGCGTGGCCGCCCTCGCAGGAACTTCAAGTCGGCGCCGGAACCGGTGGAGATGGTCCGGCGGGGTCGAGCGACGACCCCAACAGTCGGATGGGGGCCCCGCATGGCACGCAAAACCCTGGATTTGCCGAAAGCCAACCGCATCTTTCATCGTCGCCGCCACCGGACGCGGAGGCACCGCACTCTGGGCTCAGCCTGAGCAACACGGCCCAAGCGATGCCATCGGCTGATCCGCGCAATCAGTCCCTGTCGCAAGAAAACAGTTCGATGGCGGATCCAACCGCCCCCTCCTCGATGCAAACCGCACGGGAGAAAAACGAGGCCGAGAATCCGACCGCATCGATCCCGATCGCCTCATCTCCGACCAGCTCCCGCGGCGAAGCCACCTCGCCTGGGACCTCGGCTGCCCGCAGTTGGACGGCTTCACGCCGCGTGACCAACGGTACCGCCGTGAGCCGGCCGATGACCTTTGTCGTCATGCCCGATCGCTGGTTCCTCATGGAGGATGATCGGCCAGGCAAGGTAGAAAAAGTCATCCCTTTGCAGGCGGGACCAGCCGAAGCTCGTCGAAAACTGGAAGAAGCTATCGACGCGCGAGTCGAAGCCTGGGGCGTCGCGGTAGCGGGTGGCTATTGGGCTCCCAAACTTATCCTGCAGCTTGCCCCTCAGGCTGAACTCAGCGCCCAGCGTTTCCAAAAACTGATGGAAGGTAGCGAACTATCCATCGAACTCCAACCTCTCCCGTGAGCAGGATGGCGGATCTTGAGGTATGAATGATGGCCAAACGCCGCGAAGAAGATACGATCATCGGTGAAGATGCCTTTCTCGATACGATCGCCAACCTGGTCGGAATTCTCATCATCCTGGTGGTGATCGTCAGTGTGGGAACACGTTCCGCCGCGCAATTGATAACCATCGAGCAGCAGCAAGAGACAGAAAAGCAGTTGGATCAGCCGGTAGCGTCGGCCAGACATATCGAGCAGGATTTGGTACGGCAGGAAAAACAACTGGCCGAGCACACGATCGAAGTCGCCTATCGCAGCGCGGAACGCGATGCGATCCTGCAACGCGTCTTGGCGATCAAGCAAACGCTGGATGAGGAAAAGGCGAACCTCTCGCAAGAGCTCCAGCAGGACATCGAACAGCAGCAGCAACTTTCCGAACTCGAACGCCAATTGAATGAACTCATTCAACAACAAGGCGACAATCTCGCCGACGACAAACCGCCGATTGTCCTTCAGCATCTTCCGACGCCGATGGCGAAGACGGTCTTCGGAAAGGAGTTGCATCTCATGCTGCAGCAGGGGTTGGTGACGGTCATTCCCTGGGATCGTTTGGTGGCGGAGCTCAAGCGGGAGGCTAAACTTGCCGTCGCCCGCGGCTCGCGTCGCGAACGCCTGGTAGAGCAATTAGGTCCGGTGGAAGGTTTCGTCATGGACTATGTGCTGGTCGCCAAACGTGGCCTGGTCAGCAATGGGAGCTCTACCGCGATGGCGCAGATGGTCGAGTTGGACAAGTTCGAACTGGAGCCGACCGGTGAGATCCTTCGCGAACCCCTGGAGGCATGCCTAAGCAATACCGGCCGGTTGCGAGTCGAACTAGCGAGTTTCCCGCCGCGTGAGACCACGATCACGGCTTGGGTCTATCCTGACAGCTTCGAGACTTTTCGTCAGCTGAAGGAGCGGCTCTTTCTCGAAGGCTACATGACCGCCGCTCGACCGATGCCCCATGGGGTGCGGATCGGTGCCTCCCCGCGTGGCTCGCAGAGCTCGGCCCAGTGAACCCCTGCCAGCCTCGCGGGAAAAACTCCCGCGAAATTCGGCAGCCTCGATCGCCTGTGGCCTGGCCAAGTAGCGCTGCCAGCCACAAATCGTGGTATCACAAATCGTGGTATAATGTAACGCCTGGTCCCCGCGGCTACGTCTTCCCGGTATGAGCTGAAGGCAAGCCGTGAGGATAGGCGTTGCCGGTGCAACGCTCGAGCAGGGTAAGTAGGGATGGCAGATCGCGGAAAGCTACGTGGCTTATGACGAATTCCGGGGATAGGGCAGTCGCCGATACTTCCAGCGAAAGCGGGGCCTTGCTCCAGTCGGTGCTCGACACGGCGGTGGATGCGATTATCACCATCGATGAAGGTGGGGTCATCCATAGCGCCAATCGAGCGGCAGAGAGGATCCTGGGCTACCGTGTCGAGGAACTGATCGGGCAACCCATCAATCAACTGATGCCGGAACCCCATCGTACCCATCACGCCCAGTACATCGCCAACTACCTCAAGACTGGCCACGCCAAGATCATCGGGGTTGGCCGCGAACTCCTGGCCCGGCACCGTGACGGCCGCTTGATCCCCGTCGATCTTGCGGTAAGCGAAGTGCGAGTCGGCGCGCAACGACTCTTTACCGGTATCTTGCGAGACATGTCCGAGCGGCATAAGGCCGAAGCGGAGTTGCGCAAGGCTGAACAGCGACTGATCCAGACGGAAAGGCTGGCTGCCATCGGGCAGATGGTTACCGGGTTGGCCCATGAAAGCCGCAATGCCCTGCAGCGTTCGCGAGCTTGCCTGGACATGCTGGAACTCGATTTGGCCGAGGCCCCAGATCAGTTGGACTGGGTACAACGCGTCAAAACAGCCTTGGTGGAATTGCAAACACTCTACGAAGAGGTTCGCAATTATGCCGCCCCCATCAAGCTGGAAAAGACGAGCCAGGATATCGTAGGCCTGATCGCCGAGATCTGGAAACACGTGGACGACCCGCGCACCGATACGGAAATCCGGCTGATCATTCACCGCGATGATCGGCTGGTCGTCCACTGCGACCGACAGCGAATCGGCCAAGTGGTCCGCAACATTTTCGAGAACTCGCTGGCGGTCGCCCCCAAGGATAGCCGTATTTTTGTGAGCGCTGAACTTGTCGAACACCACGGCGTCCCGAGCGTTTGTGTGCATCTACTCGATGAAGGACCAGGCTTGAGCGACGAGCAGAAAGCGAAGATCTTCGAGCCTTTCTTTACTACCAAAACCCGAGGTACCGGGCTGGGGATGGCAATTTCGCAACGTATCATCGAGGCTCATGGCGGCCACCTGGTCGTCGGCGATGGCCGGTGGGCCCCGACCTCTCGGCCAGGGGCCGACATCGTCTTCTACCTCCCTCTAGAACGCCACTGAAAGACGGCGCAGGCCCTCCCCGCCCGGTCGATCGTCGCTGCGAAAACTACCGCATATTTATTTCGATGTCGAAATAAAAAAGCTGCCAGGCATGGCAGCCACCCTCGACCGCCCCGCTAGACCTCTTCGGCAAAGATCTTATCAAGGTGAGAAAGGTAATGCTCCTCGAGGTAACCTTCCTCGACCTTGGCTCGATTTGCCCGGCAGATCGCCTGTAGCTTATCGCGGTCGTGGAACAAATCTTCCAGGGCCCGGTAGTAGCGGGGAGCATCGTCCTGGCTGGCGATGATTCCGTTCTCGCCGTCGCGAACCAGATCCGGAATACCCGCATGATGGGTAGTGAAGATCGCCATCCCGTTTCCCATCGCTTCAATGATCGAAATAGGCTGTCCCTCCTTGCGGTAGTTGGTCGGCAGGATAAACACCTGGGAAGCCTTGAGTAACTCGAGTTTCTTTGGTCCCTGAACGACACCTCGATAAGTCACCAGGGATTGAAGCTGATTCTGCCGAATATAGTTTTCGACAAACTCCTGATCGCTGGCCGTAGCATAGGCGCCAGCCAGAACGAACCGAAAACGCGAATCCTGGTTCTGACGGGCCAGTTTGGCGATCGCCAAAACCGTCGCATAACCTTTCTCCCGAATAAGGTTGCTCAGATATAAAACCGTCAGCACCGGCTGGCTTGTCAACTGATCTAGCTTGTTCGCAAACTCAGCTGGTTGAAGACGGAATTGATCATCGATGCAGTTGGGAACAATCGCCACCGCTTCCTCAGCCAAGAGCCCTTCAAACATGTTGCGCAGACTCTCGCCCAAGACGATCGCCTTATCGACCGACCGGAATAGACGCTGGTTGAGCCGCCGCTGAAACTTCCCCATATCCTGCTGGTAGAGACTGCGGAAGTATCCTCCATGGAGGTGGATGACGATCTTCTTTCGACGGAACGCCATACACTGGAGGTAGATCAAATCCCTGAGATTTCCTCCCACCGATTGAGAGATGCAAAAGTAAAAAAGATCCGCTCGCGAGCAAAGGATCCGTAGGAGGTGAAGCGGAAAAAAATAATTCCGTTTAATATCGACCGGGATCAAGCGATATCGCTGGCTTAGCGAACTACGGCACAGCGTGTCCACCGCTTTGGATAACCCGTGGATGGGCGGCGGGAAATTGGCGACGATGGCTACTCTCTTCATGCTTCTCCTCCAGGTGACGCCGAACCACCCCCGGGTTGAGGAGACCGTCAATCGCCCAATCCCATGATAGACTGACATCAACCCGACCAGCGACTGCCGGTCGGATTTTTTCGTCGAGCCCTCGACGGGGGAGGCAGCGCGGAGCAAACCCGCTGATCGCTCCTGGAGCAGTGGCTCATCCGCTACCCGAGCTCGTATAACCCTGGGCTGCTTCCGTTGCTATCCGAACCCCTGGGTGCCCCCGGAGACCACCACTCGCTCTCTGAATTAACCACGGAGTCGCCATAACCTCACCAGATGCGTACCCGGGCCTGGTTATCTAGCCACATCGGGCTTCCCGTCGGAATAGC
Organism: Pirellulaceae bacterium; assembly: GCA_044371435.1. Classification (GTDB taxonomy): domain Bacteria; phylum Planctomycetota; class Planctomycetia; order Pirellulales; family Pirellulaceae; genus JAIYDQ01. The sequence continues at coordinate 12,947 of JBILTQ010000002.1, read as the reverse complement.
GAAGGCCTGGTAGAAGGCATCGATATTGGAAACGATCCCGTTGGTCCGATACTTGGCCGGTGAGTGTGGATCGGTGAGCAAGCGTTTCCGCAATTCGGCCTCGCGATACTTGAACAACCAGACTTGCGCCCAGCCGATAAAAAAACGCTGGTCGCCAGTGAAACCATCCAGCACAGGCGCCTCTTTCCCTTGCAACGCCAGGTGATAGGCAGTGTATGCAGCGTTCAAACCGCCAAGATCACCGATGTTCTCACCCAAGGTCAACTCACCGTTGACTTGCATGTCCGCAAACGGTCGATAACCAGCATACTGCTTGACCAACTGTTGCGACCGGCGTTCAAATTCCTGCCGATCCTCGGCTGTCCACCAGTTTTGTAGATTGCCGTGACCATCGTACTTGCTTCCCTGGTCATCAAAACCATGACTGATCTCATGCCCGATGACCGCTCCGATCCCACCGTAATTCACCGCATCATCGGCTTCCAGGTTAAAAAAGGGGGGCTGGAGGATGGCCGCCGGAAAGACGATCTCATTCATCTGCGGATTGAAATAAGCGTTGACCATCTGCGGCGGCATCAGCCATTCCCCCCGATCGATCGGCTTGCCTAGTTTCTGGATGGCGTACTGATGCTCAAAACGGTGGATGGCAATCAGATTATCGACGATCGAATCAGCTTGGATGACGACCGAGGAATAGTCTTTCCACCGATCTGGATATCCAATCTTGTGGGAAAATAATTTGAGTTTTTCCATCGCCCGCTGCTTGGTCCCAGGACTCATCCATTCCAAAGCTTGTAAGCGGATAGCGAAGGCTTGCTTCAAGTTCTCGACCATGGCTTGCATCCTTTGCTTGGCTTCAGGCGAAAAATGCCTCGCCACATAGAGCTGCCCGACCGGCATACCCAACAACTGACTGCATGTATCGACCCCTCGCTTCCAGAGAGGTTGCTGTTCGCTTACCCCACTCAGGGCTGTCTCATGAAAAGCAAAACTCCGCTTCTCGGTCTCGGCATCGAGCACACCGGCAAAGGTATCGATGATGCGAAATCGTGTGATGGCTTGGAGTGTCTTGAGTTCGGTATCGGCGACGAGCCGGTCCAGCCCGGAAAAAAAAGATGGCTGGCCAACGATCAAATCCCCTTCCAGCGGCAAGCCGCTGGTCCGCGCATGCACCCTCCAATTCAGATGCGGATATTCCTGAACAAACTGGCTGACCGCCACTTTGTTGTAGGATTTCAGCGGGTCGCGCAATTCCACCTGCGTCCACTGGATTTTTGCAATCTCGGTCTCGAGTTGCAGGATTTTCTCGGCCGCGATAGCCGCGTCGGCCTGACCATGACGGGTGAAGACGTCGGTGATGTAGGCCAGCAAGGCTCGCCGAGCCTCCTGATAGCGCGGTTCGTCGAGCAAATAATAATCGCGATCGGGCAGGGTGATACCCGCCTGGCTAAGGTGAACCGCATACTGGTCCGAACGCTTGGCGTCCTGATCGATATAGACCCCCAGCAGCCCTGGCACACCTAGCGTGTACAATTCGCTTTGGAATTCGACCCAAGCTTCTTTCGAAGCCAAGCCGTCGACACGCCGCAACCAGCGCTCGATCGGTTGCCAACCGGCGAGATCACGCCGTTCCGTGTTGATGTAGGACTTGTAAAGATCGCCGACTTGCTGCGCTGCTCCGGTCTGAGCGGCGGCGTTCTGCCCAGCCTCTTCGATGATTTCCTTGACCTTATCCTTAACCACCTCGTCGAGAATCGTGAAAGCTCCATAACGCGATTTATCCGCTGGAATCTCCGTCCGCTGCAACCAGCCACGATTGACATGCTCGTAGAAATCCTGGCTCGGAGCGATCGACCGATCGAAATTCTCCAGCAGGATTCCGGAGGCCTGTTCCGCCCTCACCAAGCTGTCACTCCAGAGAACGCTCGCCAAGCAGCAGCTAGCCACCAATCCCAAGCCGTGCCGCATCCAGCTTCGCCGTACCTTCATCTTTTTCTCCAAGCTTCCATCGAGTGAAACGATCCTCCGACCTCGCCCCGTTGCCCAGGCCAAATTATTCCTCGAGCGACGGTTTGTAAAGCTTCCGCCCCAGCATGGGGTGAAAGGCGGTCCACGGGCTGTCGGAATTGCGGTCGGCCCGAATCCATTCCGAGGACATATTCAACTTCGCATCGAGATCATCAATGAAGTGCAGCGCGATAGCTTCCAACGTCATCGGGATCCGCGGTGAACCGTGGTCCAACTGCCCATGGTGGCTGACGATCATATGCTGAAGCCGCCACACAAGTTCAGTCGGCAACCGCTCCCCGTAGCGGGCTTCGACGACAGCCAGCTTACGATCAAGCAACTGCACGCCTTGCACCAAATGCCCGACCAATTGCCCCGGATCGGTATAATTCAATTCCCCGTCGAAAGACAGCTCCTCGAGCTTTCCAATGTCGTGAAGCAGGGCCCCGACCAGCAGCAGATCGCGGTGCAGGGTAGGGTAACGGGCAGCCAATAACTCGGCCAGCTTCATCAGATCCCGCACATGCGCCAGCAGTCCGCCGGGAAAGGCATGATGGGCCTTGACCCCGGCTGGCGCCACCTTGAATTTCCCGGCTAGCTCTGGATCCTCCAGAAATGCCTCGGCTACCCACCGCAATCCCGGCTGCTGGATCGTCGATACCAGCTGCTTGATTTCCTGCCAACAGCTCTCCACCTCGATCCGGTCCAAGCGATCAAAGTCGCGGCCGTCGACCAAGCCCGGATCGACCAACTGAAACTGATGAACGATCAATTGCATTTGCCCGTTGTGCAGCTGAGCCCCAGCCTGTACCCGCAGGTAATCCCCTTTCTGGAAGGAATCGTACAGTCGGGCGTCGGCGTTCCACCGCAACCCGGAAATGGTGCCAGTCCGATCGCTGAATTGAATCAGCAAATAGAGATTTCCCTGACGATTGGAACGTTGTTGCTTGTCGACGACCCGAAAAACTTCGTCGACTTGTGTATTGGGCTGGATCTCTTCGATAAAGCAGCGTTCGACCGAGGTTTTATTCATATCAACCAAACTCGTGCCCCATGGCTTGGGCGATGATGCGACATTGCTTCATCATCCCGTTGAATTGCGTGAAGTCCAAGGATTGATAACCATCGCTGGCCGCTTTCTCCGGATTGGGATGCATTTCGATGATCAAGCCATCGGCGCCAGCCGCCACACTAGCGGCAGCCATGTCTGCCACCAGATACGAATGGCCGGTCCCGTGGCTGGGATCGACGATCACCGGGAGATGTGTCTTGCGGTGCAGGTAGGGGACGCTGGCCAAAGGCAACGTAAAGCGGGTGTGCGTTTCGAAGGTACGAATCCCACGCTCGCACAGGATTACCTGGGGGTTACCTTCATTGAGAACGTATTCCGCGGCCAATAACCATTCTTCCATCGTGGCGCTCGGCCCGCGTTTCAGCAGGACTGCTCGGTCACTGCGACCAACCGCTTCCAGCAATCGATAGTTCTGCATGTTGCGGGCGCCGATTTGCAAGATGTCAGCATAGCGGGCCACCAGTTCGACATCCTCCGGACTCATGACTTCGGTCACAACCGCCAGGCCGGTTTCAGCCCTTGCCGTCGCCATCAGCTTCAAACCCTGCTCTTTCATCCCTTGAAAACTATAGGGACTCGTCCGCGGTTTGAACGCTCCGCCGCGAAGCGCGGTCCCACCGGCCTCTTTTACTGCCCGCGCGCAGCTGACGATTTGCTCTTCGCTTTCCACCGAACAAGGCCCGGCAATGACCCCCACCGCTCCCGCCCCGGCTCGAAAATTCAAAACCTTTACCTGGGTCGGTTCAGCTTTCAACTCCCGCGAGGCGATCTTGTACGGGGCAAGGATCGGCAACACCTCAGCTACCCCGGACGAAATCTCAAAGGATTCGATCTTGATCTGCCGCTCATCGCCGACTGCCGCCAGCACCGTCCGCTCGGTACCGCGAATGATATGCGACTTCATCCCCAGCTCCTGGATTCGAGCTGCCACATGCTGGATCTGTGCGTCGGTCGCAGTTTTTTCCATGACGACGATCATGTTGTATCCACTCCTCTGCCCATCAGGGCCGGCTGAGTTCGCAAAAAATCTTCCGTCGAGAAAGACGCGGCAGGCGATGGTCTCTCGTTCCGCGGAAGATGGTGGCGAGCAGGCTGACGAAAGCAAGTCAAGACGAACTCGAACCAACCGCGGTCACTCCTCGCGGCTTCGCAGCGAAGAGCCCTCGCGCCTACCTTTCCTCCACCACCAATTCTTATCGGGGAAACATCTCTTCCACCAGACCCCTAGCAACCGAAAAAGGTTCGCCCAGCGGCAACCGGCCAGGCCGCTGACTTCCCGCCGGGGTAGTTTACCCCTGGGATTCGCCATCCTTCCCGGCTGGAGCGGCAGGCTCATCGATCAAGACGCGGAGCCCCGGTGATTCGAGGTCGTCATACTGCCCATCCATGATACAAGCTAGGCAGGCCAGGCAACCGGCCCCGCCCAGCAACAGCGCCAAGGGAAGTACGACATACAGGACACTCATCGGCGATCTATCCTCGGTTGGAGGCCAGAGGTGGCGTTTTCCGGCAGGGCGAAGTTCGAAGCCGTCATCGCCATGGTCAGCACGGTGATCCCGCTGATCGGCATCAAGATGGCGGCCAGCAACGGATGCATCCAGCCGCTCATGGCCAGGCTGATGGTGACCGCATTATAAATCAGCGAGGCAGCAAAGCAGCGGTAAATCGCCCGTAAACACCTGGGGGAGGCATCGACCAACTCCACCACCGCTTCCAAACGGTCGCCCGGAATGTAGACCTGCGAAGAACATAACGAAGTGTCATCGCCGCTGCGAATCGCAACACCGACGTCAGCCATGGCTAAGGCCGCGGCGTCATTGATCCCATCACCGACCATCATGACCGGTAAACCCACAGGGTTCTTCGACGCGGCGATCCGCTCAAGCTTCGCCTCGGGCGACAACTGCCCGAAGCAGCGATCGGCGAGAGAGCCTTCCCCCTCGAGCCGAGCGGCGGTATCGGCCACCACCTCGAGATGATCCCCCGATAGAATCCCGACCTTCCAGCCACGTTGCTTCAATGCCTGGAAAACCTGACGGGCGACGGGACGCAGCGAATCACCGATCCCAAAGACCCCCACCGTCGCTCCATCGACCGCCATCATCACCGGCGTAGCCCCGTGCCTGGCCTGCTCCTCATAAGCGGCGAGGTCGACGGCACGGACCTCGATCCCAGCTTGACGCATCCATTCGCCCGCTCCCAACCCAACCCATCGCTGGTCGATCCTACCACGTATCCCTCGGCCCGGCAAAACCTCTACTCCCGTCACCTTCGAGCGATACTCCCGCCTCGAATCATCAGCAACCGCCCCGGACTCGGTCGCATAGCACCGGATCGCTGCCGCGATCGGATGGGTTGAGGCTTCCTCAAGCATCGCCGCCCAGGCCAAGGCCGTCGGGTCCCCCGTCCATCGCTGGACCCTCATCTCTCCGGTGGTCAAAGTCCCCGTCTTATCCAGCCACGCGATCCCAGGCTTAGCCAACCGCTCGAAAACCTCGCCATCGCGGATCCAGATCGAAGCCCGAGCTGCGCGGCCGATGGCGACAGTGATCACTAGCGGGGCAGCCAAAGCCAAAGCGCACGGGCAGGCGATGGTCAACAACGAGATGGTATGCTGCATCGCCTGGAAGTAATCGGAGCGTATCGCCCAAAAGATAAAGGTGACCAGACTCAACAAGAGCACCACCCAGACAAACCATTCCCCAACGCGATCCGCTAAACGGATCAAGGGGGTCTTCTGCGCGGCTGCATGCTGAATCAGCCGATTCAACTTGCCGAGACGACTGGTCTCCCCCAAGGCTTCAACAGCGACTTCCAAATCACCTTCGAGGTTGACCGTTCCCCCGGTCACCCGATCGCCCGGCCCGACCGCTACCGGGCGACTTTCTCCGGTCAACCAAGCGCAATTCAGATGCGAGCGGCCCTGCTGAACCACCCCATCCGCCGGCAGCGTCTCTCCGTGCTTGACCAGGATGCGATCACCGACCACCAGACGCTCCGCCCGAACCTGCCTGGTGGTGCCGTCAGCTTCCAACCGATGAGCCAGCGCCATGTTCCCCTGGAAAAGACGCTCCAACGACAAGCCGGCCTGATGCTGGGCACGGAACTGCAGGTACCTGCCGACCAAAAGCAACAAAATGAGGGAAGCGATCGAATCAAAGTAGATATGACCGGTACCCGAAACCGTTCCGAACACCGATCCCACCGTCCCGACACCGATCGCCAAAGCGACGGGGATGTCGACATGGGGTGTCCGCGTCCGCAACGCTTGAAAAGCGGTACGAAAAAAAACCCGCCCCGGAATGATCGCCGCCAGCACCCCTAGCCCGGTCCCGACCGCGCGAAAAAAATTCGCGTGGGCCGGTAACATACCGGTAGCCTCCCCGGCATATAAAGCCACTCCAATCCACATCGCATTGGCGGCGAAAAAAAAAGCGACGGCTATTCCCTTGAGGTGCTGCCGCCTGACGATCGCTGTCTGCTCGCGATCATCCAGCGCCAGCCACGGACTGAGGTGATAACCCAACCTGGCCAGATTCCTCGCAATAAGTAAAGGCGAGGTCTTCCGCGGGTCATAGATCAACTGAATCGAATGATCGCTCATCCGAACCTCGGCGTGCTTGACGCCTGCCAGGTAAGGCTGTGTCTTCTCGATCAACCATGAACAGGCTGCGCAGTGCAAGCCATTCACCGCCAACCGTACCCGGCAGTGACCATCAGCCATCGGTTCGATGGTATCCGCGACCAGGAGATCCAAGGATTTATCGACCGAGGAGGCTGAAGAACCGTCATCGATCACACTTGCTCCCGGGTACGTCTCCGTAGCTGCCTGCATGCGGTAATAAGACTCCAGCCCCATCTCGTGAATCAAGGCATACGCACCCCGACAACCTTGACAACAAAAGGCCGCCGACTCGCCGGGTTGCCCGCGCGCAGGCAAACCACAATGGGCACAGGGCACAGTCGCCGCCGGTCGGGCTGGTGCTTTCACGGACGACAGCATGGCGGTACCTGTCGAGAGAGATCGCGAACCAGCGAGGCGGCCTCTGCCCCCAAAGCCCCGTCGCTCGCCTGCCCACTCCGGGAAACAGGGGGCTGCTGAAGCCAACTAGCCATCGCCTCGTAGTTGCGTCCCCAGACCACATGCCCACCAAAGACGATCAGCAGCAGCGATGCCAGGCTGGGAAGGGCTCGCTGCAATCGAGGTTGCAGCCGCGTCCATGAAAAATTCAAAGCGATCAGCGCCGGCAAGGTCCCCACCCAAAAAGCCATCATCATCGCCACCGCCCCACCCACGCTGCCTGCCCCTGCGGCCACCAACACAAAGGTATACAACCAACCACATGGCAAGAGGGTACTGACCATCCCCCACAGGAATGGACGCAACCCGGCGGGAATCCGCTCGGACCACCGACGGACCCCTGCCAACTGCCGAATCCACCACTGCATCCACGGTCCATGCGGCCGCGAATAGCTCGCCTCGCGGTAACGGCTCCACAATTGCCAGCCCCCCAGCCCGATCATCGACCAACCGGCGAGCGTCGTGGCGCTGGCCACCCAGGACCAGGCACCTGTGGCCTGCTGAAAAACCCAACCCGCCAGGCCGACGGCTAAACCGAAACCCGCATAGGTAACCGCTCGGCCCAAATGATAACTCGCCTCGCGCACCTGGCGTCGCCACTTGGCCTCGACCGACGTGGACATGCCGGTCGCGATCAAGAGCATCGGACCACACATGCCAACACAGTGGGCAGAACCCAACAAAGAAGCGGTAGCGATCGCTCCCAGAATCATCAGCATATTCATGGCGAATCCACCCGCCATCGACCATCGTCGTCGCGGAACCAAGCCTGATCGGCGACAAAGCGCTGCATAGGCTCGACGGTCAAATCAACCGCCACTTGCCACCAACCAGACTGCGCGAGTTGCAGCGGACTACGGTAGCTCCCCTGGCCAATCTCCTCGATGCTCCCGCGAGCCACCTTGCCGGCTTCAGTGAAGTGGTAAACCCTGATCACCCCCTGACAACCCGTCACGGGCGAGCCGTCGCGATCCCTGACCATTATCCGCAGGCCCGACTCAGGCCCAGCTTCCTGAGCCAATTCGATACCCCAGCCCAGGCCGCGCGAGGACTCCAACAACTCCTGCCGTTCCTGCCAACCTACCGCTTCCTGACCGTAATCGGGCATCGGTTTCAAACTCGAGTCACCGACGGCGATCGCGATCGCAAAAGCGGCGATCCCGAGGTTGATGCCGAGCAAACCGAGGATCAGCATTACCCAAAAGTTGCGACTGCGACTTTCACGGTTCTGCATTTCGCGGCTGCTCGACATGGTTTCGTTCGCTATCTTTTGTTCGACAAAATTCATTTCATCGGGTTGTGGGTACAGGAGGAGTCGTGGTCATCCTAGGGCCCGTTCAGATAAAACTCGATCAAGCGCTCGACATGATTCTGATCGCGCACGGCCAGCACCGCCGGACGACTCCCGCTCCCCTCGGTCAAACGGCTGGGAAAGCGCAAACGGATGAGGACGGTCCCCCGCTGATTGGGCAGCAAACTCGGAGCCTGTTTCTCGGCCCATTCGATCTCTACCCCGGCCGGCTGGAGGACTTCCAACGAGTACGTCTGCTCGGCGGTCGAACGATTGGCCAAACTCAACTTGCGATTGTTTTGGATCATCGAAGGGTCGCCGGTGGCCATGAAGGGTGCGCCCGGCGACGGCAGCAACTGAACATCGAAAGCGAACTTGCTCGACAAGACAATCCCGAACAACGTCAGCGCCCCTGCGATCAACGTCGGATAGATCAACGTTCTCGGCCGCAACCAGGATGCCGCCTGCCCGTCCATCGCTGCCTGACTGCTGTAACGGATCAACCCCGATGGACGATTTAGCTTATGCATGACTGCGTCGCAAGCATCGATGCACTGGGCGCAATGGATACACTCCAACTGCAAGCCACGCCGGATGTCGATACCCGTCGGACAGACAGCCAAACACCGACCGCAATCGACACAATCACCGATCGCAGCCGAGGACGATGCCGAGGACGATAAAGCCGCCGGTACCTGGTCGCGAACGATCCCCGGCTCGGCAACCCGGCGATGCCCGCGTGGCTCGCCCCGCCGCGAATCGTAGCTGACGATCCACGAACGACGATCGAGCATCACCGATTGAAAACGTCCGTAAGGACAAGCGATCATGCACAACTGTTCGCGGAAGAACAAGAAGTCAAAGAGCATAGCGGCCGTCGCCGCTCCCATCACCAGGAAAGCCACCGGATGTTGGAAAGGCGAAGATAACATCCAGCGGGCCAAGGAATCGGTGCCGACGAAATAACTGAGGAAGGTATGCGCGAGGAACATGCTCAGCACCACGTAGACCACGATTCGAAGCATCTGCCGCTGCCAACTCATCGGACGCCGCGGCTGACCGCCACGCCCTACCGTTCCCTGGAAAAAGCGATCGATCGGGCGAAAGACGAATTCCAAATAAACGGTCTGCGGACATCCCCAGCCACACCAGACACGACCAGCCAAGGCGGTTACCAGCATCACCGAAAAAAAAGCGGTGAGCATCAACAGGGCCAATAGCAGGGAATCGGTCGGATAAAAGGTGTGCCCCAGGAAGGTAAACTCGCGATGCACGATATCCAAGAGCACGGGGGGCTTGCCGCCGATACGAAAGTGCGGCAAGGCGACGAAAAAGGCGATCAAGCCATAGGCCACCCAGCGTCGCCGCGTCCAGAAGTAACCCGGCGAAAGCGATGGACTCAACCACCTTCGCTCCCCATCTCGCTGCAAGGTCGGCAGGACCTGGGCTTCAGGGCGCAACAAAGCCTCCTCCGCATTCCTTCGGACAGCCGCCGGCGGTTGGTTCGTTTTCTCCAACGAGCCAGCCTGGCCGCAACCACTGCAGCCCAGCGAACACCGACTCTCTCCGGGATTGGTAATCGGCAGCATCGAACCCATGTTCTTCTATCACTTGGAGGTGTCTAGTTTTGGCCAAGGCGGGATGGGTACTCCATCGGGAGCCTTCGGCGATTTCGGCTGGGAACCGCGCAGCGACGCGACATACGCCGAAACCAGGACAATGTCGTTCTTGTGACCGAAACGATTGGCCCAGGCCGGCATCGCCCCCGCCCCCACGCCGTTGTTGATGACTTTGACGATATCCGTCAACTCCTTGATGTTCTTGAAGTTGTCATCGCACAGGTTCGGCCCCACCCCGCCGCCCCCTTCCGCTCCATGACAAGAGACGCAGTTCGCTCGGAAAATCGACTCCCCAACCTTCATCCACTGGGGTTTTTCCATGTATGCAACTAGCGTCGTCTGGTCATCCTTCAAGTCGCCGATCTCGGCGTACTGCTTGCGCATGTTAGCGCTGTTGGCCGCCTGATACTGCTCTACAACCGACCGGCCGGGAGCCCCCGAATGAAAGACCATCAGGTAGATAGGAGTCAGGATAACGGTAGCCACGAACAACCAGTACCACCATCGCGGCAGCGGATTGTCGTACTCCTGGATCCCATCATAAACGTGGCCGGTCGCCTGAAAACGCGGATCGAGATTGGAACTCATCGTGCTTGATCTTTTATTGAGGTTGGTGGGTGGTGGTCGGTAAAACTCTTGTCGCGTCGGCGTCAGCTTGGTGGAAAGGATCGACCACCTCATCGGTCAAGGGAATCGAACTGTAACGGATACTCGTTTCACGCCCGAGCCACCAGGTCCCTAGCCCGATGAGCAGGAACGAGAGCCCGAAGAGCACCATCGCCAACTCCTGGAAGAGCGAGTAATCCAAACGCGAGACAACTTCTTTCAACATCAGCGATAACTCCTCAATTGCCTTCGACAGATCCTAACGCTTACAAGGCCTCCAGCGGTCACTGAGCCCCACCCACTGAATCGCCTTCGACTTCTGCCACCGCAGCCGTTGCCGCCGCTGGCGCCTCGACCTTGAAAAGGTCGGTCCCCAACCGCTGCAGGTAAGCGATCAACGCGATCGCCGTCGCGTCCTTGATCAGCTGCCCGTCATGCTCCACCCGCCCCCCTTGAGCAATGATGTCGGCAGCCACCTTCTCCGCCTGCAACCGCGCTGCCGCCTCCACCTCCTCCGGACCGTCATAGGCGTAAATCGCTCCCAAGTAACCAGCCGCTTGGACGCGAGCCGGGATCTCGCGGAAGTTCAAACGCTCCGACAACAGGTGGCGGTAATGAGGCATCACCGACCCCGGCGATAACTTGTCAGGCTCAGCCAGGTGCCGCCAATGCCAGAAGCTGCTCTGCTTCCCCCCCTCGCGGGCCAAGTCCGGGCCGATGCGCCGCGAGCCCCACTGGAAGGGATGGTCATAGACCGACTCGCCAGCCTTGCTGAACTCCCCATACCGCAACGTCTCGGCTACCAGCGGCCGAATCATCTGCGAGTGGCAGTTGTAACAACCCTCGCTGACATAGATATCGCGGCCCGCCAATTCCAAAGGCGTGTACGGTTTGACGCTGGCGATCGTCGGCACATTGCTGCGGATCAAGAAAGTCGGGATGATTTCAAACAGGCTGGCCGCCACCACCGCCACCAGCACCCACACCGTAAACTTCATCGGGAATCGCTCCCAGCGCCGATGCCAATCGGCGGCTGCGAATTGATCCAGCGTCGCCGCCAAATCCAAGACCGGCTTCCCCGCCAAAGAACTAGGCAGTAACGGTTTATCCTGATAGGCAGCCGACAACCGAGGCGCGGTGTAGACCGGAACCTCATATCGCGCCGGCCGACCCAACCACGTCATGACGCTGTTGAGGATCAACATCAGGATGCCGACGACAAACAACCCACCCCCGGCTAACCGAGCCCACCAGAAGACGGTGATCGACTGGACCGTCTGGATGAAATCCGGGTAGGCCAACCGCCCCAGGTCGTCGAGGGCCCGCCACATCAAGCCTTGGGTAATCCCCGCCGCGTAGATGGGAACAATGTAGAGCAGGATCCCGAGCGTCCCGATCCAGAAGTGCCACTCCGCCAACTTGGGACTCCACAACTTCGTCTGGTAGAGTCGCGGTAGCAACCAATAAATCATGCCGAAGCTCATGAAACCATTCCACCCCAACGCCCCCGAGTGGACATGCGCAATCGTCCAGTCCGTATAGTGCGACAAGGCATTGACACTTTTGACCGAGAGCATCGGCCCTTCGAAGGTCGACATCCCATAGAAGGTCAAGCCGACCACGAAAAACTTCAGCACCGGATCGGTCGTCACTCGATTCCAAGCACCGCGGAGCGTCAGCAAGCCATTGATCATCCCGCCCCACGAAGGCATCCACAGCATCAAGCTGAACAGCATCCCAAAGGTGCTTGCCCACTCGGGCAAAGCCGTGTAGTGCAAGTGATGCGGACCAGCCCAGATATAGATGAAGACCAGCGACCAAAAGTGGATGATGCTGAGCTTGTAAGAGAAAACCGGACGCTCCGCTGCCTTGGGAAGAAAATAATACATCAGCCCCAGGAAGGGGGTGGTCAGGAAGAAAGCCACCGCATTGTGGCCATACCACCATTGCATGAACGCATCCTGGACCCCCCCGTATACCGAATAACTCTTCCACAAGCCGATCGGGACCACGATGTTGTTAAAAACGTGCAACACGGTCACCGTGACAATGGTGGCGATATAGAACCACAAGGCCACGTACATGTGCCGCTCGCGGCGATGAACCAGGGTCATGAAAAAATTGACGCCGAAGAAAAGCAACCACACCACGGCGATGGCGATATCCACCGGCCACTCGAGTTCGGCGTACTCCTTGCTTTGGGTGTAGCCCAAAGGGAGGGTGATGGCCGCAGCCACGATGATGGCTTGCCAGCCCCAAAAGTGCAGCCAG
>JBILTQ010000006.1:0-36990 GCA_044371435.1 Pirellulaceae bacterium | reverse complement strand
GGACATCGCTCCACATCCGCGTCTTGCACAAACGTTGCGTGCTGTAGTAGACCGCCGCAAAGACCGCATTGCCCGCGAAGGCGAAGATAGCCGCATTGGTATGCACCGGACGCAGCCGGCCGAAAGTCAACCAGGCAGCAAATCGTGGCGACAGCCCCTCGAATAATTGCGGCATCACCAACAGCAACCCCACCAGCAAGCCGGCCAAGGTCGCTACCAACACCCAAAAAATCGTCGCCCCCACAAACCAGCGAACAATCGTGTCGTTGTAGCTAAAAGATTCAAGCACCACCCCCTCGGAACTTACCGAAGAACGGTCGGCATGGTGCTGGTTTGGATTGCTGCTTGCATTCGCCGTAGTGGCCATCTTTGATCCATCCATCGGGTTAATCTGCGTTGGAGAAGCATCGCGCTGGACGCAAGAAGCATGCCACTCCACCCAAGAATCGCCAACATAAGGCGAACCATCCTAGGAACCTCCCCGCTTGAGGAATATCGTGTCACTATGCCGCAGGCGGCACGAGCCTGCGCCCGCACGAGACTGTGCCGTAAATCATCGCCTACCGCGCCCCAGTGTGTCAATAAGGCACACACCCGATGAAGTTCGTTGGCCAAGTCCCAATGGTATTCCGTTTGCAGTCGGTTGGCCGGTCGAGACGAAGCACGCCTTACCGGTGAGGTGCGGCTGGACGTCCTCCTCGTCGTCCTGTTGGAAGGTTCCTCGTCCTGTTGGGGATGGCCGTTCCTAGAAAATCCGAAGCAATCATGGGTCAACCGAGAACCAGCGGTGTCGTGCCGCCCCTGACCGAACCGATCGACCTGCTGCTGGTCGACGACGAATTGGATGTGCTGGAACCAGCGAGCCGATTCTTCCAGCGTCAAGGATACCGCGTCGCGGCGGCTACCGGAGCCGAGCAAGCCTTGGCGCTGCAGGCCAACCAGGCCTTTCACGTGGCCGTGATCGATCAGCACATGCCTGACATGAACGGCTTGCAGTTGATGGACAAGCTGATCACCGAGGATTCAGATCTGAAGGTGATCATGTTGACCGGGGGTGGTTCGATCTCTTCGGCCGTCGAAGCGATGAAGTTGGGGGCGATCGACTACCTCACCAAGCCTTTCGGCCTGAGCGATTTGGATTTGATCATTCGCAAGGCTTCACGGACGCGTCATCTAGAACGGGAAAACCAGCACCTGCGGCAGCAGTTGGCCCGCAAGCAAGGGAGCACCTCGCTGATCGGCGATTCGTCGGCCATGCAGGAGGTAGCGCGATTGATCGCGAGGGTCGCCCCCAGCACGAAGCCGGTATTGATCCAAGGAGAAAGCGGCACAGGGAAGGAACTCGTGGCACGAGCCATTCACCAGCAGAGCACCCTGGCGAAGGAACCTTTGGTGGTCATCAATTGCGCGGCATTGCCGGAGACGCTGCTGGAGAGCGAACTGTTCGGCTATGAGAAAGGTGCCTTTACCGGTGCCCAGGGGCCGAAGCCAGGTTTGTTCGAAATCGCCGATGGCGGGACGTTGTTCATCGACGAGTTCGGCGAGTTGGCCGGTTCGCTTCAAGCCAAACTGTTGCGCGTGCTCGAGGACGGTAGCCTGCGGCGGATCGGATCGGTTCGGGAACGGCGGGTCAAGGTGCGGTTGATCGCCGCCACCAACCGCAATCTGGCGGCTGAGGTAGCAGCGGGACGTTTTCGCGAAGACCTGTACTATCGCGTCAATGTCCTGTCGATCAACCTACCGCCGCTCCGCGAACGCAATGGCGACATCCCGTTGCTGGTACGCCACTTCGTCAGCGACGACTGGAAGCTTGAGCCGGGAGTCATGGAACTTTTCCAAAGGGCGCCTTGGCCGGGGAACGTCCGGCAATTGCTCAACGCCATCGAACGAGCCAAGATCCTGGCCGACGATCATGTGATTCGGGTGGAAAACTTGCCAGCGGATCTCAAAGCCCAGCTGATGAACGATTCAGTGCCGCGTTCGACAAGCATCGGTGGCAATCCGACCAGTGACCTCCTGAGCGGTGATGTCTGCGATTTGGCGACCCTCTCCAAACGCCATGTCCTGGAGGTGCTGAAGCTTCATCATGGCAACAAGGCCAGGGCCGCCCGCGCTTTGGGGATCGCTCGTCGCAGCCTCTATCGTCTGCTGGAGCGTTTTGAACGCCAGGCCGAGAGCACCTGAGGCTCCACCTGGCGGCCAGACCCGAACGGGGCAGGGCAGGGGGGGCGTCGGTGACGCCAGAATTCAGCGGGGCTGACGCCAAACCCGCAATCCGAGATCTTCGTATTCGGTACATGCGTAGCCGCGTTCTGCAGCATAGCGATCGAGGTCATCCTCGCCGGGGGCAGCCCCGGGAATCGACCAACGAGCTCGTTGCGTGATGATCGCTAATGGTCCGGGCCGAGTGTCGAGGTATCTAGCCAGGCGCTGCGGCGAGGTAACGTGGGCATGATCGATGACTTCGTCTGTCAAGCGATCAGCGGTCTGATAGACGAAGCGGCTAGCCGAGAACGCGCGATCGATCTTCAAGCCTGCTTCCATCGGGAGGATCGGGGTTAGGCTTACCACCAGATGCTGGCGAAGCCAAGGGGCACGCTCCAACAGTCGCTGCGCATCGCGCCGCATGGCGACACCTGGCCACTGGTCGGGCTTGGCCAGCTTGACCAGTTGCCGCAGATAGTACGGGCCACTGACCAGGACCCCGACTGCGACCATGGTTCCTAGCAAAAAGGAAGCCGCGCGCGGCGCCCGGCGGTCGCCGACAACCACCCAAGTCCACACGGCGAACGGAAGTAGCATCGCCACGTACTGTGGCCACATCGGGGTCGGCGTCAGGGCGGTGCAGGCCGCGACGATGGTCGCTCCTCCGAAGACCGCGGCCAAGCGCGACTCGCGAGCCGCGCGCTGCCACCTCCAACTCATCCACCACCCCATGGCCCCGACGACACACCAAACCTGGGAGGGATGCTGTAGGTTGCTTTTGAGATAGCGTAATTTCTGAAAGATCGTCATCCGATCGGCATACGCGAGACTGGTGTACCACTCCGCCGACTCGAAGTGGGCCGTCAGGTTATTGAAGAGAAACGCCTCGGGAAACCAACAACCCAAGCTGACCGCCGGTAGCAACCCCAGCCCCAGGCCGCCGATCATAGCCCACCATCCCCGCCAGCTCGCCGAGCTGACCTTGGCAGCCAACCACCAACCCAGGCACAGCACGGGGAGCAACGTCAGGTAGTAGAGCTTGAAGCCGATGGCCACCGATAGACACCAGCCCGCCAGGAAGGCTCCCAGCCATCCCGACCAGCAAGTCAGGCTGGCAAAAGCCAGCGAGGCAAAGAGCATCGCGTAGATGTAGTTCGAGCACTCACCGCTAACCAGGATGAAGCATTCGCTGCAGCCCAGCAGGCTGGCGGCCAGGACCCCAAGTCGGATATCGGCGTGACGACTGAGCCGCCAGGCGGTAAAACCAGTCACCAGCAAGGTCGCCATCGTGGCCATCCAGGTCAACAGGCGAGCAATCAGCAGGTAGCTCCCAGCGCCGGACCAGGAATAGAAGGCAGCGTACAGCAGCGGCAGGTAGGGCATCTGGAGGAAGGTAAAGTCGCGATACAACCAAGCCTCCTGCGACAAAACGGCCGCCGGGATATACATCTGCTCGTTGGGCTCCACCGGTCGGTTCATGGCATGGGCGAACGTCAGTACAGCCCACAGGCCGATCGCCGCCATGACCATCGCTCGGCTATTCTTGATCATTCGCATCGCATCTCCGACCTTCCTCCAAACCCTGAGGGTAGACGCGAGCAAAACGCCGGGGAAGGGCAGGGGAGCCAAAATCGCCAGCTGCGGCCGCAGTCGACTCGCGGCTAGCCAATCCCGGCATCGACAAGCTAGAATGCGACATGTCGAGAAACCCAAACAACGCTATGAAATCCCAACTACCCATCCTCGGGCTCGAGCCCGCCGAGAGTGCCGCCACCCCGGCCGCTGGCTGCAATGCTTCGGCTGGCAAGGTTTCTGTGCAAGCCTCGCCCCGCTTGCCTCGCTGGTTGCGGCGGGAGGTTCCGGCTGGCAATCAAAACCAACGAACCTCGCAAATCCTTTCCGAACTACGGTTGGAAACCGTCTGCGAAAATGCCAAATGCCCCAATCGCATGGAGTGCTATTCGCAGCAAACGGCGACCTTCATGATCCTCGGCAATATCTGCACGCGCCCATGCGGTTTTTGTGCCGTGGCCCGAGGTAAACCGCAGGCCTTGGAAACCGATGAACCTGCTCGGGTGGCCGAAGCGGCCGAGCGTTTGGGGTTGAAGCATGTGGTGATTACCTCGGTCACCCGCGATGATTTGCCGGATGGTGGGGCCGGGCATTTCGCTGACTGTATCCTGGCAGTCCGTCAGCGGACCGGGGCTACTATCGAAGTCCTTACCCCCGATTTCGTTCGCCAGCGATGGGCAGTCGATCGGATCCTCGAAGCGGAACCAGAAGTCTTCAACCACAACATGGAGACGGTCCCAAGGCTTTATCGGCAGGTGCGTGGGCCAAAGAGCGACTATCGATGGACCCTCGCTTTGTTGCAGCACATCAAAGCTCAAAAGCCGTTGATCAAGACCAAGAGCGGTTTGATGCTCGGCCTGGGAGAGAGCCGTGATGAGCTGCTCGAGTGCCTCCGCGACCTGCGGGCGCATGGCTGCGATTTCCTGACCCTTGGCCAATACCTCCAGCCAGGCCCCAAATACTTGCCGGTGGTCCGATATGTGCCACCCGACGAATTCGTCGAGCTCGGGAAACTGGCCAAGGAACTCGGTTTCAAGCAAGTCGCCGCCGGTCCCTTTGTCCGCAGTTCTTATCATGCTCGCGAGATGGCCGAGCTGTTTTGATTCCTTGAGTGTCGATGAAGTCTTCCATCCGCGACGAGTTACCTTGGATCGCCTTCTTCGTCGCCAGCTTGTGGCTGGTCCATGTGGTGGATACTCTCCTTCCGATCCAACTTCAGGCTTACGGGTTGCGCCCGCGTGAACTCGATGGCCTGGCCGGTATCGCCTGCATGCCTTTCCTGCACGGGAGTTGGGGGCATCTGTTCGCCAACACCGTCCCCTTGGTGGTGCTGCTGATACTCCTGGCCGGTTCGCAAGCCCATGCGATCTCGGTCACGTTGGGGCTGATCGTCACCAGCGGCCTGTTGCTCTGGGTCTTCGGCCGTTCGGCCATCCATATCGGAGCTAGCGGTCTAGTCTATGGGCTGGTGGCTTTCTTGATCGCATCGGGGCTGTTCGAGCGACGCTTGTTTTCGCTGCTGATCGCCGTCGTGGTCGGCGGTCTCTATGGCAGCTCCATGCTTTGGGGCGTTCTCCCGATCGCGGGTACCCATGTCTCCTGGGACGGCCATCTGGCGGGAGCGGTCGCTGGAGTTCTGCTGTCGTATGCAATGACCCGCGGAGCGGAGACCGAGCCTGCGGGAACCTCCGGCCTTCAGGGTAGCGAAGGGTAGGGCGGGGCAGGGCAGGGGGCCTAGGCGCGGTCGATGAAATTTGTCGTGGACGGTGAAGCCTAACCGTCAGCATCGCCTACCGCGAAGCCCCCTACCTTCCCAAGCCGCCTGGAAAGCCAGCGACGCTTTCAACGCGCCCTGGCCATCTCCTGAAAGAGCCGATAGCGGGCCTGCATCTCGGCGATACTATCCCCGCCAAACTTGTCGACCACAGCTGCGGCCAATTCAAAGGCAACGACGTGCTCGACGATGATGGCCGCTGCCGAAACAGCGCATACGTCGCTGCGTTCGTAGTTGGCGCGATGAGCCACTTTATCTTCCATCCGGATCGAATCCAGCGGTTTACGCAGCGTACTGATGGGCTTCTTCGCGGCCCGGACAATCAACGACTGACCATTGGTCATCCCACCTTCCAAACCGCCCGCGTTGTTGGTGGGACGACGATACCCCAAGGTCGTAGATTCGCGTTGGGATTCATCATATTGGATCGGATCGTGGACTTCGGAACCACGGCGAACCGCCGCCTCGAAGCCCATCCCGATCTCGACCCCTTTGATGGCTTGCACCGCCATCACAGCCTGTGCCAGCTTGCCATCCAACTTGCGATCCCATTGCGCATGGGTGCCGAGGCCAAACGGTAGACCATCGACCCGAACCTCGACGATCCCACCCAAGGTATCCCCCTCTTCCCCGATGCGGTCGATGTAGGCTTCGATCGCCGAGTCGAGGGCGGGATCCAACGAATAAACGCTGCTTTGATTGCGGCGCATTCGCAGTTCGTCGATGGTCCCGTGAGGCGGCGGGATGGCGTGGCCACCAAGATTGACGACATAGCCCAAGGTCTCGATGCCGAACAGGCGCAGCAATTGACGCGCCAAAGCTCCGGCGGCGACGCGGACCGCGGTCTCGCGTGCGCTGGAGCGTTCCAAGACCCCGCGGATACTCCCGAGATACTTGATGGCTCCGGTCAGGTCGGCATGTCCGGGACGCGGCCGCTCCAATTCCTTGAGCCGCTCCAGTTTGTAATCGCGGTTGATCACCTGCAAAACAATCGGCGCGCCCAAGGTTTTCCCTTGCCACACTCCCGTCAGGACCTCGACCTCGTCGGTCTCGAGCTTCTGCCGTCCGCCGCGACCATAACCACCCTGCCTCAACCGCAGCTCGGCATTGATCATCGGCTCATCGATTTCCAGGCCGGCGGGAAAACCATCGATGAAGGCCAGCAGGGTTTTGCCATGCGATTCCCCAGCGGTCCAGTAACGCAACATAGTTTTCCAGTCATTCAACAAAAAGGTGAGGAACGAGGAAGCCCGGCCAAGCCTTCCCTGGAAGCATTCCTCCGCCTCGGTGATGGCGCTCACAATCCCTGGAAGGCCGGGGTGGGGCAGGGCAGGGGGGCCTGACGAGCACCTGCCGGGGACCGCGATCCAAGTCCATCGGCTGTCGCCAGCTGCGGCCGGTCTCCATGCCACCCTAGTGTAATTGGCTTCCCCACTTCCTAACAGGCGGGCTCGCGAGAGCGGTCATCGCCCCCTCGTCTCGGCGGCTGGCTATCCACCTCGGCTATCCCTGTATCGACCAGCCCTACCCATCGTCGCGGCCAAGCAACCTGATATCGGGCTGGCCCTATCCAACGACTCACATCTCGGGCGTGTCCCCGCCGCGCCGCGCGATCAGACCTGCCAGGTAGCCGCCACGAAAACCCGCGTCGATATTGACCGTGGCCACGTTGGAAGCACAACTATTCAGCATTGTCAGCAGAGCGGACAGGCCATGGAAGTTAGCCCCATAACCCACGCTGGTCGGCACGGCGATAATCGGCACTCCAAGATGGCCGGCCACCACGCTCGGCAAGGCCCCTTCCATCCCAGCCACCACGACGATGGCGGCGCATCCCCGCAGCGTCTCCAGGTGCGCCAGCAAGCGGTAAGGACCGGCCACACCGACGTCTTGGATGAGATGCGAACGAACCTTCATCCAGGCCAAGGTTTCCCTCGCTTCCTCCGCCACTGCCGCATCGGTGGTCCCGGCCGATACCACCGCCACCGCCCCGACGCCGCGGGCACTCGCAACCTCAGCGGGGACTGGTGGCTGTAGCTCTCGTCCCACGCGGACCGTCCTGGCCTGAGCATTCCAGCGGACCAGCGGGAAAGCTTCGCACACCGCCCGGGCTTGTTCGATGGATACCCGCGTCGCCAAGACTTCCGTATGCCCACCGGCCGAGGCTGCCTTGCCCGGCGATGTGTTTACCGAAGCTTGCAGCAACTGCTCGATCACCGTCAGCAAACGATCGATCGGTTTTCCTTCAGCGTAAACGACTTCCAGGTAACCGCAGCGGCGGCGACGATCATGGTCGGGAGTCAAATCACCCTGCGAACGGATCGCAGACCGCAAGATCCTTTCGCTTAATTCCACTGCACCAATCTCACCCGCCTGATAGGCTTGGAGGTGCGCGGCAACAACGGCTGATTCGGATATGCTTTGAGGATCGAAGTGATCGCTGTTCATGTGAGCTGAAACTCCGCTGGATAGTGGATAGGGCAATATTCGTCATTCGATGGCAGGCGTCCTGGATCTGAGCGGAAACCGGCAACAACCGATGATCGCAAGCCCCAGCGTCCATGACTTGCTGCTAACGGGAGATGCACGTTTCACCATGCCGCACAGTCAGGCATCCAGGTGAACGCCGTCCCTGGACGTCCTAGGATGCTCTGGCCGTGGTATCTTACCCAAAGGTCTTCCATTCAAACACCTTTCCAGCAACGGTTACTAGATCCATCGGAGTCCATCGCCTATGCGGGCTGTCATACAGCGAGTTTCGAGTAGCTCGGTCACCGTCGACCAGGAAGTCGTCGGGGCCATCGGGCGGGGACTCTTGGTCTTGGTCGGGGTAGGGCAGGGGGATGACGCGCAAACGGCAGCCTACCTCGCCGATCGCATCCTCGGGTTGCGCATTTTCGCCGATGAGCATGGGAAAATGAATCTTTCGCTCAAGCAAGTCGCGGGCTCCATCCTGGTCGTCAGCCAGTTCACCCTTTATGCCGACGTTCATCGTGGCCGTCGTCCAGGTTTCACCGGAGCCGCCGACCCGGCAACCGCCCGCCAACTCTACGAGTGTTTTTGCGAAGCGCTGCGGAAGGCGGAAATCCCCGTCGCTACCGGCGTCTTCCAAGCCGACATGCAAGTCCAGCTGGTGAATGACGGCCCGGTGACCATCCTTATCGATACGGCGGCAAGAAACACCGGGGCCTCGGCGGTCACTACCCCTCGCGACCCAGCTTGAAGCTGTCGCGGCAAGCCAACCAGTATCCACCTTCGTCCGCTCAACGCCTGAACCAACCTTGGGTCTCAGACCACCACTGCTGCCAGACTTGGATGGCGGTATGCGGTACACCTGCTGGCTGACCACTGCCAAACCGCCGCATGAAACCTTCATCGTGGTATACGAGCACAGCGAAGAAAACCATGATGGTATAAGCCATGAAGTTTGGGCCCCGTTCCTTACCCCAGAATTTCAGGGCCGAACCAAAACTGCTTTTGAACTGGTAATTCCCACGCTTGTAGTCGACCGACCACATCTCGTCGAGCACCAGATGCGAGACGAAGCCGAGGACGACCGCCATCGTCTCGAAAAGTCGCGTCGACATGTTCTCATGGGAACAGATCAGGAAAGCGATCATCCCGCTGGTCAAGGCTGCAGGAATACTGTGCCACATGCCACGATGTACCGTGTAACGACGAAAGATCTCGGCGATACCGAAGCGAATGAACAAATAGATACCAGCCGTCAGCAAAACCATCAGCTGGTGTGAGCAACCGATCCGCTGCAGCCGATCCACGAGCAAAATCGGGATGACGGCCGAGGACAAGGCGACCGCCTCGCGCAGCGGCACCCCCGAGTCGCTATCTAAATCGGGCAACATCCCGCTGACGCTGCATAAACCGCCGGCGATGGCGCAGGTTTCCCAAGGCACCCCGGCGCGATACCCGGCGAAACCGTAGACCACCCCGCACAGCGTACTGACGGTGATGTGTGTTCTAAAATCTGCCATGGCTGAAGAGTAACGCATCGCCCCGCCTCGAACCAAGAGCACTCGCCCACCATCGGAGCTGGTGGTCACCTTGCAGCCCGAGAAGAAAGCCACCGATCCTGTACACCTTCGCTCGGAAGAGGATAGCTAGCCAAAACAGTCCTGATACCGCCGTGGGATCCCCCCTGCCTTGCCCTGCGGCCATGGCCAAATCGATGCCAGATTGGTCTTCGCCTGAGCTTTCGCCATCGTGTATAGGCCATCGTGGGTTTGACGCCGCCCACGCTCGTTCGCCTTCACCAGGATAAGTCTCACCGATGCATACCTACGACATCATGATGCTGCTCGTGCTGGGTTTAGCCGCCTTTCTGGGAGCCATCAAAGGTCTGGCCTGGCAGATCGCCTCACTAGCGTCGATCATCGTGAGCTATTTTCTCGCCTACCAACTTCGCGATCGCGTCGCTGGCCTGATCCAGGCCGAGGAACCGTGGAACGGTTTCCTGGCGATGCTCCTGGTCTACACCGGCTCCTCGTTCGTGATCTGGGTTTTCTTTCGCTTGATTAGCGGCGCCATCGACTCGATGCGGATGCGAGATTTCGATCGGCATATGGGCGCCCTGCTGGGATTGGGCAAAGGGGCTCTCCTGTGCCTGATCATCACCCTGTTCGCCGTCACTCTGCTGGGACCGCGTCAACAACAGGCGATCGTCAACTCGCGAAGCGGAGCTTACCTAAGCCGTATCCTGGCGGCCACGGATGGCATCGTCTGGCCTAAGGAAATCGAGCCGATCATTCGTCCGTATCTCGATCAGGTGGAACAGCGACTCGACGCCTCCGCCAACCCCAACAACGGCGCCGGCGGTTTTTTTCCGGGCAGCCTGGCGGGAGGGCAGGGGGGAGCAACCACCCCCGGGGAACAGGGAACCAACCAAGCCCTCTCACCCAACCTCAGTCCTGGAAACTGGCAACTCCCGTTGCCGGCGCCGGGCAATCCCGTATCGATCCCGAATCCGTTCGGCGGAGAAGGCCTGAACTGGCCAACCACCAATCACTCGACCGACGTGCTTCCGGGCATTCGGTAAAACAATCGTTCGGCTGGGCCATAAGGCTGCAAGAGCACCACCTGTGCGGTTGGCCGCGGACGAAGTTTCGCCGGCGCCGCAACCTCACCTCGCCATGCCTCCAAACGTGAACCGAAGGCGCTGCGCTGCGGGGTCGCCAGCGACAGCCAACCGCGTTCGTTTTCGCCGCGGTCCTCCCGGGCGAGGGAAGGCAGAAACGGGCCTGGCGATCAGCCGCCGCAGGCAGCGGAGCTGCCAAATCCCCAGGGAAAACCCAAAGCCCAACCGAACATAAGAAACATTATCGGACGTTCCACCAAGCGTTTTTAGGGGCGGTATCCAGGCGGTTGGCGACGAGCGGCCACCACCCCAACGCGGTGTCGAGCCGACGGCGGCCAGGGGAGGAGCCTGCGGCCTGACGGGGGACTTTTCGGTGGTCGGCGAACTACCGGAAGGACCACCTCCGGTCAGGCCTCGGCCGCCGTGATCGGACGACCGAACGTCTGCAACGAACCGTCCTCCAACCGCTCGTAATAAACCCCCATCCGGCGAAATTTCTCGTAGCGCTGCGCAGGAAGCTTCTCCCGCGGTTGGGCGAGCAATTGGCCGAGCGTTTTCACCAGATATTTTTTCAGGCGGCTAGCCATCTGCTGATGATCGCGATGCGCGCCGCCGAGCGGTTCCTCGAGCACGTCGTCGACGATTCCCAGATGCGACAGGTGCCGCGAAGTGAACCGCAAGGCAGCAGCCGCCTCCGGCGCGTGGCGATGGCTCTTCCACAAGATCCCTGCGCAACCTTCGGGACTGATAACGCTGTAATAGGCGTACTGCAACATCGCGATACGATCGCCGACTCCAATTCCTAAGGCCCCACCCGAGCCGCCTTCGCCGATGACAATACAGATCACCGGCGTCTTCAGCTGACTCATCAGGAACATACTTTCGGCGATCACTTGCGACTGCCCGCGTTCTTCGGCCCCGATGCCGGGAAACGCCCCGGGAGTATCGATGAAGCTGATGATCGGCAGCCCATACTTCTCGGCCAGCTTCATTTTGCTCATCGCCTTGCGATAGCCTTCGGGATGAGCACAGCCGAAATGGCAGGCCGACCGTTCCTTATAAGTTCGACCCTTCTGATGGCCGACCACCATGACTTTGTAGCCGTCCAGTTTGGCGAAACCAGTCAGCACCGCCCGATCGTCGCCAAAGAACTTGTCCCCGTGCAATTCGACGAATTCATCAAAAGCCAGGTTGAGGTAATCGCGGGTATAGGGACGATCCTTGTGGCGGGCCACCTGCACGATTTGCCACGGGTTGAGCTGAGCGTAGACCTGCCGCGTCGTTTCGGTCCACTGCCGGCGAAGCTGTCGAATCTGCCCCTCTGCCTCCGGGCTTTGCGGATCCGCTTGCTGCAACTCCCTGAGCTGGGCCTCGATGAGCAGGATCGGGGTTTCAAATTCAAGTCCAGTTGGGGTCGCGTCCATAGGTGCTAAAAGTTGGCCAGGAATCGAGGGTGTGCGGGTTGGTCGATGAAAAGAAGGAAACAGGAACAAGGTAACGTAGCCGGAAAAGGTACCGCTCATCAAGAGCGGGCTTCGATGCGCCCGCCGCCGATGAAGTCATCGTAAAATGAGACTTCGGGAATCCGCGGCGGCTTTTTGAAAATCTTGATGGCCCGGACCTGCTTCAAGACATCCCACATCTGAAGCCGATCTTTGACATCCTTGGCCATCATGGCTTTGATCAAGTTATTGAATTCCGGCGAGACGTTATCGTTGGTCACCAGGGCCGAAGGGATAGGCGCCGAGAGATGCTTGCTCAACAGCTCGTTGGGGCTGGAAGCGGTGAAGGGCAATTTACCAGTGACCAGCTCGAAGAAGACGCAGCCTAACGAATAGACATCCGCCCGGGGATCCAAGGCCTGGTTGCGGATTTGCTCCGGCGACATGTACGAACGAGTCCCTTGCACCTGGGCTGCCTTGGCAAACAAGCGGCTCCATCCAGTCTTGACCTTGGTGGAAATGGTGAAATCGATGAGCTTGATCTCGCCCTCGCGACTAATCAATAAGTTGTCGGGCTTGACGTCGCAGTGGACGTACCCCTTGGAGTGGAGGTAGTAAAGCGACTCGACGGTCTGCAATAAGATCTTGTCGAGGATGTGGGCAATCATCTCCGGGCCGCGTCGAATGGCCTGCTTGAGATTCAACTCGCTAAAAAGCTCAAGCACGATGAAGGGGGTATCGGCGTCCTTGAAGAAATCGATCGCTTGGATGATATTTTTGTGGTGGAGAGAACTTCCGACCTCATATTCGTGTTTGAGGAAGCCAAGCTCCGTCTTGTTGCCACGCTGTTCCGGCCGCAAGACCTTGATCGCGTAGCGTTTATTGCTCCCCTCGTCGAGCGCCTCCCAAACCTGGCAAGTACTCCCAAGGCGAATCAATCGAGTCAGCCGGTAAGGACCGAGGAAGTCGCGGACTTTAGTCATAGTATCGAATGCCTGGCGAGAAAAAACAGCGAATCCCCCAGTCTAACTGCTCAGGAGCTTCCCGGCGATAGAAGCCCTTGGTAGAGCTGGCGAATCTGAGCGGTCATGTTTTGATGGCGAAACCGCGCGGCGCATAGCTGCTGCCCTGCCCTACCCCACTCGCGCCGGCGGGCGGGATCGTTGGCCAACCCGACGATGGCCCGCTCCAAACCGTCGATCGACTTGGGAGGAAGCAGGTATCCGGTCCGCTGGTCGAGACAAACCTCCCGCGCGCCATCGATATCGAAGCTGATCACCGGCTTGCCAGCCAACAACGCCTGAGGTAAGGCCCGCGCCAATCCCTCGCGAAGGGAACAGTGGACCAGCATATCCATGGCTGACAGGTAAGCAGGAATCTCGGCGGGTGGCACCAGACCGGCAAAGACAAAGAAACGCTCGAGCCCCAAGCGGCGGACTCGCTCCTCAAGCCTCGGCCGCAACTCGCCATCACCGACCAGCAGGAAACGCAGGTTCGGTTGGCTCGCTACCATACGAGCGGCGGCTTCGATCAGGTACTCATGCCCCTTCAATTCAAAGAGACGGGCGATCTTTCCGACCACGATCTCCCCTGCATCCAATCCCAGCCTGGCCCGCATCGCCGCGCGATGTTCGTCGGCCCGCAGGAAAGGCTCCACTTCCATCCCGGAATAAATCGTCGAGATCTTCCCCCTCGGACACACCCCGGCTTCGACCATCAAATCCGCCATCGCCTCAGCGACAGCGATCAGCCGATGGCAACGAGCCGCCGCCCACCCCTCACAGGCCTGGTAAAAACGCCGTACCGGCCAAGCTTGGTAAGGATAGAACGGTGCCCCATGCACCGTATGCACCACCACCGGCACCTTCTCCTTCCAGGCAGCCGCGCGACCCAAGATCCCACCTTTCGCGCTGTGCGTATGCACCACTTCCGGCTGAATACGGCGAATGGCCTCTCGCAGCGAACGATAGGCTTGGAAGTCGCGAAGCGGATGCAAGGCTCGACGAAGAGACGGGATGGTGATGACCTTCAGCCCCCCTGCCCTCCCCTGCTCGAGCAACCGCCCCTCGGGCCCAGCTGTCGGCCCTGTCAGCAACACGACCTCATCCCCGTAAGTCTCGATCAAGTCGAGGCAGTTATACAGCGTGTTCTCCTGCGCACCCCCGACAATCATACGTGTAATGACATGGACGATTCGCATCGGGACGGACTTAAGCTTCGAGAAAACACGAGGCAGGATATTGGACGTGCATCAAGCATAACCCTTGAGGTGGAGCCGTCTGCCCTGCCCTGCCCCGGTCTTTGGCACGCAAAGCATCTTCCAACCAAACGGCACCGAACCGGCCAGTACCGATCTCCACCAGCGAGCCGACGATGTTCCGGACCATATTGTAGAGAAAACCGTCAGCGCAAATATCGAAATGGATCTCGCGTCCCTCCATGGCAGGGCGTTCGGTCACCGCAAGCTCACGAACCGTGCGGACCGTCGTCGCTCTCGGCGAGCCCATCGATTGGAAGGAAGCAAAATCATGACAGCCGAGCAGCCGCTCCGCGGCCCGCCGCATCGCCTCGACGTCGAGCGGACGAGGAAAGTACCAATGGTACTTCCCACCCATGGGGTCGGGGCAAGCCGCCGCCCGCAGCGTATACCGATAGTGCTTCCCCGTCGCCTGACGCACCGGATCAAAATCCGGGCGAACCAACCTTGCTTGACGCACCACGATATCGGATGGCAACCGCGTGTTCAGCGCCGGCACCAGCTTGGCGGCCCCGTGCGGCCATTGGGGAAGACTGAGGCGAGCCACTTGCCCCAGGGCATGGACTCCGGCGTCGGTGCGTCCACTCCCCACCACCGGCGTCTGGCACCCAAAGGCCCGCTGCACCGCCTCCTCTAAGCGCTGCTGCACCGAGATCGCATTAAGCTGGTTCTGCCAACCCGCGTAGCGCGTTCCATCGTAAGCGATCGTCAAAGCGAAGGTTGGGGATACTGATACTTCGGACAATTTCACCCTCGATCGTCGCCAAACCGCCAAATCGTCGGCGCCTCTTCCTCCGGAACAAGCCGAGTCCATCGCTCAGCCTCAAGGGCCATGATCGGTTATATTCCTCGATCGTCAACGGCGATGCCGCGACGATTTTCTCTGGAAGCCTGCGGCGAGCCATGACCGCTCGGTCCGCGCGAAGGTCTACCCAGAAGGTCCACCCAGGCGAAATCGCCGTCAATGGCTGGCCGGAAAATCATCGAGGCTTGCACGAACCAGCCCACGCCAGCCGATCACCCACTGTCTGCGGCCGAAGCACCGCCGGGGGGCGGCCAGCCAATGGAAGTACACCATCCAACCTTACCTCTACCCGGTCGCTCAGCGTCGCGTCGGAGCCGGCAAGGCGGCCTGCGGATGCAGCGGCAGATAGCCGTTGGTCTCATCGTCGATTCGATCCGCATCGTCGCTGACCCGATAGTCGAAGAAGTCCGCCGCTAGCTCGACCGGCGATACCAGCTCATCATTCTCGATTGTAGACACCCGCGCTAGCTTTCCCGGTTCGTCGCTCTCCTCCTTCAAGCGGCGATAATAGTCGATCTTGAACGGAATCAGCTTCCATTTTTCGTCCCGGCCGAGGGTGAGTCGCACGTGCGAAGGGATTTCGGGATTGGGGGCTCGCACCAGCAACAGACCATCGACGGTCGTTTTCGCATAGAGTGCAGGGGGTTCGGTCCGCAATGTTCCCAGCAACTGCCAAACCTCGCGTCCCCGATCATCGATACCGGCAAAGACTTTGTACCATCGATATCGCGTATACAAGCATCGCATCACTTCGGCATGACCACCGATCGCCAGGTACAGCGAAGCCTCCGCCTGAACCGCCGGTTGCCGTACCAGCCCGCCCAAGGATTCGCGGACACGATCGAGGTAGACACGCCGCGGTCCCTCCCCTGCCCCCAGATTGGTCCACACCAATCGTCCATCGCTGATCTGGAGGAAAGTCCCTTTTTCATCGCCCGACTCGTAAGCCATCTCCAGCTTGAGCTGCCCGGTCCCGCCTCCCATCTGCCAGTAGCGTCCTTCGAAGAGGGCGCGATGGTTACCCCAAATCGACGCCTGGCGCACGCGGTAACTAATCGATGGCCCCCACACCGCTCGCTCCACCGCCCGCAGCACCAGTTCGTTGGGATCGATCGAGGAAGCCTGCCCAAGCACCAACAACGGCCGGCCTCCCGCCCAAACGATGCTAGCAAAAAAACAGAATCTCCAGAAAATGCAGCTTGAGGGAACCAGGACGCACAGCCTGGGCAAGCTGAGAGCTGCAGGCAGTCTAAAGGTATTGATCAAGCGCTGCGTCATAGATCGGTTGTAGTGGTTTTATCAAAGATTCCTCGGGGGAACGGCCGAATACTGACCTATGCGGTATGGGATAGCCGAACGAACCCGTTCGGATTGTAGTTTTCCCGCCGAAACGGCGTCCAGGCGGATCTGCCAACAACGATTCCATCGAGGGAACAATGAGAAAGCGACATTATCTTGGCGTTATGGCCGTTCTGGGATCGGTCATCCCGTGCACTCGACAAAGCGATGCAGGCGAATTCGCCATTCGCCATAACATGCCGCCCGCCGCCCGCTTGGCTGAACCAGGTCCGATGGTCGGTGGACCGGGCCCGGGTGTCCTCGCTCCGGAAACGATCCCAGCCCCCCCGGGAGGTGCCGGTGGAGGAATGGGCATGGGTTTGCTAGCACCCAAAGTCCAGGTCCTCTTCAACTTGCCGGAATCGATGCAGATCCTCTACGATATCGTCGGCGACAACACCTTTACCAGCGACCCGTTGGTCGTGCCAGGCCGCTTGGAGTTTCCCCAAGGCGGCATCTATCGGATGAAGCTTACCAACATTGAAGGCCGTCCAGGGGTCGAGCTCTACCCGACCCTGGAGATCGCCATGGCGACCCCGCGGACCTCGGCCTACCTGGCTCATAATGCAGTACCCATTCAGTTCACCGAAGAGGATTTCGAACAGGCGCTCTCGAGCAATTTCGTAACCAAGGTCATCTACCTGCCGGATCCCGAATTCCAGGGGGATGCCTTGGCGGGAATCGATACCTTGGTAAGCACGCGGCTGGAGCCAGGGCTCGATCCGATTATTGAAGCGGATCGCCGTGGTTCGATCCTGGCCATCATCCGCTTGGGGAACAAGGATGTCGAACTCTCCGGGCCGAGTATCGCCGGTGTTGAAGGCTTGGACGGGATGGGTGGCGGCTTGGGCGGTATGGTCTGCGGCCCGGACGGCATGCCGCTCGGTGGCATGGGGATCGGTCCCGACGGCAGCCCCCTGGGTGGTAGCGGGATGGCGAATGCCTCGATCAACCCACCCAATCACGTCGCGGGGGTAACCGCACCGCAGTACGGCATGACCTACACGGGCACGCCCATCGGACTCCCTGGACCACCTCATATTCCCTTGGGTGCCCCCGCCGGCCTGCAGCAGCACATCATGCGGAACCACACCCACATGAACATTCCCGATCCCGTCGAGAAGATGAAGATCCATGTCCGCCACCAACCCGGCTATTCCTACCCGACGCCGCCAAGCCGCGCCTACATTCACGAACAAAACCTGCATCCGGGCTATCCTTCCGGTCGCCCAGCTTATGAGCACGCCAGCCGTTCGGTGACGCCGAATCAATTCGGAGGTGCCTTGGGGAGTGGCAGCAGCCCGGTGAACTCGGGAGCCGGGGCAGGCGGCGATGCCTACTGCCCTCCCACCATGGTTCGTTAGTCTATCGTTCGTGGGCATGGTGTCAGCCTCTTCCGACTACCTGCATGGCCAGGATGAAGCAGCTCGCTGTCACGATCGATAGTCAGCGAAGGTCGAGGCGATGATCGCTCCGGTCGCGGTTGCGAATCATCGCCTCCGCGACGATCGAGGCGAACCGTTCCGGCCCGCCAGCGATCGCGTCGCGCGAGGGAATGACGATCCCTATCGAACGGATTCATTTTCAGGTTGCTCGATCATTTCCAAGTCGCTCGATCCAAGGAAATCACGGCCCCACCATGCTCTTAACCGCATTCCTGGTAACCAGGTTGTTGGTGATCTACCGTCGCTGGAGCGTGCTGCCGGTTGGCTGGCTATGCCTTCTCTGGTCGGAATCGCTAACCTGGGCTCAACCGGACCTTACCCGCCTGCCTGCCGGAGTGCCCCTTTATCGGGATGATGTGCCCCCAGGTGTTATCGCTTCCATGCAACTCCAGCGATTCCCGCACCTGTGCGGTTACATGCAACCGGTGGAATTGCAGGGGCCAGCCGGCGTTCAGTTCGCCTTGGCCCACCAAGGATGGTTTGCCGACAACACCCCTCAACCGCTGCGGGCAGCCCTGCGCGTCGGAGCTGTCTACCGCTTTCGCATGGTCGGTTTGCCCAACCACCCCGAGGCCGAACTCTTTCCGACGCTGGAAGTCATCGATCGTACCTACCCGCCGGCGGAACGCGAACACCGTTTTCCGATCCCTGTCGAAATCGCGGAGACCGACATCGAAGCTGCTTTGCGCGGCGAACTGGTGATGCGGGTGATCTACTTGGAAGATGGCGGGGCCAGCGCGGAACCGGTCAGCTACGCGGGGGGCCCGCAGCGGGTCTACGATGTCTCGCTGCCGGAAGATGCCCTGCAAACCGCTGACGCTTTCGGCCGCCCGCTAGCCATCCTACGGATCGGTTCGCGCGTGCCCGATCAGGTGGAGGGGAGCCAAGCCGCTGAGTTTCTCTATGGCTCCCCCCCCTGGCTACCCATCAAGGATATCCCGCGGGGCAAGACGCTGAGCGATATTGCTCGTCCCTATTGAGCCGGCATCAACCTCGTTGGCGAGAATGATTTGGAGAGGAAACGGATGAACGCGATCGAGCTACAGTCAGGCTGCGGGAAGCGATTCCAGCCACACGGCGGGGCTCAGCCCTCCACCGCTGCTGGTCGCCAGCCGATCCGAGCCGCTCTCTTCCTTCGACTTTGGTTCGGCACAGTCGGTTTCACCTTGAGCCTTTGCCTGGCGTTGGCTGCCGGTTGCCAACACCGCCTGCCAAGGACCAGCAGCGCTTTGCCATCCCCGGCCCTTGGGACGCCAGCGGTACCGCAGCCGTATCCGGTGTCGCGGATGTCGCACTCAGGACTCGCCCCCGCGGCGCACTCCACCGCCTGCCGCGGAGCCTGCTGCCGCTCCGCTTCGTACCAGGCAGTTTTTCCCGAACTCGCTACCAGAGAACAGGCGGTCGTCCATGCATCCGGCTACCCGGCCAACCTTTCCTCTCCGGCTTCCTTGGCCGCAACTTGTTTTAACGCTACCCCCTGCCCTCCCCCGCCCTGCCCTCCCCCGCCCTGCCCTCCCCCGCCCCGCTTCCTCGACCCCAATGAGTATGTGTACGACGGCGGCGATCGCGAACCAACCGCTCGCTTGCGGCCAGACCTGACGGTCGCCGGCCTCGATAGCGAAGATACGGTGATCCGCTATCAGACCGAGAGCGGTTGTTACGAAGTTCAAGCCGGTTGCCGTGTGCCGGTGTACGCCCCGCGTTTCGCCGCCACGCGTAAAATTCGTAGCCTCGGCTATCAGGATCAGATCGTTGCCGCCCAGGCGGCCTTACGAAAGGAAACCCCGAGCCGAGTTCAAGACGCATTGCCCCCCACCGGACTACGTTTGCAAGACCAACCACTTCGGGAAGCCAGTGTCAAAGTCGTCGAAGCCTATCGTGATAGGCAACGCGGTTTGGGCTTCGATAAAGTCTTGCCGGCGATCGCTATCAGCGAAGCCTTCAAGCCCTATGAGGATCTGGCGGTGATTCGCGACGGCGTCCTGGCCGTCGAAGACGCCCCCAGACTGCAACGATCAGCCCAGGCCGCGTTGGCATGGACCAATATCGACAATCTGGCCGTGACCGTCGATCAGGCGAGCGCTGTCGTGGTCGAAGAAAGCCAGGGACCAGCCGAAGTTTTCTTCTATGAACTCAGTTGCCATCGGCTCCGGTTGTGCAAAGTAGCCTCCCATCAACTGGCTGAACCGGGGGATATCATCGACTTTACCATCCGCTTCGATAACGTCGGCGATCAGGATGTCTCCAATATCGCCATTCACGATTCGCTCTCACCTCGCTTGGAATATGTTCCCGACAGCCAGAAAACCAATCGCCCCTCCGCTTTTGAGCAAGAGAATAACGATGTAGGTTCGAGTGTCCTGAGCTGGACTTTCGAGGATAAGCTGGCGCCTGGGGAAGGCGGTCTGATCCGATTCCAATGTAAAGTCCGATGATGCCCAGGGCGGGACCGAGGCGAAATTCATACCGCCACTCCCCCTGGATTGGGCTCATCCAGCCCAGCCCTGCCCTGCCCCGTCTCGAATCGTCGAAGGCTGGTCGGCCTGACGCTATCGCATCCCGTGAAGTTGACCCTTAACCGCTTCGACTTCACGATTCTGAGCAACTTTGCGACCAATCGCGCACAACCGACCACCCTCCTTCCACCTCAAACAGAATTCGCCGGTGCGGGCCGTGAAGAGGTTGGCCGTAGGGAGCGGCTTTCGAGCTAAATTGGCGATCGATGGAGTGCTCGCCAAACTCAACCTCCCTTGCGCGGCCGTTGCCACCGCCAACCAGCCATCGCGGATATCCTCTCCTCATTCGCGGCTGATGATGATTTTTTGCGACGACACTTGACGATCAAAAACTCTGCCGCATAATACCTCAGAAGGCGTGACGGCTACCTGCCCCGGCTGTCACCCATGTGCCCGCTCCGAACCTCTGCCCCGTTCCGGAGCGGGTTTTTTTTTGCGCTGAAGGCTTTTTTCTCCTCGTCCTCGCTGTCTCTTTCTCTTTGCTTGGCGGGTGGACTTCTCCTCGTCTCTTGGCTCCTCGTCTCTTGGTCTCTTGGCGAGTTTACTTCCGCCCCACGCGGAACTACCGCCTGAGGAAGTATCACGTGAGTCCATCCCAAATCGCACTCAAGTCGCTGTCGTTGCGGTCTCCCTCCCCGACCAATTTCTCCATGGGGGGCGGCGACCGGAAAGTGCACCCCAAAAAGAGAAAGGGGACCGACGAAGACGCTGCCAGGACGAGCACGACTGCTCCTCGCGACGCGCCCCCTACCCTGCCCCCAAAAAACTTCTAACCCAGAAACGGCTGAGTCGCAGAAAGGCGCAACGCAGCTGCGCAAGGCCTAGCCAATCCGTCGCAAGAAATACGATGCAGAGGGTTGATCGTTGCCGGGTTTTTGTCCGACGAACGCTGAAAGGTGGGAAGTGGCTGGAGCCGGGATCGAACCGGCGACACACGGATTTTCAGTCCGTTGCTCTACCAACTGAGCTATCCAGCCAACAGGATCATCGCTGTCGCGTGACCAACAGGCGTTTCCCCGTCGAGGAGTAAAAGGCCTGATCGACATCGCTTTTTCCACGACTTCGATCTCTCCAGCATACCATCCGACGGGAACTTGGAAAAGAACCATGGAGTGTCACTGCCCTGGAGAAATGCCAGGAAAAGCCGGAAGAGGTGGCGGCTCTACCAAGGAATACCGGCAAAGGTTGAAAAAACTGTCCTATCCGCGTCAGCCGCCTTCAACCTTGCAGGAACGGCTGATTCTTAAAAAACCGGTTTTCCAAACCCAGTCCTGCCGTCGCTAGTGGTAAAATTCGATCGGTTGCTGGCGGCAGGGTTGCTCGCCTGCTGCCCGCCCAGCCCTCGACAAATTTTTACGTAAGATATGCTCATGGCGGAGGCCACTCCCGGATGGCTGCGCCATGATTTGCTATAACCACGGATCCGTCCTTCCTGGAGCGTTATGAATTCGTGTTTTCGCCACCTAGCTCTTCGCCTCGTTTTCCTTGCCTGCGGATGGTGGCTGGCTGGCAGCAACTGGAACGCGGCTCTTTTCGGGCAAGGCTATACCCCCGACCATCCCGTGGTTCGCGGCATGATCGACCAGGGGGTCCAAGCCCTGACTTCCGGTGGGATGGAGCGGGTCGATATCGGCTACGAAATGTTGGCAGCCTATACGGTGCTGAAGGCTACCGACGACCATGCGCATCCGATGGTTCAAGCCATCCTCCCCAAGGCACTACAGTTCGCCCGCAAGATCGGTCAGAACAAGGCTACCGACGAGAAGCTTCTGTATCAGATCGCTATCGGCGCCATGTTGCTGTCGGCGATGGATGCTCAGAAACATCGGTTGGAAATCGAAAATCTCCGTGATTTCCTCCTGTCCGTGCAACGAGAGTCGGGAGCCTTCAACTACCTGCACGGAATCTTCTCGAAGAATGAAGGGGATGTATCGCAGTCCCAATATGTAGCCTTGGCCTTGTGGTCGATCAAGCAAACCCGCATCGAAGTCGACAACGAGGCCATGGAAAGGTTGACGCGTTGGTTCATGAAGGTGCAGCAGAACGACGGCGGCTGGAGCTACCAGTATCCGCCCGACCAGAATTTCCCTCCGTCGCACTCGATGGCAGCCGCGGGCTTGTCGGGTACCCTGGTCTCGGCAGACTGCTTGGGTTTGGTGCGTGTCCCTGGGAGCAAGCTATCGAGCGACGCCGAGGAAGAGGATGAAGAGGCGGGGCTAGTCCCAGGAGCTTTTCGCCGCGTAACGGATATCAACCGCACGGTGGATAGCGGCCAGCTTCGCCTTTCGCGCAAGGATCTGGAAAAGACGGTGGCTGGCGGGATCCGTTGGCTGGATCGCCACCCTTATCAGCGGGTACCGACGACATGGCACTACTATTGGATGTACAGCCGGGAACGCTTTGAATCCTTTGTCGAACTCTTCGTCGGCAAGCGGGAAAAGAGCCCTGCCTGGTACAACGAGGGGGTAACCATGCTTCAAAAGACGCAATCCCGGAACGGGGCGTGGGGGCAAGAGGATATCGACCCCAGTGGTCCAGTCGCTTCGACTTGCTTCGCTGTCCTGTACCTGCTCCGCAACACGCAGAAAGCCATCGGCGAGCTGAAAACCGCCGATAGTATTGGTGGTTATGGTCTGGCCAACGTGGCCGACGTCGGATTCATCGATGGCAAACTGGTCGATAAATCGCAAGTCACTTCGGTGGAAGATGCCATCAAGCTTTTGGAAACTAGCAGCCAAGGTTCGACCGAAGACCGTTTGCTCGCCGATCGCCTGGTGCTCGACAACGATCCGCAAAAGAAGAAGGAGCAGCTCAACCGCTTCGCTCGCATGTTGCGAAGTCCCGACACCCGGGCTCGGCGCATCGCTGCAAAAATCCTCGGCCGCGGCGATGAGCTTGATTTCGCACCCGATCTGATCTTCGCCTTGAGCGAAGGCGAAAAGGACTCGCAAGTCCTCCGTTTAGCAGAAAATTCCCTGCGAATCCTCAGTCGTCAGCTCGACACCGCCAAGCTCCCGCTGGAGGGGCCGATCACCACCGCGCAGCGGGTGGAAGCCGAGCGATATTGGAAGGGTTGGTACTTGAGCATACGACCCGATCATGTATTCATCGGCGAGTAGCAGGGATGGGACGATGAAGATGGGTCGAACGCCAGCTACCAACCAAGAGCCTCATGTCGAGAGTATGAAGACCAGCTCCGTCGACCAGGTGGCCAGCTTCCTGCTGAGCATGTCCATCATGATCGGGCTGGCGGTTGGACTGCTAGGGGCCCTCTTCTTCCTGCGGAATATGCGGCCGACAGTGATGCCGATCGTCATCGAGGAGGAACGGGTTGCAGGCCGCGGCGATCATGCGGCTGGCTTTGAACGAGATCTCGAGCCACCGGCAGCCGAAGAGGTCGAGCAACTCAATGAGCCGACCATCGACCAGGTACTGCAAAACATTACCGAGGCGGTCAGCAGTGTGTCGGCCACCTTGGACACGATGGCCTCCACCTCGACGGGCAAGGGGGATTCGCGACCACCCGGTCCCGAAGGGGAGGGGGACGATATCATCCCGCGTTATGAGCGCTGGGAATTGCGGTTTTCCGCGAGGGATCTGAAAAGCTATGCTGAGCAACTCGATTTCTTCGATATTGAAATCGCCGCCATCGGCGCCGGCGTGACGCACGTCGATTACGTGCGGAAACTGGCGACTACCCCGGAGAAGCGGATTGGGAAAGCCGAAGAGGAGAAGCGGCTTTACTTCCTCAACCGTCGCGAGGGCCCGCTCCTCAAGTATGAGCGTGACTTGTTGGGCAAGGCCGGGACCCCAGTGGCTGGTCGTCAGGTCTTGAAACTTCTCCCAAAAACCCTGGAGGATCAACTCGCTGTCCTCGAGAAGCAGCACGCGATCAAGGAGCGAGGCCCGCAGGTTTCGACCAAGGAATTCGCCAAGACGATTTTCGAGTGCCAGCCGGGGGACGCCAAAGATTATCGGTGGGTGGTGGTCGAGCAACGCTTCCGCACCGTCAAGAAGTAGCTTGCCAAGACCCGAATTCTTATCCTGGATCGCGGCCCGTTGGGTACTTTCTCGCTTACGATGGACTGTAACTACGTCAGGATCGAGGCTGAAGAAGGCTGGTCGGCCGAGGCATCCAGGAGGAGCCTTCCTCGGTCCGCCTGCCCCCTCGATAATCAATCGCTGGTAAGCGAAAATAAGAGGGCAGCAAGCCCCTTTGCCTCGCGAGCCTTTTCTCCTCCTTTATCGAACTAGCTGGTAATTCCATGGACGCATCGGCGATCTTCAACTGGGTTGGTTTCCTGTGTTACTTCGCGCTGGCAGGAGTCGCCCTGTGGGGAGCCTACTTCGTAGTGCTGGTCCTCAGCCGAATCAATACTCTCCGCTTCAAATCGGAAGACCTTCAGGACAATTTTTTGGACTCGATCGAACCGGCGCTGCGGAGCGGTGATTTCGAAGCGGTGGAGGCGGCGTGCGCCGGCAACAAGCGGGCCTTGCCGATGATGATCCACATGGGCTGCCTCAACCGTAAAATGGGCTTTGCCAAGATGCAGCAGTATGTGCTGGATCGTTTTCAGCGGGATGTCCTCGGCGACCTGGATGTCAAGATCGCCTGGGTGGTCACCGTCATCAAGACGGCACCGATGCTCGGCTTGTTCGGAACAGTGGTCGGGATGATGGGGGCCTTCGGCAAGTTGGCGGGAGCCAAGAATGTCAATCCTACCGACCTGGCGGGAGATATTCGCGTGGCCCTGGAAACCACGGCGATCGGTTTGTCGATCGCTATCCCTTTGGTCATGTGCATGGCCAGCATCACCAACCGTGTCCGCGTTCTTCAGGATCTGGTCGGGGCTGGCCTCAACCGATTTTTCGATGCCTTCCGCGAAGGCTTGGGAAAGTCCACCCGCAACCCATCCACCCGCTCGCCTTCGGCACCCGTGGTCGTCGAGCAAGATTCCTGATGAGGTGAGCCGCTATGGCCAACGATATATTCGAGCCGTCACCGCTGGAGACGGAGGGATCCTTGTCCGATGAATCGACGGTTAGCCCGGTCGCACTCCCCAAACGTCCGCCATTGGACGACGAGATGGATATCACCCCGATGATCGATATGACCTTTCTCCTCCTGATCTTCTTCATCCTGACCTCCAAGATGACGGCCGAGCAAACGCATTCGCTCCCCGCCGCTCGGAACGGCGAGACCATCCCGACCAAGAACTGCATCATCCTGAACGTCCGCAACGGCGGTGGCGATACGGCTGTCGTCTCGCGGGCTGACGAAACGGTCATGTCGGACGAACCAGAGCAGCAAGCGGCGGAAATCGGAGAGTACATCCAACTGGGCTTCAATACGCAGAAGAATGAAATCCTGGTGCGGGCGGAAGGGGCGGTCCGCAGCGGCGAGATTCAACGGCTCAAGGAAGTGATCTCCGAATCACTCGAAGAAGGCCAAGTCATCAATTTCGCGGTGATTGACGAACAATAAATTCATGTCGATTCGCTTCCAGTGCCCTGCCTGCCAAAGCCTGCACCGCGTCCACGAACGGATGAGCGGGCATGAAATCCATTGCCCCAACTGCCATGCCTTGCTCAATATCCCTGGCCCTATCGTCCCCACGGCCGCCCCGGCCTTGACCACCGATCTCGGCATAGCCAGCAGCCGCGTAGCCTCAGCCCGCCAAACTGAGCGGCCGGTCGATCGGCGTTGGAAGGCATCGCCCCCACCGGAAGCGGTGCCCTTCGCCGACCCCCTCGAGGAAGAAGCTCCGCCGGCGAAAACGACCTTCCCCAAGAAGGAATTGCCCAAAGACGACATGGACATGACGCCGATGGTCGATGTCACGTTCCTGCTGCTGATCTTTTTCATGATCACCGCGTCCTTCACCACCGAGAAAGCCTTACAGCAGCAGGTCGCCAGCGATCAACCTAGTTCCCAACCACCGCCGGATGAGGAAAGCGAGACGATTAAGATCCTGGTGGATGAGTTCAACGCCTACACGGTGATTTTTCCGGATGGCGGTGAGAGCGAAGCTACCAGCAAGCAGGAATTGATCCAAGTTCTCAAGCTGGCCGAACTCGATGGCTCGAGCGAGGAAGCATCGAGTCTGATCATCGAGGCCCATGAGGATAGTATCCACGCGGCCGTCGTCGCCGCTTTGGATGCGGGCCGCCAAAACAACCTGACCAAATTCAAAGTAAACGTTGTCGAAAATTTCGACTGAAAAGTCATCGCTATGTCAGCCAGCCAATTTATTGATCTTTTGGAGGAGCAGGGATTGCTCGACCCGCAGGTAATCGCCGACTTGCGGAAGTCTATCGTCGATGCCAAGGCGCGGATCACCGCCGAATCCTTGTCGAAGAATCTGGTTGAAAACGGTCACCTGACTCGATTCCAAGCCACCCAGTTGGTTTCCAAGCTTCAGGAACGACTCCAGCGGCCCCCCTCCCCTGCCCCGAACAAGCCAGCCGAGGATTTGCCGCAGTCCGCCCCACCGGTAGAACTTGGATTGGAAGAAATCATGCTCCTGGAGGAACCTGGCGACCCGGTTCCTCCGGTACTCGAAGCCCGACTGGTCGAGGATCCAACCATCCCGGGTGACGCTAGCGAAGAAATTTTCGATATCGACACCCTACCAGGTAGTCCACCGTCGCCTCCCGGGCCGACGATTGCCTCTTCCTACTCGGACCCGATCAAAGCGACAACGCCTTTCAAACCGGTCAAGGTGTCAGCGACCGGCAAGGATTCCTGGGACAGCTTCCGCATCTGGGGCGTCGGCTTTTTCCTCTCGGTGTTGCTGGTAATGCTAACCTGGTTGGTCTACTGGCTGATGTCCGGCAGCGCCTCGGAGTTTTACACCTTAGCCCAGGAAGCCTACGAAAGCCGCGATTACGAAGTCGCCCTGGAAAAATTTCGCAGTTTCGCCAAAAGCTATCCTAAAGAGGAAAAAGCCAGCGCCGCCAAAGTCTTTGCGGCCATCGCCGAGATTCGGCAAGCCAACGATCAGTTAGGTGATCCGGCCCGCGCTATCGATACCTCGGCTACCGTCTTGCCGACGGTAGTCAATGAGCCAGCCATGAGCGATAGCGGAATTCGAGCTGACCTGGCTTCAACGTTGGTAAGCGTTGCCGAGAAGATGGTCCAGCGGGCCGACTCGGCCAAGACAACCGAAGAACGGAAAAAACACATCGAGAAGCTGGACGAGCAGGTCGTCTTGATGAGGAACCCGCAGTACATCCCCAACGCGAATCGGATCACCAACGAGAGTCGTATCAAGACGATTGACGAGGAACGCGCGCGGATCCTCCGCGATATTCAAAGGGCCGAGGATCTGGTTGCGGCCGTCAGTAAAATGCAGGAAGCGGTCAAGAACGTCGATGTCGAGGCAGCCTATCAAGCGCGGCGCGGCGTGGTGCGCAAGTACCCCCAACTGGAGACCGATCCGCAGTTGCTAGACTGGATGCACCAAGCTACCGAGATTCAGCGGCAATTGGTGAAATCAGCGGAGCGCATCCCGCAACCGGTCGAGACATCGGTAACGTCGGCCCAAGCCATGCAACTGTTGCTTTACAAGCAAG
This sequence comes from Pirellulaceae bacterium, assembly GCA_044371435.1. Classification (GTDB taxonomy): domain Bacteria; phylum Planctomycetota; class Planctomycetia; order Pirellulales; family Pirellulaceae; genus JAIYDQ01. The sequence continues at coordinate 8,969 of JBILTQ010000006.1, read as the reverse complement.
CCAGATCCAAGCCGACGACGGCGGAAGAGCCATCCACCTTGGATCCCGACACCGCCATTTTCGTAAAAGCAAAACAGTCGATTTACGGTCTGCGGGCTATCGATGGCCAAGTCTTGTGGCGCCGTTATGTGGGGCTAGAAGGGATCTCGGACCCCCTTCGCATCTCCAGCGATCCTCGCTCCGATTGCTTGATCGTGATCCCATCGCGCAACGTCTTGGCCAAACTCTCCGGCGAGGATGGATCGAGTCTCTGGGAGTTGGATTTCGGGGCTCGTATCCTGCCGCCGGCGATCGATGGTCCGACCGTCTTCGTCGCGACTGCCGATGGACGGGTGACCGCCGTCGATATCGATACCGGCCAGACCAAATGGAGCAAGCAACTGCCTCAAGCCATCGCCACCGGTGTCGGCGGTGCCGTCAACAAACCGCCGCGTTATGTGGTCGGAGAACACTCCAATATCTACGTCCTCAGCAAAGGTGACGGAGGCTGCCAGGAGGTTTTCTACTTCGGGCATGCGGCGGGCACGATCGCCGTCCCGCCGCTCAACACCTTGGGACATCTCCTGATTTTTCACAACCTGGCGGTCGGTGCCTGCAAGATTCACGTCTTTAAAACCAACGAGGAAGGTACGCAGTTGGAGCGTTGCCAGGAGCCGATCAACCTCAAAGGCCACGTCATCGTTTCGCCGACGATCGAGGGTCGAAGACTCGTCGTCGTCACCGATCTGGGAGAAACCATCGCCTTCGATGTCGAACCCGCCAGTTCCAAGGATAAGCTCAATCGCGTGGCTGGTTTGAATGCCAATGAAATCAAACCGCGGACTGCCTGGCCGCTCGTAGCCGGGAATGAACTGTGGATCGCCTCCAATCGTTTCGCCAAATTTGAGATCCAAGTTGTTGGACAAAAGCTGGTGCCTAAGTGGGTGGTGGAGGATGAAGATCAGTTTGTCGGTCGACCCATCAAGTATGAAAACCGAATTTTCCATGCCCGGATCGTCCGGGGTACCGAGGGGGTCCGGGTCGCCTCCATGAACGCAGAAACCGGGGAAGCGTGGTGGGAGGTCGACCTCGGGGTGCCGCTGGTAGGCATCCACCCGAACCCGGGAGCAGGGATCGCGGTCGTCAATTCGCAGGCGGCTCTCTTCCAGGTCGACGGTGCGGCGCTGACGTCGGGGAAACCACTGACCGCGAAAGAAAATCCTGGGCGCAACCAACGGGCAATTCAATTCGCTAATCCGCTTTTCCTGGCAGATGGGCGAGTGGTGTATCTCAATGCCGGTTTCGGCAACCAGATTGCTATCTACGATGCCAAGGCCGTTGCTGGGAACACCCTCCTGGTGAACGCATTACAAGTCGGCTCCGGACAGCCCTCAGGGGAGGCAGTCGCTGCGCCACCGGGGATCATTGTCCCGTTGAGCAATGGCCAGTTGGTTTCCATCGATCCAGCCAGCGGCAAGCAACTATCCTCCCCCTTCCAGCCGACTTTGGACAGCGTCGACACCACACGTTGGCTGACCCCTGTCCTGCTGCCCGACCGGCAATCGATGGTATCCGCCACCAATCAAAAAGCCTTGTATCGTTTGACCGTGGGAAGCCAACTCAAGGAATTGTCACAGACTCCGACCGAATCGGTATGGGTCCAGCGACTGGCCGCTATCGAGGATACGATTTGTGGGGTGGCCCGAGGTCAAGCCCAAGATAGCCTTGAGTTTTATCGAGGACAGGACCTTACCCGGATCGACGGGGTATCGATCGACGGTCGTATTACCTGGGGCCCTTATGCCATCAACCAACACCTGCTCGCCTACTCTGAAACGTCGGGCTTGATGGCGTTCGATGCCCAAGGCCGCCTGCAATGGAAGGCTGCTTTGGGACCTTTGTCGCTGGTGGGAAACCCACTCCAAGCCGACGATGATTATTTGCTTGCCGACCGCGCTGGGCGACTGCTGCGACTGGCAGCCACTACCGGAACCATCCAAGCCACCATCCGCGTGGGCGAACCTTTGGCCGGCGGACCCATCCTGTTCGGCTCAGGGCTGTTGCTGCCGGGTGCTGAAGGTGTCCTGCTCGCGCTTCGAATGAATCAAACCCTACCGCCGGAAGCGAAATGAAGCTTGTGCCCTCACTCCCGGATCGATTCTCCCATCGCCGTCGAGGATGCCGGTCTTGCCTGTTTCGATGGATGACGGTGTCGTGCCTCGGGCTCTTCTTGCTCCCGCCGGTTCTCTGGGCACAGCCCGCGGCCATCCCGGGACGCTTTGAGAATTCCATTCTCGACGAGGAACCCTTTGACCTGATCACCCTCACCGAGGCGTGGCAGGGGGCGGAGGTCCGCGTTTTCCCTATCGATTTTCCGGGCGGAACGCCGCCGGCAGCGCCCGATCCCGAAGCGGAAATCGCAGTGCGCCTGCTCCTCTTTCCCGAGCGAAACTATCGGATCCACTGGAAAGATATCGCCAAGATCGAACGCTATGAACAACTGCTTCTCGAGGAAGCGAAAACCCGCCTGAATGCTCGGCAATTTGCTCCGGCCTTCGAGTACCTGAATTTCCTCCGGACGAATTATTCGACCACTCCAGGTTTGGACCTCTTGCGACAGGAATTCCTGCTGGCTAGCGCGCTGGATTCGATCCGCTCTGGCAAGCTCGCCCAAGCCTTGACGGTGCTCGAGGAATTTGCCCGTGTCTATCCCGACAATCGACGAACTCCACAAGTCCGAGCCAAGATCTCGGAGTTGGCTGGGCAAATGATCGAAGGGTATTTCAAGGCTGGAGAGCTCCATGTTGCCCGACTCATGATCGCCCGGTTGGAACGGGATTATCGCGACCCACCGATGCCGGTCGTCGCTGTCTGGAAGAAGAAGTTCCTGGATGATGCCGCCCGTTTTCGCGATCAAGCCCTACAGTTACAAGCTCAAGGCAATTTCCCCGAGGCGCGGAAGGCGGCCACTCGGATGCTCGAGATCGCCCCTGAAATCCCGGGTGGCCAGGATCTGCTCCGCGCACTGATCCTGGCTTATCCGATGGTGCGGGTAGGGGTATTCCAGCAGGCGGAACGGATGGATGTTACTGAATTGGCCGATTGGCCCGTCCGACGGACCGGTTCCCTGACGTCACAGCCGCTCTTCGCATTCCGTAATAGCGGCCCAGAAGGTGGCAACTATCGATTCAGTTTGGGGACTTTTGTGCACACCGATGACCGGACGGAGCTGGAATTGCGGCTAAGCAAGGAGCTCCCTCCAGGAATGCCGACCGCCTATGAGCTTTCCCAATGGCTGCTGCGGCGTGCCGATGTCGGCAACGCCGAGTACCATGCGTCCTGGTCGGCCATCTTGAAACAAGTTCGCGTGGATGGCCCCGAGGCCCTGACCGTGCAGTTGAAGAGACCGCATGTCCTGCCTCAAGCATTTTTGCAGTGGCCGCTGGAAGAGTTGAAGTCGGACTTGGTCCATACCAGCACCAGCTATCAGCGGACTGAGAGTCGGTCGGAAAATCGCCATGCCTTCCGCTGGAGCTTACCGAACAAACCGCAACCGGAACAGCCGATTGAAATCATCGAATCCCTCTACAGCGACCCGAAACAAGCGGTGGCCGATCTCCTTCAAGGAGAGCTCGAAGTCATCGATCGCTTGTTTCCAGCCGATGCGGTGCAGCTGCAAAATGTAAGCGGCGTCCGCGTCGAAACGTATGCCTTGCCGATCGTGCATATGCTGGTACCGAAAAGCCAGCATCCGTACCTCAAGGATCGCGATTTTCGCCGAGCCTTGCTGTATGCGGTCAATCGTCAGGCGATCCTGGATGGTGAAATTTTAGGAGGTGTCACCCGCAACGACTGCCGCTTGATCAGTGGTCCCTTCCCGGTCGGTGTCGAAGAAAACGATCCGCTCGCCTATGCCTACAACAAAGCCATCCAACCCGTTCCCTACGATCCGAAACTCGCGCAGTTGCTCGTCGTGCTGACGACCCAGAAATTAAAAACCATGGCGGTCAAGGCAAAGGAGCCAGTTCCCGAGCTGACCCCGTTGCGCTTGGCGGTCCCGGATTATGAATCGGCGCGAGTCGCCGGCGAAGCCTTCCTGCAGCAGTGGAAGCTGGTGGGAATCCCTGGCGAGCTGATCGTTCTGCGCGAGGGGAACGCTGTGGAAGAGATCGACCTCCTTTACCTGTCGGCAGCTTTATGGGAGCCAGCGACCGACGCCGAACGTCTGTTCGGTGAAGGCGGTTTGGCCGCCAGCGACAATATTTTTATCGTCCAGGTCCTCTCCAACCTCCGCACCGCCAATAATTGGCGCGAGGTTCGTCAATTTTGCCAGGATTTGCATACGCTGGTCAGCGCCCACCTGCCGGTACTACCTTTATGGCAAGTCGGTGAATCGTTTGCCTACCGTTCACTGTTGAAAGGGATTCCCAAGCGGCCAGTGACCCTGTACCAGGATGTGGAGCGATGGAGGCTGTCTGTCCCCTCATCAGAACCATGATCCACGCCGATGCCGATGGCTGTTTATCTTCGTTGCCCATTCCTTTTCCGGTTGTCTCGCGTATGAATGCTACTTTGGCCTCAACCTCGTGGTACAACTTCCGACCACAGCTCGGTCAGTGGCTACTCGTGTGGCTGAGCCTGGTGCTGGCGTTAAGCTTTCATCGGTCTCCGGTTTCGATCGCCGACGAGCTCCCCTGGGAATTTGACCCGTATCGCTTTCGGTTATGGCTAAGCGTCGATCCGAGCCTGGCCTTGGACGGGGAAGACCATCAGCGGTTGCTGCTAGCAGTCTCGCAGCAGTTGGAACTGGTCTATCAGGCAACCGCTCAAATCGATGCCGAAACCACTCCGCGCAGTCTGTTCTCTTCGATCATGCGAGACTTGGACCAGTTAGATATCCCGCAAATCCTGGACAAGGAATTCATCCTGGTGGTGGCGAGAAACCACCCCGAGGCCAAGGAGATCCGAACCCTCGAAAGTTTGACCCAGCAGCTCTCGCAAATCGAGGCATCTCCGTCGAACTACGAGGAACTGCAACGCGAGATGGAACCGTACACCGCCGAGGCTTCCTGGAAAGCGATCGCAGAGAAACTTGTGCGGGCACCTGATACCCACCGGGAGTTCATGAAACGCCTGGACGAAGGCCAGGTGGTGGCGGCTTTCATCCGTCGTTCGGAATTGCCCAGCCTCGGACGAAGCGTGCGTTTTATTCCAGCCCGCTTTCCCTGGCAATTGGACGCGTTGCTGCGCAGCTACGACAAAATCTTTGCGGTTTCGCTGCGACGTGAGGCGGAAATCTATCGCCTGCAAGTCCGCGAAATCGACGCCGTGATGCGAGTCGTGGGCCCGATCGTCAAGGCTGAAGCGGTGATTTGGGAAGCCGTGCCGCGCGCCATCGCCTTCGCTAGCCATCAAGCTTTCGCCCCCGTGGCTCGGATTGAGGAAGCAGATCTCAAACTGGCCGCTCTGCGGATACGGGCCGGCGGGCTGATCACCCAAGACCAACATCCAGCTGCTTTAAACCCGGGCGATGTGTTGCAACCTTATGTTCGCCGGGATGACCGCAATGGTATCCCTACCCTTCTGCAAAATATTCCCTGGACCTACGTAGCCATCACCAGCAGCGACGGGATCGAAGCGACAGGTGCCATCTATACCGGCATTCGCAGTCCCTTGGCGGGACGAAAGAATCGCCGCACCCAGAAGATTTGCTTGAGGGTACGTCCGCAAGCTCCTTCCACCGACTTGCAATTAGGGCTGGTACGCGATCCCGGCACCAGGTTGGCGGGAGCCGAAATCTACCGCCGCACGCCTGGCCTGGAAGACCTCGCCCCCGTCGGTCGATCGGACTGGCGCGGGATCGCGGCTATCGACATCCAGGAACCACCCCTAGCCGCCTATGAAGTACCGATCTCCGGAGAAACCGCGACCGCCGAACCCATGGGACTCACTCCCGCCTCCCCACCGGCCGCCGTCGCCGAGCCCCCGACTCCACCTACCCCTTATCGCAAAGAATCCATCCAACTCCGCGCCCCACTTTACATCTATTACGTCAAGCACGGCAATACCTTGCTCGCCAGGTTACCGATGGTTACCGGCAATGCCAGGCTGGAAAAAGCCGAACTACCCGATGACCGGCGGCGGTTGGAGGCGGAAGCCTTTGTGAAGGGAGTCCAGGGCGAGATCCTGGATGTCGTTGCTCGGCGCCAGATCCTGGCCGCGCGGATCAAACAGTATGCCGCGGAAAATAAAATCGACCAAGCCAAACAAACACTGGAAGAACTGCGCAATGAGAAAGGATTCGACCAAATGGTGGAAAGTTTGAACGCTATCCAGCGCCGGATCCTCTCGACTGACCGGGGACCCATCCCGTCGATCGCTCAGAAACGAATCGATCAAATGTTCGACCTGACACGGCAGATGATGCAGCGTTACCTGCAGGACTCGCTGCTGCGTGATATGCAAGTGACTGTCGGGAAGCTTTCCCCCAATTGAGCTCCTGCGACGAAACTCGCACCTCAAGCTTTTAATGAAGAGCGATTGGGCGACTCGGCTATTGATGCCGCAAGGCTTCGATCGGGTTCATCAAGGCTGCCTTGTAAGCCGGATAAACCCCAAACACGATGCCGATCGCAACCGAGATGGCAAATGCCAGAATAATCGACCAGAGACTGGTCACGGTATGGATCCCCAAGACCGAACTGACAATCAGCGGCAGCAGCACACCAAAAGCAACGCCCAGGAGCCCACCGCTGGTACTGAGCACCGTCGTTTCCATGAGGAATTGCATAATAATGTGCAATCTCTTAGCGCCGATAGCGCGCCGGATGCCGATTTCCCGAGTCCGCTCGGTGACCGTCGCCAGCATGATGTTCATGATTCCGATCCCCCCCACCAACAGCGAAATACCGGCGATGGAACCCAACACCAGATTCCACAAGCGTTTCTCCCGCTCGGCTTGATTGAGCAATTCCAGCGGCACCTGCACCTCGTAGTCCGGCCGGTCCGGATGATTTCGCTCGAGCATCGTACGGATCATCGCTGCTGCCGATCGCACATCGTCTTGGTTTTTTAACTTGACGGTGATCTCGCTGAGCTCCATCCGAACGTATTGACGCGAGCCTTCACCCACGATGCGTTGGGTAAGCCCCATCCGATTCCTGGCCGCGGTCATCGGAATATACAAATCACGGTTGCGATCATCGGTAGATTCGCTGAGCGGCTTGGCATTCCCGCTGTCGGGATACTCGACCACCCCGATGACGCGGTAGGCATCATCTCCGACCAGTAACGACTCGCCCAATGGATTCTCGAAACCGAAAAGCTCGATAGCTGCCCCGCGTCCCAACACCACCACATTCGACGAGAGGGCAAGATCCTCATCGTTGAGAAACCGCCCCTGCAAGCGAAAAGACTTCACCAGTGGCAGGTCCGGCGTCGTCCCGATGATACGCGCCGCCGACAGGTGGCGTTTACCATGCTGCAGGTTCTTCTGATGGAAGACGGCCGGCACGATGATAGCCTCCTTCAAGCCCATATCTTCCAGGAAGCGCAGGTCGGAAAAAGTCAGCCCATAAGCCAGGATGTAGTAGGAAGAAGAGCTGGAGTTATTCGAGGCCTCGCGGGCCGGCTGTGGCTTGACACTCCGCAAGATGACGTTGGCCGCCCCCAAACGCCGAATCTGCTCCAAGGCCTCCTGCTTGGAACCTTCGCCAATCGCCAGCATCGCAATGACCGAAGCCACACCGAGGATCGTACCCAACAAGGTCAGGATACTGCGCAACTTATGCAGCAGCAGGTTGCGCACGGCCAGCTTGAACGTCACCCACCAGACCACGGGAAACCTACGAAGCGGGGCTAGAAGAGCGATTGCCGGAGAAGAGCGTTTCGGCGAATTCCTGGGCATTCACCGCGATCGACTCCCCCTCGTTCAAGCCATGAGTGATGCTGACACGGGTCTCGCTAGCTCGACCCAAGTCGACCGGCCGCGGTTCTATCCCCGTCTGCTCATCGCGGACCAGTACGTAGGTCTGATCTTCATGCTCGACGACCGCGTGCAGCGGCACGTTGACCACGTCTTCCATGGAATCGACCAGAATCTCGGTCACCGCCGTCATCCCCGGCTTGAGCCCTTCACCTTCGACGCGCTCGTCGATGGTGACCACCGTCTGGTAGACCTTGGTGTCATTCCAAGAATAACTGTTCTGCACCGGCAAAACCGCCACCGACTTCACCGACCCCTGGTAGGACTTGCCTGGAAAGGCATCGATCGTCACCCTGACCGGCAACCCTAGTTGTACCTGGTCAAGGGCCGATTCGTGAATGGTCGTCTCCACTTGCATCTTGTCAAGCGAAGGGATCGACAACAGTTTCTGCCGATAGATTACCGGTAACCCCTCGCGGACTTCGTAACTACTGCTTCGCGAGGTGGGGTAGGCAACCAAACCCGATTGCGGTGCATAAATTTTGCACTTGGCCAGCTGGGTCTGGTACCGTTTCAAGCGTTCCTCTTCTTTTTTCAGCGATTCATCGCGGGCCCGCATGATCGCCTCGGCCTGTGCCAGCTTGGCTTCGTTGTTTCGCAGGACCTGTTCCAGCCCACGTTTTGCCGTAGCTACCTTGCCCTCCAGTTGCATCAATTCGCGACGCTGCTCATAAATCTCCATCTTTTTCAAGGTCGACAGCTCGGTCTGCAGCTGATTCAATTTAGCGGCAAACTGGGCTTCCGCCTGGAGGTAAGTCAGCTCGATACGACGAACCTCGTTGCGACTAGCGTAGCCCAACTTGAACAATGACTGAATGCCGCGTTGCTCCTCGCGCCGCAACTCCATCGTCGCCTGGGCCGATAAAATCTCGTTGTTGACGTCGTCGATCCGCCGCTTGTTAGCCTCTACCGACAACTTATGCGTCCCGTTGTCTTTGTCGACGTACATCTCTAATTCGAGCTCGGCCAGCTTGATTTGCAACTGCGCCTCCGCCTCCGCCGTAGC
>JBILTQ010000326.1:0-6356 GCA_044371435.1 Pirellulaceae bacterium | reverse complement strand
GATTCTTCAGGTTCGTCTCAGCTTCAATCTTTTCCGCCAAGGCATCTTCGGTGAGCAGGATTTGTTCGTCCAAGGCGTCCTGCATCGGAGTCGAATCGAGTTCAATCACCAAATCGCCTTGCTTGACGGAGGCTCCGTTGGGCACCATCCACTGGATGGTAGTGCCGTTGATATTGTCTTTGCGCACGTCTTCGACTTCGCAGAACAACTCGATGCTTTCCTGGCTCTCCAGGCTGCCTCGCTCCAGGACCACGACCTCGAGATCCGAACGATTGACGGCTTGCCAGACCGCATGGTTTTCCGATACGGCGGTGGTCGTGCTGGCGGGTTGCTGCCAGTACCAAACGCCGGAGGCGGCGGCGACCGCCGGGAAGGCCAAGGCCATGAGCCCTAGCGGAGAACGCTTTTTTTTCCCCCACGTCGTCTTGCTCGGTGGAGTCGATCGGTAGGTGACCGCAGACATATCGCTAGCAATTTCAAGGGTGAGGTAGGAGTTGGAGGACGGACGCCGACGGTCCATCAGGCGGGATAGTCGAGTCTAGTCCGAAGGATCGGAAAAATCAATGTCAACGCTACAGTCCGACTCCCGATAAAAACCGCAAGACGCGGTTGGGAAAGCACTTAGGAAAACAAGCCTCGGGTGGTGGGGTGGGCCGGACAGATCCTACCCGCGAACAGATTGAAGTCCCCGCTAAACTCAAGCCGATAGGCATAAAAGGAAATGTTTTCCAGGGAGTGAAGCCATATCATGGAAGATCAGGGTGCAATTGCTGCCGCCGTGGCGACTTGGATCGAGCGGTTTTCTCGGACCTTGGATCGGTGGTCGGCGTGGCTGGGCCAAGTCGAAGAGGCCTATGTTCGCGGTAGCTTCACCGACCTCATCGAGTTGGAGGCTCCCGGTCAGGCAGTCCAGCGCGAGCTCGCCAGCTCCCATCAAGAGCGAGCCGGATTGCTGCAGGCGGCGCACGAGGTCGGGCTTCACGCCTCCAGCATCACCCGCTTGGCGAAGATGCTTGGCCATCACATCCCCGAATCATCGCGGGGGCGTTTATCCCGACTCTCACGAGACTTGATGCAGGTCCAGCAGCGAAGTGCCATGCTGTGTGTCACCGGCTTTCAAGCTTCCAGCTACACCAACTCGCTGCTGGAAATTCTGGCGACCGGCCACCCGGACCGGGCCACCTACTCTCCTGGTGAGCGCGACGCACTCGAGGGTGGGCAAATCGTCGATGCGGCCGCCTAAGACACTCTGGATACAAGGAATCGAATGAGCCATGTCCCTTTTCAGCGCACTACAAGTTTCGTCGAATGCGCTGAAGGTGAATCAGCTCGGCCTGCAGATCGTCAGTAACAACATTGCCAATGCGAATACCCCTGGCTACATCCGGCAGGAATTCGTCCAGGCGGCTGGCCCTAGCTATCGATTCGGTGAGTCCTTCCTCGGCCAAGGTGTGAAGCCGGTCGGCGTTCAGCAGCGGGTTGATGAATTCCTGCTGCAGAGCATGCGCAATGCCCAAAGCAAGCTGGCGCACGGCGAGCGTCTCGATGAGGTGAATTCGCAACTCGAAGCAACCCTGGCAGAACTCGGCGATGGGGATCTGTCTTCGTCGATGAGCCGGTTTTCGAATGCCATGCAAGACGTAGCGAACCAGCCGGGTAACTTCGCTATGCGGTCGTTGGCCATCCAGCGTGGAAAGGAGTTGGCGGAAGGCTTGCGCAGTCTGTCTGCCAAGGTCCTTGAAGTGCGGAACAATGCCGATGGTGCTATCCCCAGTATCACGGATCGCATCAACCATTTGACAGCCGAGATCGCCGACCTCAATCAGAAGATCGTCGAGGTCGAGGGTGGCAGCATCAGCAACTCCGACGCTGTCGGTTTGCGCGACGAGCGAATCAAGGTTTTGGATGAGCTCTCGACATTGATCAATGTACAGGCAGTCGAACAAGATACCGGAGCCGTCATGGTCTACGTCGGCGGCGACTACCTGGTCACCGACTCCATCCAGCGACCGCTCCGGACCGCGGTGATAGAAAACAAAGAGAATGGTTTTAACCGATACGAAGTGCAACTGGTCGATACGGATTCACCCCTGGAAGTCACCGGCGGTGAACTAAAAGGTCAATACGACGCCCGCGACTCGGCCTCGGCCACCTTTTTCCAGCGACTCGATCACCTAACGCAACAGATCATCCGCCAGGTCAACCGGGTGCATTCCCAAGGTCAGGGTACGACTGGCCTGTCCGAAGCCATCGGCGAGCCTCTGCTCGATGATCTGGATGCCCCCATCGAACAGGCCGGCAGCCGCTTACAAATCGATAATGGAAGTTTCTTCATCCACCTCCACGATACGGCTAGCGGCGCTACGAAAGCCCATGAAATCCGTATACGACAGCAAGGGGATGCCAACGACACGACCGTCGATGGACTACTTCAGCAACTCAACCAGATCAATGGACTGCAAGCTTCGGTCTCCGAAGATGGCCGCTTCCAGATTCGCGCGGCCTCTTCCGGTACCCGCTTTTCCTTCAGCCAAGACACCTCGGGGGTACTGGCGAGCCTGGGGATCAACACTTTTTTTTCCGGCACCTCGGCGAACACGATCCGCGTTCGCGACGACCTTGCCAAAGATCCGGGACGGCTGGCGATCAGCCTGGATGGGCCGGGACGCGGCAACGGAAACGCCATCGCTTTGGCGGAAGCCTTCGATCAGGCCGACGCCGCCCTGGATGGTCAGTCGCTGCGGGAAAACTATGAGGGACTGCTGTCAGTTACCACGCAGGAAATCAATGCGCAACGGGCAATCACCGATGGAACACGTGGCTTCTATCAGACCCTGGAGGCCAGGCATTTGGGGATGACCGGGGTCAATCTCGATGAAGAAGGGGTCCGAATGCTGATGTACCAACGGGCTTTCCAGGCTAGCAGTCGTTTGATTGCGGTCACCAGCGAGCTGCTGGACACCCTGGTGAATATCGTCTAAGGAAAGGGCGAGATCGTGATTAGCTCGTTCTATCCCGCCATTGCTGGACGCATTAGCGATGGGCTGACACGCCACCGCTCGTTGTACCAGGTACAGACCGATCAAATCGCCCTGCAAAAACTTCAGGTCCAGCTCTCGACGGGCCATCGTTATCAATCGGTCAGCGAGTCGCCAACTTCGGCTATTCGAGTTATCGGCTTGCAGCGCGAACAGGAATTCAAAAGCCAGACCTTGGTCAATCTGAAGAGCGCCCAGGGGTATCTCAGTTCGGCAGAGACGAGTTTGGCCGAGGTTCAAGACATCACCAACGAACTCAACAGCCTCGCCTTGGAAGGGGTCTCTACCCTCGTCTCGGAAAACGAGCGAAATGTGCTGGTCCGCCAACTCGATACCTTTTTGGAACGGTTGACCTCGATCGCCAACCTCCGGACTCGTGATCGCTATCTCTTCTCAGGTAGCAGCGTGCAAACGCTACCCTTGGCGATGAGCAGCGATGGCCAGGCGGCACGCTTCCAAGGCGACAATCTCGATTTATTAGCGATCGCTGACCAACAGAGCTACCTGGCCCACAATATAAGCAGCCAGCAGGCCTTGGGTTTGGTGTCCGCCGACATCGTAGGCACGACCGACCTCAACCCGGCCCTCAGCTTGGGTACGCGCTTGGATGACCTCCGTTTGGGCCAAGGGATCCCGCGTGGGGGTATCCACTTTTCCGACGGTAACCAGACGACCACCATCGATCTGGCTTCGACCGAAACGTTGGGCGATGTGGTGGATCAACTCAACCAGGTCAGCTTGAGCGGCCGTAGTCTGTCGGCTACCCTGAGTCCTACCGGGATCGATGTCCAGTACGCCGATGGGCTGTCCGGTACTCTACGTATCAGCGACCTCGGCCTGGGGACGACCGCCAAATCCCTAGGGATTGCCACGACCGTTCCCCAACCGCTGCTTCCCATCCAGGGAAGCGACTTGAACCCCATCGTTCGCAAGACAACCCCGCTCAGCCAACTGCTGGCAGGAACCGGACTTGATCTCAGTGCTGGCCTCAAAATCGTCCAAGGGGGACGGACCTTCGTCGTCGACACCAGCCAAGCGACCACGGTCGAGGATCTGCTCAACGCCATCCATCATTCCGGAGCGGGCGTCCAAGCCGAACTGGCCGCCGACGGGCAGCGGCTGACGATTCGCTCGACCGAAAGCGGTACCGACTTCGCGATCAGCGAGCACACCGGGGGTTTGGCCAGCGCCTTGGGAATCCGCACCTTCAACGGGCAAACGCGGCTAGCCGACTTGAATCATGGGCAGGGACTGGAACTGATCGAGGGGCTTGATCTCATGTTTACCCGCAGCGACGGGACCGAGTTCGGCGTCGATCTGAACGGGGCGGTGACGATCGATGATGTGATCCAGTTAGTCAACAATCATCCGGCGAACCAGGATCCCAATCTAAAAATCACCCTGTCGCTCCAAAGCTTGAACAATGGCCTGGCAGCCACCGCCGCTGTCCCGCCACTTGGCCCCCCCCCCTCCCCTGCCCCGACGCCGATCGCCATCCGTTCTGCCGGTGGCAGTTCGGCAGCCCGAGGCTTGGGCTTGGTCCCGCCGGGCGGGCTGGCTGCGACCGCCGTTACCAACGGTGGCAACTATGAACTGCTGGGAAGCGATCCCAACCCCCAGGAAACCCCTGGCGTCTTTAACTCGGTCTTGCGACTGAGGAGCGCGATTCGCGATGGCGATCAAGGACAAATCAGTCGAGTATTGACCTTGATTCGCCAGGATATCGACCGCTTATCGTTAGCGCGGGGTGACCTCGGCTCGCGTCAACAACGGATCGATGCGATGATCAACGCCAACGAAGACCGGATGCTGCAATTGCAAAGCCAGGAATCCAACGAACGCGATGTCGAGTTATCCCAAGTCATCTCAGAGCTCTCCGCCCGCCAGCTCGCCTATGAAGCGAACCTTCGACTGCTGTCGCAAGCGAATCGCGCCAGTCTGTTCGACTACCTTTGATTGGCTGATATCGACGGGTGAGGATCTCTCCTCGCCGCAAGCTACCCCCAGCGGCCCACTCAGCGGGAAGGAGTGAGCGACTGCATCCGCAAGACCTCGAGGGTGCGGACCAAGTCCGGCGGCAACGGCGCTTCGAACTGCAAAGGCTGTTTGGTTATCGGATGCGATAACTCCAGCCGGTAGGCGTGCAGCGCCTGGCGTTCGATGATCGTCTCCTCGTCGATGGCTTGCAACGGTAATCCTCGAGCCTGCAGCCGGAGCAGTTGGCCGCGGGTCGCCCGAGCATGTCCCGCATACAGACGATCGCACAGCACACAGATCCCCACATGCGCCAGGTGGACACGGATCTGATGCGTGCGACCAGTCTTCGGTAGCACCCGCAGGTAGGCGTAACCTGCAAAACGCTCGATGACTTCAAAGAAGGTCTCGGCCTCGCGACTCGACTCATGCCCCGCTCGGATAGCCATCTTCTCGCGCTGGTAAGGATGGTAGCCTATCGGCTGCCGGATCCAATCGCGATCGCGATCGATCTGTCCGACGACGATCGTCCGATATTCCTTGTGGACCTCCCGGGCTTCGAACTGCGCCGAAAGCTTGAAGTGCACTTCATTGCTTTTGGCGATGACAATCACCCCGCTGGTCTCGCGATCGAGCCGATGAACGATGCCCGGACGAGTGGGCCCGCCCACGTCGCTCAATCGTTGAAAGTGATGAGCGAGGGCTGAGGTCAGCGTCCCTTTCCAATGGCCCTTGGCCGGATGCACCACCATCCCCGCCACCTTGTTGATCGCCACCAAATGTTCATCCTCATAGAGGATGTCGAGCGGGATATTCTCGGGGATAGGCCCGTCGGTAGGCGGGGGCGGGAGCATCGCTCGCACTACCTGCCCGGGAAAGACCTTGAAAGCCGGTTTCACCACCCGCCCGTCGACGGTCACCAGCCCTTGATGGATGAGCCCGCGCAAGAACATGCGACTGTAGCCGTCACATCGCAGCGACAGGAAAAGATCGATCCGCTGGTCGCTGGTCGCATCATCGACCTGCAACTCGAACGTCGTCAACGGCGAATCCTGCGAAGCGATTACTTCCTGGTCATCATCGCTGGACATGCACTACTTGGAATCTGCCGGGCTACGCGTTGCCCCCGGACTGTTGGAGGGCTCGGGCAGCGGCACTTCGAGGGCCGGCGGTTTGCTCGGCGGTGTGTTGACGACACCGGCCGCGGCCGGCGTCTCCGCCGGCGGCAGCGTCAGGGCGGGTGGCGTCGCCTGGGAGGAAGGGGGAGAAGCCGGGCTGGAAACAACCGGATCAACGACGCCCGGTAGGGGCGGGTTGGAGGCAGCCTCACCCCCCGTCGCGGGC
>JBILTQ010000187.1:0-10417 GCA_044371435.1 Pirellulaceae bacterium | reverse complement strand
TCCGATCTCATCAAATCTTCCGAGGAATAGGGCTCGGTAATCACTTCCGTCCCTTCCGGACTGGTGGCTCCCACGGCTAAACCTCCCTGAATCCCGCCACCGCCGAGCACGGCACTCCAGGATCGAGCCCAGTGGTCACGACCGGCGTCGCCGTTGATTCGCGGTGTCCGACCGAACTCTCCCATCCAAATGATGACCGTATCCTGCAATAGACCGCGTTGCTCCAGGTCCTCGACCAAGGCGCTCATGGCTTTATCCAGTACCGGGAGTTTGGTGTCGGCCAACTCGGTATGCACCCCTCGGTGCATGTCCCAACCGCCAAGGTCCACTTCGACGAAGGGCACTCCGGCTTCGACCAACCGCCGCGCCAACAAGCAGCCTTCACCGAAGCCGGTCCCGTAGCGTTCGCGGACGCTTTCCGGTTCACGGTCGACTTTGAAAGCATCCATCTGCTTGCTGGTCAAAACGTCAAAGGTCTTGCCTAGAATCTTCCGGTGGTCTTCGCCCACGAATCCGCGCTTCTGGGCGTTGAAGTTGTTCTCGATCAAACTCAGGGCTCGCATGCGATCCATCAGTCGATCGTTGTCCTGCTTCATCTCGAGATTCCGGATCCGACCATTGGTCGAAACATTGAAAGGAGCCCACGACATGCCGAGGAAGCCTGGACCTTCGCTAGCCCCACCGACCGAAACAAACGGGGGGATCTGCAAGTCGGACCGCTGCGACATCAACTCATGAGCGATCACCGCTCCGTAACTCGGATGTTCGATGTTGGGATCGGGCACATAACCGGTGTGCATGTAATAGCGACCGCGGTCGTGGTCGGCTTCACGCGTGGACATCGAACGCACAATCGCCATGTGATGCATCTGCTTGGCCATCAACGGCATGTGCTCGCTGATCTGGACATCCCCGCTGGTCGCGATCGGTCGGAAAGGTCCGCCGTTAGCCGTTCCCGGCTTCAAATCCCAAATATCGATGGTGGCCGGCCCGCCGCTCATCCATAGCATGATCGCGCTCTTGTTGCGCTTTTTCAGATCAGCAGCATGCACCCGCAACGATTGCCCTAAAGCCAGGGACGAACCCAGCAAGGCAGAGGCCCCCACCATATGCGAAACAAAATGCCGGCGATTCATCCCCTGGGGCGTTGCTGGATAACGTGTCCACATGATTGTCGAGGCCTCGCTGCGATCAGGTTGATTGGTTTGGAAAAGGTTTGGGGAAGGCGGTCGTCATCAGCCAAACCCGACGACGGACCGTCGGAAGCTGGATGTTTGCTCGCGGTGACGGGTCAGTGATTGATGATGAATTCGTTGCTGTTCAAGATTGCCCACCATAAGTCTTGCAGCATGGCGCTGGCATCGCGTTTCCTGGCTTCATAAATGCTCTGAGCGGCCATCAGTTCTTCCTTGCGTACATTCCTGGCCAGCCCCGCCGTAAACAAATACTGGATCTTGTCCTTCATGCTTGACTTGTCCTCCGCAATTCGATGCAGCCAAGAACCAGGCTTCACACTGATCGCCTCGCGCATCAGGTCACCGTTGAACATCATCAAGGATTGAGGAATCGACCCGTTGAAGGTGGAAGTTTCTCCGCCATCGTCGGTGCCGAAGGCCACCACGAATTGTTTGAGCCACTCGTCCCGCCGCCGCTCCTGCTGCTCCAGCGACCCCTCGCGATCGGCTTGGGTTGCGACCACCAACGATTGATACAGTTCCTCGGCCCGCATTTGACGCGAATAGAAATGGGAGAAACGCGGCGGTTCGCCGATCGATGGATCATCCGCCTGGTTGTCCACCGTAATCCGCGATGACAATTGATAAGGCTTGGCCAAGACGATCCAACGGATCAAGTCCTTCAAATCATAGGATGACTGGCGGAAGTCAGCCGCTAATTCCTCCAGCAATTCTGGATGGGATGGGGGATTATGGGGCCCGAGATCGTCGGTGGGACGCGTCAGCCCATAACCCATAAAGTGCGCCCACATCCGGTTGACGATCATCTTGTCCAAAAACGGACTTTCCAAAATCATCTTCGCCAATTCCTGACGACGGTTGACTTCGGAGACATAACCGCTCTTGCCGATCTCACGACCATCGATGAAAACGGGAAAGGCGACCTTCGTCACCCCGTTGCGCAACTGGTAGTAGAGGTCGGCAGCCTCGGGGTTGCGTCCTTCCCCCTCGAAGTCCTGGTCGACTAACTCAACAAAGTCGATATCGCGCGTGCCGTTCTCAAACCGCCGCAAGGCCCGCGTCTGGCGGAAAAAAGCATTGAACTCCCAAAATTTCTGCTGCTTCCATTCGTTGAACGGATGGTTGTGGCACTGGGTACACTGGACTTGCAGGCCGAGAAAAACCCGTGAGACAGCCGACGTCGCCTGGACCGCGTTCTCCTCGTTGACCTTCATCACCAGGAAATTGACAGCCCCGTTGAAATTCTCGGTTCCCGGTTTCGTCGAACCGGTGGCAGTCACCAATTCATGGACCATTCGGTTGTACGGTTGGTTTCGGGCAAAGCAGTCGCGCAGGTACTTCTGCATCCCTTCGCGATGGATCAGACTGCGGTTTTCGGTCCCGCCGCTGCGGCCGATCAAGACGTTGGTCCACAGGGTCGACCAGTTGGCCGCGTATTCCTCCGTGTAGCGATCATCCTCCAGCAACCGCATCACCAAATTCAACTTCTTGTCGCTGGACTTGTCCTTGGCGAACTCCTGAAGCTCGTCGAGACTCGGAATCCGCCCCAGGACATCCAGGAACAGACGACGGCACCACTTCAGGTCATCTTCCAGCGGCGATGGCTTCAGTTCGAAATCCTGCCAGACCTGGCTGATGGCCGCATTGATCTTGTCGACCTGCGGCGGCAGTTGCGAACCGGCGGGCGCGGCTAAACTCCAACGACCGCTCAACCCGCTTACCGCGACGAACACCAGCGCCACGAGGCAACCCACCACCCTCCGACTAGATCCCCGCCGAACTATCATGAGGGTATGCTGCAGGTAAGCCAACCGCGACTGGACCACCCTCACGGGCTGCCGCCGGTAAATTTCTCTTCGCATCCGATCTCGCATAAACCTTGAGCCAATCTAAAAAAGGAGGCTGCCGACGGGCTCGCCCTCGGAAACCAAGCCACACCTGCCTTCTGAGCGGTCTGCCTGAGCACCCCGTACTCAATTTTAGCCTGAAATCACGAGGGTCGTAATCTTTCTCCCGGTGAAGGACGTTATTGCGAAAAATTCAACCCGTCGGGAGCTTGGTTGTCGGCCGGGTGAAGGTCGAGGAACGCCGGACGCGGCAGGTGGTTGTTGATCCGGTTTTGTGCGCATTTGCCCCATCCGAGCGGTCTTTCCCGCCAAGAGAGTACGGTCCACCCCGCGCCGGAATCGTCGGAGGGATGGGGACGGGGGATCGGCTCGCCGCGCAGGTATCGCATCGCCTGCACGTCGTCGAGCTGCAGGTTTTCGCGAGGGATGAATAGCGAAGGGTTCAGCAGGGCCAACGCATGCTCGGGACGGACGTAACCGCGTTTGGCCAGCCCGACGCGTGGCCATTCCGCTGGCGAAAGCTGTTGAAGGAACAAGGCTGGCAGCGACGCCGAGACCCCATGACAGGGAATGTTGCGAGGGTCGGCCCGATCACAGGCGAATAGCCCAGCACGCCACTCCCCCAATTCCTGCAAAGGGTTGGGGGCCGGAGCGAAAGCCCAACCTGCCCGGCCTCTTCCCTCCCGCCGCGGCGGGAGGGAAGAGGCCGTATGCGGGGCCGGCAGTTCGTCCACCAGTCGAAGCCCGGCCGCAAAGGCGCCGGCGGTCGGGTGGCGGTGAGGCCAAAGGCGGTAGCAACCTGCGCCCCAGGGCGATGCCCAAGGCGCCAATTCGGCGGGAGACAGAGGCTCCCAGGCGTTGGGATAATCGCGAAGCAGCCCCTCGATCTGCGCCTCGTTTTCCTCGAAGGCGAAGGTGCAGGTAGCATAGACCAAACGTCCACCCGGTTTGAGCAAACCGATGGCCTGCCGCAGGATGCGTTGTTGCCGAGCCGCCGCATGCTCGATCTGCTTGGGATCGAAGGCGTTTTCACCGCGTTTACCGTTTGGTACCAGCGTTTGGCCGCTGCACGGAGCGTCGACCAGCACCGCATCGAAGCTTCGCGGGAAACGAGCTGCCAGGACGGCTGGATCATGTGGAAGCACCGCGTAAGACAGGCTTCCGGTGCGCGAAAGCAAATGGCGAAGGATCTCCACCCGCGATTGAATCGGCTCGTTGGCGACGAGGAAACCTCCAGCATCGATCGCCTCCAGGATCGCGCTGGCCTTGCCCCCCGGCGCCGCGCACACGTCACAGATGGTTTCGGTGGCCTGGGGTTGTAGCAGGGCTAAAGCCAACAGCGAGCCGGCGTCCTGGATGTAATAATCGCCGGCGGCATAGGCGAGGAAGGTCGAGGGGCGCCGTTGCGGTTCCTCGATCAGGCGTCCCAGGCGATGCCAGGGAACCGCTCGGGTCGCCATGGGAAGCTGGGCAGCCGATAATCCAGGACGAAGGCGGACGCAACGCGGCGGATGGCTCTGCTGGGCAGCGTAAAAATCAGCGAGTTCTGCCGGGGCGAGCAAGCCAGCCAAGGAACCGACGGTCATGCCAGGAACTTCGCCAGCTTGGCTCGAGTGGCGGGATCTTGAAGCTGTAACTTCCCGAAACCCGGCTCGGCCCCCAGGGCCATCGCCGCCTGCTGGTGCTCTTCGTAATTGGTGATCAGCATCGCCGGGATAGTGCGGAACCGCTTATCCTGCTTGATGGCCGCCACCACCGCTGTTCCATCCGAGTAGTCGATATCGAGCTTGCGATTGACCAGAATCAAGTCGATCGGCTGTCGCGCGAGCAACGCCAGGGTGTCCTCAAGCTGATCCGCCTGATGGACGATCACGTCGAAGTGCTGCTCCAGGAACCGCTGGAGGGTCGCATGGTCAGGTCCACAGTTACCGACATCCAGAACATTTTTGCTCATGCTTAACCCTTCTCCTTCCAACCATCGTCAGCCGAATCCGGCTCGCGATTCGGGTAAACTTCCTCACCTGCGGCCCGCCCTGCCGACATCCATACCCCTCTCCGCTTGACTCTTGACGACTCGCACCCCGTCGCGTAGCATATTTGAGATGTAGTCTCATTTTCAACAGCCTCTTCCCATCGTCGGAGCTGATGCTTCGCTGTTGCCATGAATCCCATAGTGTTGGCCACCATCGATGGTTCCGATGAAACCGAACGCCTGGTGCTGTCGCTGGTCGCTTGCGATCAGGCAGGTCACTGCCTGGAATTGGAACGCCAAACCTGGTGCGAAGCCCTGGGCTGGTTCACCCAAAGCCGGGTCCGGGTCGCTCGCGAGGAAGTCCACGGACTGCGAAGCGCCTTGGGGCTTGTGCCCGGCAGCAAGCGAAAGATGGCCGAACCATCCTCGCCAGCCATCCTGCGTTTCCCCGCTTGTCACTCGGCCTGATTTCACTCGGCCTGATTTCACTCGGCCTGATTTCACTCGGCCTGATTTCACTCGGCCTGATTTCACTCGGCCTGATTGGGCCCAGCCGACTCGGCGAAGGTGGCTTTTGCCAAGCCAGCGGTCGCCATGGCCGACAACTACCTTAGCCGGCTTGGGCAGCGCGGCTGGTGGTTTGAATCTGACGGTATTCGCGGATGATCTTGGTCAAGTCGTCGACCCCATCCTGCTCTTCGAGCAGGATATTCTCGAGGAAGATGACCAGCGGACGATCTTCTTCACAAGCCTCGATGGCTTTCGTGTAGAGCTCGACCGCCTTGGTTTCAAATTCCAATCCGTACTCCAGCAGTTGCTGCACATCATTGGACTGCTTGACCGCGTTTCGCTCGGCGATCGGAACCCCTCCCAAGGCCACGATCTTTTCCCCGACCATCTTGGCGTGGTTGAATGACTCCTCGGCACTCTTGAAAAACTTGGCGGCGTATACTTCCCGCCAAATTCCCTGGACGACAAAACCGGCCTGGGAGTATTGCGCGACTCCCGTCCATTCGTGGCGCAGGCAATCGTTGAGCAGTTGGATGACTTGTGTCAAATTCATGATCGATGTTCCTTCCGGTAAGCATATCGAGGTTCAAGGTCGAGCTGTTTCGATGCTGGATCGACACCCTGCATCTTAGCGCTGAAGTAATTTCCACTTCAAGGCGAAAACGTTGGCAGCGCCGCAATTTTTCGCCGACTTGTTCGACGATAGACTTGCCGCTGATAGTGAATCTCAATCCCGCTTGGCCTTGGCCAGGCCCGAAGACGGCTTGGCCAGGACGAAACCCTGGAAGGCCCAGCCATCGTCATGCGCGATGACGCGTGAGCCGCTGGGCATGAAGAACTCTCGAATCTGATCGAAGGGGGGTAAGCGATCTCCCTTCACCCGTTGATTGACCTCTTTCAATTCATCTTTCGGGCGGAGGATGCGATCGATGACGGTCGCCAGGATGCTGCGGGATTGCGGGAGTTTGTCCTGGCGAAATAGTTCGTACTGCATCCGGAAAGCGCGTTCGGTGCGGTTGATCTCCCAAAGGCAACCAGCTTCGCCCTTGCCTTGGCCTTGGAGATTGGAGATGACTCGCGCGACATCGTCCTGCTGGTCGAGTGGCGATGGTTTCTGCGTCTGGCTGATGGTGATGGCTTGCTTAATCATCTCAGCGTGCGAGGCGAACATCAGGTATTGCTCGATCGCTTCTCCCTGGGGAGATTTTTTCGAGTAGACGGTGATGGCCCAGTTGCTCAACAGCGGCTGGTCTTCTTCTTCCTGGGTCTTGGTAGCCTTGCTGCTTTTCTTGCCACCGAAGTCGAAATCACCTTCGATACTGAGCGATTCCTCGTCTTCCTCGGGGCGATTGACCTTCCAAATGCGGAAGTCTTGGAAGTCCTCGGGGGTGGCATCGGGTTCATTCTTCATGGCTCGTTCCAGCACCGCCGCTAACTTACCAGCTGGATCATCCAGTCGGATGGCGATCAACGAACGTCTTGAGTCCGGTGTGATGGGTTGCACTACCTCGGTCATCGAATAAATCTCCGAAGTGATGTAAGGCAGTACTTCGTTCTTGATATCGATCTGCGGGCCGACCGGATCGGTTTGGATTCCCTCGATAACCGAATCGAAAACACCGGGTTGCCCAGCGACTTCATCGACGATCGATTCGACTTTCCAAAAAGCTTCCTTGGCATTCCAGGCGGTGGCCAGGAAAGAGGCGGCTTCGGCCGAGACCCAACTCGGGATCCGGTTGCTGACGACATTAGGAAAATCCAAAACCTGTACCGAGACCGGCAGCGGTGGCTCGGTTTGCACGAAGGCATCGTGAAAAATATCGAAGCTGTCATCAGCCAGACGAACTCTGCCGACGACTGCCGCCAGCTTGCTAAAGCCTTGGTTTTCCAAAACCTTCAAAATATCGGTTTGGGTCGCTACCGGCTTTCCCGAAATCGACCGCAGCAGTTTCGCCAAGCCGATGGGCTGAACGAAGTATTCGACATCGCTTTGCGGGCCGTTCACCGCCAGTCTCCCGGTAGCCTGCTGGAAAAGCTTGCCGGCCGCCAAGGCGTCGGACCTTCCCGACTTTTGCGAGGCTAACAAGTCTTTGAGGGCAGGCAACTCATCGGTGGCGAAAAAGAATTCGTCGGCGACGGCGTAAAAAGCTTCGCGAATGACCAATTCTCCCGGCCCGCGCGGCAGGGTGTACTGGGTGATAGTCAAACCTTCATGTGCCATGGTGGCGGCGGAAGCTTGGCGGGCCTTGAAGTCGGCATCGATCCGCTGCATCAGGTCGGCCAATTCGTCCGTCTTGCCTTGGACGTCCACGATCAAAGCGACCGCGTAGGGTTTTTGGGTTTCCTGCGGTTTAGACATCCAGGCCACTGCTGCCTGCCCACTGGCTACCTTCGCAATGTCGTCGACCGTGACGCTCAGTTGCCAGCCAGCTTCCGCAAAGCGACCCTCGATCGCCTTGCGCTGTTCTTTCCAGAAATCCTCCAGCCGCTTGTCCTCGGCCAATTGTCCGAGCTGGGTTTTTTTCCATCGCTCGAGGAACCTCGGGAAATCGACAATCCTCGCGAAACCCTGGGTGGTGGCCGGCAGCCATTGGGCGGCGTGAAGCGCGGCGCGCGGCGTGTCAGCCGACGGCTTGGTTCCGGAGGTGGTGCCTTCCAGCCCAAGCCCCGTCAGCGAAAGACAAAGGCAACACCATCCAAAACCGACGATTCGCATGATCAACAATCGCACCGCTCTTCCTCCTTACGGCCGGGGCTTTATCCAAGTCAGCCTAGGCTGGGCAAATGTCTAAAGGGGCTTATCTTAATGGTTTTGCGACCGTAACGGAAACCCGGATTTCCCTTGCTGGCCGCGAGGGTCCCCCCCAAAAAGCCGGAATTCCAGGATCTCTCATGAATTTGTCGGAAAATACCTACGAAAATCCACTCATCACGCGGTACGCCTCCCGCGAGATGGCTCATCTCTGGAGTACCCCGCGCCGCGTTCAACTATGGCGCGAGCTGTGGATTATCCTGGCTGAAGAAGAACAGGAATTGGGGCTCCCGATCACCGCCGGCCAACTCGAAGAACTGCGCACCTTCCGCCAGCAGCTGAATCTGGAGGTGGCCGAGCGTTACGAACGGGAATTGCGACATGACGTGATGGCCCAAGTCCATGCCTATGGCGATCAGTGCCCCTCGGCCCGCGGCATTATCCATTGGGGAGCGACTAGCTGCTATGTCACCGATAATTCCGATCTGCTCTTATGCCGTGAAGGGCTGCAGTTGATTCGGAGACGGCTGATCGCCTGCTTGTCGCGCTTCGCCGATTTCGCTCGACAAAACCGCGCTCTTCCATGCCTGGCCTACACCCACCTTCAACCGGCCCAGCCCACCACCGTTGGCAAGCGGGCCACCCTTTGGGCCTACGACCTGGTGCTCGACCTGGCCGAAGTCGACCACCGCTTGGAAACCTTGAGAGCCCGCAGCGCCAAAGGGACGACCGGCACCCAGGCGAGCTTCCTGCAGTTGTTTGCTGGCGACCATGCGAAGGTTCGTTTGCTGGAACAGCGGATCGCGGCCCGCCTCGGTTTCGCCGAAAGTTATGCGGTTACCGGTCAGACCTACCCGCGCAAGGTCGATGCGCAATTACTCGATTGCCTGGCCGGCATCGCGACCAGCCTTCATAAAATTGCCACCGACCTGCGGCTGCTGGCTCACCGCAAAGAGGTTGAGGAGCCCTTTGAGAAGCAGCAGATCGGTTCCTCGGCCATGGCTTACAAACGCAATCCGATGCGGAGCGAGCGGATATGCGGGTTGACCCGTTTCGTGCTCAGCCTGCAGAGCAGTCCGGCGATGACTGCGGCTGTCCAATGGTTCGAACGGACCTTGGATGATAGCGCCAATCGACGGCTGGTGATTCCTCAGGCCTTCCTCGCTATCGACGCTTCCTTGATGTTGATGCAGAATATCGCCGAAGGCCTCGTCGTTTATCCCAAGACGATCGCAAAAAACTTGGATGCGGAACTCCCTTTCATGGCGACGGAAGCCATCATGATGGCGGCCGTGGCAGCGGGTGGTGATCGGCAAGAAATCCACGAACGCATCCGTATCCACTCGCAGGCCGCTGCCCAACGGGTCAAGGCCGAGGGGGAATCGAACGATCTGCTCGAACGGTTGCGTCAAGACCCAGCCTTCGCCGGAGTGCGACTGGAGGAAGTCACCGATCCGATGGAATTTATCGGGCGGGCTCCGCAGCAAGTCGACGAGTTTCTCGAGGAAATCGTCGCCCCGCTCTTAGCCAGCGACCACGGGGCGGCGTCGGCTCTCTCCGCTGAAGTCCGAGTCTAAATAGCAGGTGGTGACGAACGCGGCGCGAGCGACCCGGTAGCAGGGATGGCTGACGTCGGAGTTGGGCTGCGGCGGGGGGGGCCCCAAGCGATCCAGCCGAGCTCGTTGGGGCGGAGGAAGGTAATCAACCCCAGCATCATGATCCATTCGAAGAGAAATAGATGCATGGTGAGCTCGATCGAGAGATGTAGCAGTAAACCTAGCATTACCGATAGCCGCCGCGTTTTCGGGAACCAAAGGCCGAATGGCAGCCAGCACTCAATGCCCAGGCTCGCCCAGGTGAACATCCGGACGCACCATAGATTGGTGAACAAAAATTCCGGAATAAAAATTCGTCCAAAATGGTCGTCCATCTGCGCCACGTAGTACAGGGCCGTACCGTTTTGCCAACTCTCGCCCCCCAGCTTGGCTAGGGCAGCGGAAAGGTAGATTAGAGTCATTTCCACCTGCACCAAGCGTAAGGCCCAAGCTCGGCTTGGATCGGAAACAGTGGGCGACGGCGGGCTGACCAGGGCCGACTGGGGGCTGAGCAAAGCCGGGGGGCGATTCCGACGTAGCCAGGA
>JBILTQ010000523.1:0-3097 GCA_044371435.1 Pirellulaceae bacterium | reverse complement strand
CGAGGTCGAGATTATCACCATCGACGGATTATTGAGCTCGAGACAACTGCCTCCGCCGGATTTGGTCAAGCTCGACATTCAGGGCTTTGAATTGGAGGCCCTTCGCGGCGCCGAAAGCATCTTTGGCCATACCGAGCTGATCATTCTCGAAACCAACCTCTATCGCTTCCTCCCATCGATGCCTTTGGTTCGCGACGTGGTCGATTTCATGGCGGCCAGGAACTACGCTCTGTACGATATCGGCGGTTTCCTGCGCCGACCCAGCGATGGGGCCTTGGGACAGATCGACATGGCCTTCGCCCGACAAGACGGACGGCTGCGAGCCAGCCAGCAGTGGTGAGCGGCAAGCAGTGCTCTCGATGAAGACGCCGATGGCCAAACCTTCCCAACCATCCATCCCAGCAACTGCCTACTTTTGGTGGCCGAGCTTCGGCGAAAGTACGCAACCGCATGGCGGGGGAAATCGTTCGTTGCAAATCGCCGAGTTGCTCAGCGAACACGGGATTGCCTTTGCGAAATTGGATACCTTGCATCGCGCACCGTGGCCCAGCCTGTGCCGTGCTCTGGTGGGGCGAAGCCTGGCCACAGGTCAATTGCCGAGCCGCTTTCCGGGTGGCTTGACCCGCTTCGCCCTCGATTACCAAATGATCCGCGAGCGACTCCCGTCCCAGCCGAATATCGAAGCCGTGGTCTGGGAATCGACCTACGAACCGAAGACCGCCGCCCTGCTGCAGCGATTGTCAAAACGTCTGATCGCCGTCCCACAGAATATCGAATCACTCGTTCCAGGACGCGTTTCTTCCAGGCGTTCCATCATTCGTCGCCTCCAGCAGGAACTCGGGGGTTACCAGAACACGACCGCCGTCTTCACCATCTCCGAGGATGAGGCCTGGCTGCTGAGGATGCTCGGGATCCGTGCCCGCGTCCTCCCTTATTTCCCGCCACGGGAACTCACCGCGCGGCTGCTGGAGATTCGTCGCCAGCGTCAGGCCACCGACCAGGCCAATCAGGTGTTACTGTTTGGTTCCCATCGCAATCCGCCGACGCGGTTGGGAACCCAGGAGGTACTGCAACTGCTAGCGCCCAATTATCCCAGCGACAACCCGGAACTCCTCGTCGTCGGCAACGCCAGCGAAGGTGCAGCCAACTGGAATCGCCCGGAGCGTTGTCGGGTCTTGGGACGGCTCCCCGATGAAGAGCTCGACGCCTTAAAGATCGAGACGCGGGCGTTATTGATCCACCAAGCGCCGACTACCGGTATCATCACACGGATTATCGAAGCCGTGCTGGCCGGAATCCCGGTGATCGCCAACGAAGATGCGGCCCGTGGCTGGTGGGGGCTGGATGGGATCCATGTATACCGCAACGCCGCCGAACTGTTAGAACTACTGCGGCAACCGCTCGACCTGCCGGCTCTACCGCAACGGAGTATGGCGGACGAGCAGCGTTTTATCGATGTCGTCCTTGGAAAGGATCGTTTATCGTGACAGCCTTGGGAACTTCGGCCGCGCGGCGAGCCATGATCGTCGGGATCAGCGGCCAGGATGGCGCCTACCTGGCTCAATTCCTGCTGAAAAAAGGTTATGAGGTCTGGGGGACATCGCGGGACGCCCGCGGCTCGAGCTTCAGCAACTTGAAGCGACTGCAGGTGTTGGAGCAAGTCCACCTGATGTCGATGGTGCCCGAGGATTTTCGCAGCGTCATCGCGGCCTTGAAAAAAGTCCAACCGCAGGAGCTCTATTACCTGGCCGGGCAATCCTCGGTCGGCCTGTCGTTCGAGGAACCAGCCGAGACCATGACCAGCATCACGCTCGGCACCCTCAACATGTTGGAGGCCTGCCGGATGGTCGATGAATCGATTCGTCTTTACCATGCCGGTTCGGGGGAATGCTTTGGCAATACCGATGGCCAGGCTGCCAACGAACAAACCCCCTTCCGCCCGCGAAGCCCGTATGCCGTCGCCAAGTCGACGGCTTTTTGGTTGGTGAGCAACTATCGTGAAGCCTATCACCTGTGGGCCTGCACCGGGATCCTCTTCAACCATGAATCGCCGCTACGGCCGGCCCGTTTCGTGACGCAAAAAATAGTCTCGGCGGCGAAGCGGATTGCGGCTGGCGACCCGCATAAGTTGGTGTTGGGCCGTCTGGACATCAGCCGTGACTGGGGTTGGGCTCCGGAATATGTCGATGCCATGTGGCGGATGCTGCAACTGGACTCTCCACAGGATTTTGTCATCGCTACTGGGGAAACCCATCGGCTGCAAGATTTCCTGGCCGAAGCCTTCCATCATTTCGGCCTGGACTGGCGCAAGCATGTGGAACAATCGGCCGAGTTCCAGCGTCCAAGCGATCTATTGATCGGCCGGGCGGATCCGACGCTGGCCAAGCAAGTCTTGGGTTGGGAAGCCAAATTTCGCATGAAAGAGGTGGTCCACGCGATGATCGAAGCCCTTCCCGGCGAACCGTCGGCAGACAAGTCCGCATGAGCCTAGTCATGATCGATCGCCATCCGATCGCTGTATTCGCCAGCTTCAGCCTCGGGCCGCAACACGCTTTCGCCCAGTCCGGCGCAGGACATCAACTTCCCCGATTCCATCGATCGCAACTGGCAAGCCCCGGACTCATTCCGGTAAGATGAAACCGCATCGAACGAACAGATCAGCTTCTCGAACCGTCAAGGAAAGCCGTGGGCCGGTCCCCGGCGGGCGGGAAGGCGGAGTCGCGTTGCCCAACCATTGTCCAGGCCGAGGAACCCTTTGCAGCGTTCTCGACCAACTCAACATCGCCAAGGCCGTCGCCTGATGAATTCGCTTTATTTTTCACTTCGGAAGCTGAGAGGTTAGTTGCGGATGAATCCTCTACCCGTGCATAGCCCACAGGTCCTGTCGACCGCAATGGGGGCATCGAAAGCGATCCGCTCCGAGCGATTCCTGTGGCTGGTTGCCTTCTTGATGGGCTTGGGGCTGTTCATCAATGTCCGCGTCAGTGTCCGGTTGAGTCTGACCGAGCTGTGTTGGCCGTTCTTCTTCGTTTCGCTGTCGACGATGATGGCCACCGTCCAGGCCAATCGGGTGCTGCGGAACGCCATCCTGTTCCTG
>JBILTQ010000650.1:0-3097 GCA_044371435.1 Pirellulaceae bacterium | reverse complement strand
AGTGCGAACCGGCGTCGCGCGTTGCCACCGCGTCGCGTCGCCACGGCGGCGACGGATGTGGGCACGACCTTGTCGCGCCCTGGCTCGGCGGTCCGTCGCGACGCCGCGATCCGGACCGTCGGGTCCGGGTCCGGCTGCATCGCCGATCAGCTCCCTAAATTGACGATCTTGACACGGCGATTGCGGATCTCCGGGGTCTGAGGTGGTGTAGGGACTTCAAGCGCGGTGTCGCCGAGCCCTACCGACTCTAGCCGGTCCGCGCTGACGCCGAAATTCGCGCTGAGGTAATCCCGCACTGATGCAGCGCGCCGTTCTGACAGGGCGCGATTGGTGGCGGGACTTCCAACGGTGTCTGTGTGTCCCTCGATCCGGAAGCGATAAGGCGCCAGATCGGCGGAGGAGAGCGCGTTGCCGAGCGGTTGCAGCGCCCGCCTCGCCTCCGGTGTCAGTTCGGCCGAACCGGTGGGGAAGGTGACGGTGATCGACGCCGAAGGTGCTTCGCGTCGCGCGACCGGAGCGGGGGCGGCCGGAGCGGGGGCGGCAGGCGCGGCGGCGGCCGGTACGGGAGCGGGACGTGTCGGTTCGATCGGCGCCACGATGGTTCCTGCGGGCGCAGCCGCTGCCGGTGCCGCCGCAGCGGGCGCTGCCGTCGATGCGGAACTCGATCTCTTTATGCCGCGGGTCTCGTTCGAGGGTTTGAGTTTCTCGATCAGCGACATTGTCGCCGCGTCGACCTGAGCCCAGGCTGGGCTGTTCGCCAGCGCCGGACCGGCGAGGAAGAAAGCGGCTGCAAGAAGGCGTCTTCCAAGCATCGGATGTCTCCTTTGCGATACAAGGTATCGGCGCGCGACGCGCTCCGAACCCGATAAAAAATACCAGATGAACATAAAGGAAAAACCGTGTGCACTATAAATAAAATTGCTGCGCTGGGCGTCACTCAGTCGGCCTACCCGCCGGGTCAACGGATGATCTCGAAGGTGACCCGCGCCGGCGAAGTCGTCGTTGGTTCCTCGCCCAGGCCCAGCACGCCGCTGGCGGCGAGTTCGCAACTGTCCCGATGGACGAAGCGTCGAGGCGCATCGGCCGGGGCGACAAAGGTGCCGTTGGCGCTCTGGTCGGTCAGCATGAATCTGTCGCTGCGCATTTCGATGCGGGCATGCTGGCGCGACACTCGGCCATAGGGGATTGTCAGGGATGCCTCGGCGCTTCTGCCGAGCGTGGCGCTGGGGTTCGCAGCGGAGACCTCCACCGTGCGCCCGGCCGCCGAAAGGATCAGGCGCAGCGCGGCGGGACGCATGGCCGGCGCGGAAGACAGCGGCGCGATCCGCATCGTCGTCGCCTCTTCGGTGCGCCACATGACTTCGCAGATCTCGAGTGGATCGGCCTTCCCCTTGACCTCGATCCAACCGATCTGGCGGCACTCGTGTCGCGCCCGCGCATCGAGCAAGGTAACGGTTGCGCCAGTGGTCAGGATCTCGCCGGCCTTCGCCTGCGCGACCATGCGTGCCGCGACATTGACCGCGTCGCCGAAAACGTCACCGTCGACGGTCACTAGAGGCCCGAAATGGAGGCCGATCCTGATCGCCATGCGCTGCCCGCCTGCCGGTGGCAGACCGAGTATGGCATCCTGCATCGCCACCGCGGCGGCCACAGCGCTGGCGGCCGACGTGAAGGTGGACATGACCTCGTCGCCGATGGTCTTGACGACACGCCCCCCCATCCGGTCGGTCACACGCGCGAGTGCGGCAAGGCCGTCGCCAATCGCCTCGCGCGCCTTTGCGTCGCCAAGCGTTTCGTAGATCCGCGTACTGCCTGCGATATCGGCAAACACGATGGCGAGCGTTGTTTCCACGTGCGTTGTGCGGCCTCGGATCAGATACTGTTCGGAGCGGTCACTACTCGAGAACGAACACTACCGCATTACCCGTGGGTGGATCAAACTTTCCAATGTGCCGCCGTCATCGGCCGAACGATCGACATGGATGCCGTTTGCTGCTGATCGACTGGAAGTCCAGGCACGCCGGCGTTATGGTTCCCTTGCGGAGGATTCTGGCGATGCGACGATCGAGAGATGACGGACCAGATCCGATGTCTTGGCGAACAGGACGCTGCCTATGAACCCGCCAGCCAAACTCGGTGCGGCGTTCGAACCGCTCATCGCCCGCCTCGAACTGGCACCCGAGAACCTCCATCGGGTCGCCGGTTGCACCACCGCGGAGAGCGCGGTTTCCGTTCTCGAGGGCGCCGGGGCACTTACGGACGCCGTGCGCGTGGCCGCGCATGCGCTGCCCAGGCGCGAGGCCGTCTGGTGGGCATGCATGTGCGCGCGCGCGGTACCGTCGCGTCCGCAACGTATGGAGGATATGACAGCGCTCGATGCCGCGGAGGCCTGGGTGCGGAGGCCCGACGAGCCGTGCCGGCGCGCCGCCCACGCCGCCGCGGGGCGTGCCGGATTTTCCAGCGCCGAAGCCTGGGCCGCGATGGGGGCGTTCTGGTCGGGCGGCAGCATGGCGCCCGAGGGGCAACCGGTCGTCGCACCCGCCGAGGACCTTACTGGCAAAGCGGTCAGCGGCAGCATTCTGATCACCGCCGCGCGGCGCGAACCCGAGCGCGGCGAGGCGCGTTTGCGCCGGTTCCTGGCTGCGGCGCGCGACATCGCGGGCGGTGGGGCGGGCCGAATACCTGAGGAAGTGGCCGAACGATGAGTGGATATCGCGGCACAATCTCGCGTCGGATCCGAGGCGGTTGATGCTGCTGCTCTCGATCCTGCGCTGCCCCGACACGGTTACCCCGGAAAGCCGCCGCTCCTCGGGTAGGGATATCGTGCTTGGCCGCGGCCCCGAATGCGACTGGGTACTGGCTGATCCGGAGCGCGTGCTTTCCAAGCGCCATTGCGTTGTCGAACTGCGTGCCGGTTCTTGGCAATTGCGGGATCTGTCCACCAACGGCACCTTCATCAACAAAGCCGAGCAACCCATCGGCCGCGATCGTGTATCGCCGCTGTCCGAGGGCGACCGGATCGCCCTTGGCTCCTACGAATTCGAGGTTCGGATCGAGGACGAGGCAGCGGTCGCGCTGGCCACCAGCACCGCGCCCA
>JBILTQ010000184.1:0-10491 GCA_044371435.1 Pirellulaceae bacterium | reverse complement strand
ATGCCGAGCGCGTCGGGAGCTGGGTGCTCGAAGAACCGATTCACTTCTTCGACCTGGCGCGATGGTACTTGTCTGGGAGCGGTAACCCGGTCGAGCTTTACGCCTACGGCAACTCGCGGGATCCGGCCCGCCCCCAGCTTTTCGATAACTTCAGCGCGATGTTCCGCTATGCCAATGGTTCGTATGCAGTCGTCTCCCAGACCTTGGCCGCCTTTGAACATCATCAGACGGTCAAGGTCAGCGGCACCAAGGGAGCCCTGTGGGCGGGTTGGAGCGGAGCCCTCGACCGGACCCTTGAACCTTCCTATTTCCTCAAGGTCTTCGACGGCGAGCAACTCGAGGAGGTCCAGATCCAGAAGCACAGCGGTGAAGTCTTCGAGTTGCGAGAGGAAATCGATCGCTGTGTACGGATGGTGCGTGAGGGGGTCCCCCCGATCGCCAGCGGCCAGGATGGGCTATGGTCGGCAGGCTTGTGCTTGCTGGCCGAAGAATCGATCCGTCAACGTAAACCCCTTCCGGTCGCCGACCTGCTCCAGGCATAAGCGCCCGCCCGAGAGCCCCGTATGAATTCACCCGCTTCAGCGTCGGATAAATGGTATTCGGGAGTCACTCGTTACCAGTGGCTTGTCCTGGTGGTGGCCTCCTTAGGGTGGGTCTTCGACGCCTTCGAGGGGCAGCTCTACAATCTGACCCGCTTCGATATGCTCCCCGACCTCCTCGGGGTCGCCAACCTTCCCGCTTCGCCGTCGACCGACGTTGGCGAGGCAGCCTCCGGGTCGAATGCCGCCGTCCTTTCCCGGGCGGAGGCCGATGCTTTGGTCAAACGTTGGGGCGAAATCCTGCTGGGGATTTTCCTGGCCGGCGGGACCTTGGGGGGGTGGCTCTTCAGCTGGATGGCTGATCGCTGGGGGCGAAAGCCGATCATGGCCTTGACGATTCTGTTCTATTCGATCTTCTCCGGACTTACCGCCTTCGCCACCGATATCTGGCAAGTCGGGGCTCTCCGTTTCCTGGTAGCGATGGGGGTTGGCGGCGAATGGGCCGTCGGGGCAGCACTTGTCGCCGAGGTATTCCCGGCCAAGGCCCGCGAGCGGGCCAGCGGGATCTTTCACGCTACCAGCGTCGCCGGATTGTGGCTGGCCGCCGCTGCTGGCTACGCGGTCGGCAGCCACTGGCGCTGGGCCTACTTGATCGGGATCGTTCCGGCCCTGCTGGTGCTGTGGGTCCGCGTCGCCATCCGCGAACCGGATAGCTGGCAGGAAGCCAAACAGGAGAAGGCCGAACGCCTCGGAAGCATCCGCGAACTGCTCGGGGTCTCGCGGTGGCGGACCAACGCGATCTTTGGAGCTCTGCTGGCCATGACTGGGCTGGCAACCTTCTGGGGAGTGGTGGTGGCTGGGCAGGATATCGCTAACGAGCTTTTCAAGAAGTTGGGGGATGCCAACGCCAGCCAAAACGCCAAACTAGCCTACGGCTTCGTTCAGAACTTCGGCGCTGGCTTGGGGATGCTTGCCTTCGGCCCCCTCAGCGCTTGGCTGGGGAGAAAGCCCACCTTCGTCCTGATGCATCTGGCGGCGTTGGTCGTCACCCCGCTCCTGTGCTGGCTGCCGCTTCACTTCGAAAGCCGCTTGCTGCTTTTCATCCTGATGCCCATCTTCGGCTTCTTTACCCTCGGTATCCATGCCGGCTATGCCGTTTACTTCCCCGAACTCTTCCCTACCCATCTCCGAGCGACCGGGGCCGGCTTCTGCTTCAACACCGGGCGTATCCTGGCCGCCCCGGTCTTGATCTGGTTGTCAGCCTCGATGAAAGCCGCCTATCCCCTCCCCATGGCCATCAGCCTGCTCGGCGGCTTCTTCCTCCTGGGTATCCTTTTTCTCCTCGGCTTACCCGAGACCAAAGGGCAACCGCTGCCGGAATGATCGGCTTACCCCTTACCGGCGGCTGAGAGCCAGCTTGGCGTCGGAGGTAGGGGAGCCTCGGGACCTCGATCTCCATGCTGCGGGCCGATTTTTCGCGCCCGCCGCTCCCCGCTGAAACTCGAGGAAAAAAGCCCTCCCCAGGCAGCAGCCGATCCGCTAAACTACCCGTTCCAAAGTTTGATCATTACAGGAGCATTTGACCCGTGGTTCGTATTCGAATGAAGCGTCTGGGACGCAAAAACCGTCCGTTTTACCGCATTTGTGTCGTCGACGGCCGCCGTCCACGCGACGGTCGCGTCCTGGAAGAGCTCGGCCATTACGACCCGATGTGCAAGGAAGTTGACGCCCGGGCGATCTTGCGTGGCGAGCGTATCGACTACTGGTTAGGGGTTGGAGCTCAGCCCAGCGAAGCCTGTGCTGTCTTGATCAAGAAGTACGGTACCGAGGGCACTCACTTGGCCAAGCAGACCGAAGCCTTGGAAAAGCTTGGGCGGGCTCCCAAGAAAAAGCCCGCCGAAGCCCCGGCTGCCTCCTAAACGGCTCATTCCCGCTGTCGATCGCCCATCGGTGATCCCTTTTCCTCCCTGGCCCCCTTCCCGGGCCAGTTGAGACTTCAATCCCCGACTAGCCGACATCGAGCTCCGCTCGATGTCGAACCACACCGTCCATGGCCAGCGACTGGGATGTCGCGACGCAGCTACCGAATTATTTGTCTCCGAGTTGTTCGGGTCGAGTTGCTCGGGGTTAAAGGGTGCTGCCTTGACCACCAGCGGTTAGCGGTTTGGTTCTTCTCCGCCTCGCCTGCAGGTTGTTCTGCCCTCGAGCTCGACGAGCGAACGACGGAAGATTCGGAGAGGTATTTCGGCCTCGCCGGATGGCCCGAGCGGGGAGGCGATATCCGCTCCCCTCCAGGCGACTCCCAACCTCCACTTTGCGAGGCTTGTGAACATCCCGCCCGGTTTGGTGTAGCATGAGCGATGTCACCATCACGGGAAGCTAGCAACGGCCAGCTCCGGCGGTGAAAGCCGCATCGCGAGTCTTGCTGTCGGTCGCTTTCCCTCATCGCCTATCTTCCTTGGAACACCGCTTCGACCTGGGGACCCCATGCCAGCCCTGCGTTTCGATATCATCACCCTTTTCCCGGAGATCTTCTCCGGCTACCTCACGCAAAGCTTGCTGCACAAAGCGATCGAAGCAGGATTGGTCGAGATCGTCGTTCACGACCTGCGGGAGTGGTCGGCCGATACCAAGCATCACAAAGTCGATGACCGGCCGTATGGTGGGGGACCGGGGATGCTGATTCAGGTCGAACCGGTGATCGCGTGCGTCGAAGCGGTACAAGCGATGGGCCCGACCCCGGGTCAAGTCGTCTTGTTGACGCCGCAAGGCAAGCCGTTGGGACAACGGTTGGTCGAGCAACTCTCGCTCCATCCGCGGCTGATCTTGCTCTGCGGGCGTTACGAGGGCTTCGACCATCGAGTGCTCGAAATCCTGCAACCGATGGAATTGAGCATCGGCGATTACGTCTTGAACGGCGGTGAGGTGGCAGCCATGGTAGTCATCGACTCGACGATCCGTATGGTTCCGGGAGTCCTGGGCGACGAGACAAGCAGTCACCTCGATTCTTTTTCCCGCGGCAATCGTCTGCTGGAATTTCCTCAATACACCCGGCCTCGCGAGTTTCGCGGCTGGTCGGTACCCGATGTTTTGCTCAACGGCAACCACGAAGCCATCGCTGCCTGGCGTTCCGCCCAAAGCCGTCAACGCACGCTGATGCAGCGCGAGGATTTATTGGCCGCGCCTACCCAAGATCTACCGACGATCCCGCCAGCGGTGTCGGGCAACGATTCGCCCCCCGCCGCTCCGGGAACGGCCCCTTCCTGAGCTTCCACTCGTCTGCCAACGCCTCTTCACGCAGCGAGTTCCCTCAGAATCTTTGGGAGGCCAGCCACAAGGAAAAATCGGCTGGAATTGTTCCCGCACTTGCTGAGATCTATTAAACTTGGGCCTTTCGGATCCGAAATACCCTCTTTTTCCGTAAGAGCCTCCCATGCCCGAATTCACCTACCGTTGGCGTCACCGCCTGCTGTCGGCCGCCCTCTCCTTGGCCTTCCTTCCCTCTTCCGCGCCGGCGGCTGAAAGCCTCAACCAACTCGGACGCTCCGAAGTGCTGAGCGGTTGGAAATTGCTATTCGATGGCCAATCGACCGAAGGCTGGCGAAACTACCGCCAGGATAAAGTCTCCGAGGGTTGGAAGGTGGTCGATGGCACCCTGGTCCGCGAAGGGAAAGAAGCCGGTGATCTGATCACACAGCAAAAGTACAAATACTTCGAGCTTTCCTTGGAGTACAACATCTCCGCAGGCGGCAACAGTGGTCTGATGTTCCATGTCACCGAAGATAACCCTCGGCCTTGGCAAAGTGGACCCGAAGTCCAGATCCAAGATAATCAAGCCGGCCGCGATGCACAGAAAGCCGGCTGGTTGTATCAACTCTTCCAACCTAGCCCCCCCAGTTGGACCAAGGATCTCGAAAAGGGAGTGCTCGATTCGACTCGTCCGGCGGGCCAGTGGAATCAGATTTTCCTCCGCATCGCCCCCGCCCAATGCGAGGTTTCGGTGAACGGAGAGCTGTACTACCGCTTTAAGATGGGCGATCAGAAATGGAAGGATGCGGTCGCCAAAAGCAAGTTCGCTGCCTTCCCTAATTTCGGGACGGCTGGGGAAGGACATATTTGCCTGCAGGACCACGGCAACCTGGTCTCCTTCCGCAACATCAAGATTCGTGAACTAACCGAAGATGGGCTAGCTCCCCAACCCGTCGACGGCGACTTGAAGCTCCGCGGTGAACTGGCCTTCCCTAAAATCCGTTGGGAAGGCTGGGAACCGATGGATGAAGATGGCAACTTGAACAAACCGATGCGGATCCTGGATTTGACCTTTGCCAAGGGGGACGATCGTTTGTTCGCCATCGACCAGCGCGGCATGGTTTACGTCTTTGACAATCGCCCTGATGTCGAGCAGGCTCATCTGTTCCTCGATCTGCAGAATAAAGTCAGCCGCTGGTTTGATCCGGGGGCCAATGAACAGGGACTGCTGGGTTTAGCCTTGCATCCAGACTACCTGAAGAATGGCCAGTTCTTCGTTTGCTATACCCGTCGCGCCGATCATCATTCGATCGTCTCGCGTTTCCGAGTATCCAAGGATAATCCCAACCAAGCCGATGCGGCTTCCGAGGAAGTCCTGCTGAATCTCGAGCAACCCTTCCAAAATCATAACGGCGGTTCGATTGAGTTTGGGCCGGATGGCTACCTGTACCTTGGCTTCGGCGATGGCGGGCTGCGGAACGATCCCAAGGGTAATGGGCAGAATCGTTCGCAATTGCTGGGCTCGATCCTCCGCATCGATGTCAATGCGACGGCTCCCGGTTTGAAGTATGGGATCCCGGCCGATAATCCCTTCGTCAACGTGCAAGGGATTCGCCCGGAGATCTATGCCTATGGATTCCGCAATCCTTGGCGCATCGCCTTCGACAAGCAAACTGGCAAACTTTGGTGTGGCGATGTCGGCCAGGAACTCTGGGAAGAAGTCGATATCGTCACCAAGGGTGGCAACTATGGGTGGAGCAACCGCGAAGGCTCGCATCCCTTTGGAAACCGTCCGAGCGTGGCTGGCGTATCCACCCCCATCGAGCCTGTTTGGGAATACGATCATGGGGTCGGCAAGTCGATCACCGGCGGTCGCGTCTTCCATTCGGCGCGTCTGCCCCAGTTGAGTGGAAAATACATCTACGGTGACTACATTCGCGGCAGCGTCTGGGCCCTGACTTACGACGACAAGTCGGGCAAAGTTGTCCGCAATGAACAAGTCATCGAGAGCGGCATTCCGGTCTTGGCTTTCGGCGAAGACCAGAAGGGCGAGATCTACTACTCGATCATCAGCCAGCGCGGCGAAGGGCTCTATCGCTTCGCCGCCAACTGAGGCTGGGCAAAGCTGCAAAAAACCGCTCCTGATCCCTTGGCCCGGTTGCGGCCGAGGGGTCAGGATTTTTTATGGTCATCCATCGATGGCTGGTGCTCGATGTTGAGGGATGGAATGGCCACGATGCCTTCAGCCGCCGCTGCCCAGGTCTTCCGGGAGTTTGCCCTGCCTAAGGCAGGCTGGAATACGGGATAGCGCGAACCTGGATATCGCGGAAGGCAGCCGAATCGGCGATGGGCTGGGCCCGCGTGTCGCGGCCGCTGGTCCATAAAGGACTCGTCGTCCCGTCGGCATGCCGCAAGCGCAGGTTGTCAAGATAGATCCGGTAGGTTCCCGGCTGACCGCCGCGAAAAACTATCCCTTGGCGATGCAAGGCTCCGGGGGCGGAACTGCACAGCCCGAGGATACGATGTTCCCAACTCCCGGGCCCCCCTTGAATGGGCGGCGCCGAGATCTGTTCCCGACCGAATTGGTCGATCCCTTCGCCGCGTTTGAATTGCAGGGTTATCGGGGTCGAGTTGTTTCCTCGGAAGGGCGAATAAAAATACTTCCCCCCCGCCGGCGTGTCGCTAGACACCCCCAGGTCGAACTCGACATAATCGCTGGCAAAGTGTTGCCCTTCGGGACTGGCGAAAGGAACGACCAGCAGGTCTTTGGGCTGCGACTGTTCGGTGACGGTTACCGACACCTCCAACACCTCCCCCTCTGGCGCTGGCTGGCGATTCCATGCGACCGGCGGACTTCGGTGGCTGAGGGCCGCGCCGAGCGATTCAGCCCAACGATCCATCTTGGCCGTCAGCGTCTGGACAACCTCAGGCCGCTCTCGGGAAACATCCCGCGTCTCTCCGATATCGCTGGGAAGATGATACAGTTCGACGTGATCAAAATAGCGATGCATCCGCCATTCAGCCGTCCTCAGCGCATCCTGATTGCGCCAAGCCCAATAATAACTATCGACCGGGCTGGCCTGCCGGTCGCGCAAGGCCGGCCAGACGTTTTGGCCATCGAGCGGCTCTGTCGGCGGAAGCGTGAAACCGGCCATCGCCAGCAAGGTTGGGAACATATCCATAGCCCCGCAGAGCCCCTCCCAACTGCCCCCCCCAGCCAAGCCGCCTCGGGGCCAATGGATGGCTGTCGGCAAGCGTGTCCCGCCTTCGTAAACCGTATGCTTCATCCCCCGCAAGGGAAGGTTGCTCCCTTCCTTCGTCGCCCCATTGTCGCTAGTGAAGACAACGATCGTGTTGTCGCGAAGTCCGAGCGCATCCAACTCGTGAAGAATGATAGCCACATTTCGATCGAGAGCCTGCACCATCGCAGCGTAGGTGCGTTTGGCCGGATCGGTTATCGAAGCTGGTACCAGCCTTAGATCTTCTTCTTTTGCCTGCATCGGCGAATGGATGAGGTGGAAGGGAACGTAGCAGAAGAAGGGCCTTTGCCGGTTCGCCCGCAGGAACTCGACCACATGCCGAGTGATCAGATCCTCGGTATACCCCTGATCCTGAGGGCGAAATTCCCGATTGTGCCACCAACTCACTGGCCCACGCCCCGATACCGTCCGTCGGGTAAAGTAGTCTGCCCCCCCGCCATAATAGACCCAAGCCTCGTCAAAGCCATGGGCGTTGACCCCTAACCCACCCGGTAGTTTCTTATTGGGCAAGGCGCGAAAGGCTTCGGTGAAGGCCGCGCGAAACTCGGGCACATCGGGATCCTCACCATTGTGCCACTTACCGAAAACCCCGGTCTGGTAGCCGTGCTGGCGAAAAGCCTCGGCGAGCGTCACCTCGCGGCCAGACAATTCCCCGCCGACCTCGGGACCGGTACCTACGCGAAACGGGTGCCGGCCGGTCAGCAGCATTGCTCTGGTCGGTGAACAGACACACCACCCCATGAACTGCTGCAGTTCGATCCCTTGCCGAAAGAAACGATCGATATTCGGCGTCGCGATCGAACCGCCGGGATGGATGCTAAGATCGCTCCAACCGAGATCATCGGCCAGCAAATAAACGATATTGGGTGGAGGATCGGCTACCGACTTCGCTGCCGAAAACGATAACCAGACCACCACCAGGGCGAAGCTCAACCACAGGGATTTCATCGATATCTCTCGGGTTCGAAGGAGGCTTGGCTCCGGCGGCGAAATTCCGCAGGGCCTCGCCAGCCGCCCAGTCAGGACATCGCCGCGCAGATTACCGAGCCATCGGGAAGCCTTCCTGGAGCCGTTTGAAGACTTGCATCGAGCGAGACCTGTTACCGCACGGTCAGGCTTGACCGGCCGCAGCGGCTGGCGGCCATGAGTATACGGTAGCCACCGCTGGCGTTGAAGTGATCGCAGCCCCGTCAGCTGGACGGTCCGAGCAAGCGGCGCGCCCCGGCATCCCTCGCTTCCACC
This sequence comes from Pirellulaceae bacterium, assembly GCA_044371435.1. Classification (GTDB taxonomy): domain Bacteria; phylum Planctomycetota; class Planctomycetia; order Pirellulales; family Pirellulaceae; genus JAIYDQ01. Next base: position 2,201 of record JBILTQ010000184.1, on the reverse strand, counting down.
GGCTTACCACCGCGCCGCTGGCCTCCTCGGTTCAGTGATCGTGGTTAGGTTCGATGCCCAGACGCATCTGCAACTCTTCAAACTGCTGTACGAATCGATCACTGCTGCTATGCACATGCTCGGCCTCGGTGATGAAACGAATCTCCTTGTCGGGATAAACATCGTGCCCGATCAAGATGCGTTCGAAGACTTCCAAGGGTGTCCCATAAGCAATCAGCAGCTTATGTTCGTCGAATTGAATTTCCTGTCGCTTGCCTGGGTTGAGGATAGCGATCCCGGTACAACCATCGTTGAGCAGTAGATCCTCATAGTCATAGAGGATGCTTTTCAATACCGGTACGTCGATATGATCCCGATACAGGTCATGATGCCCGCCGCCGCCATGGTGGCTGGTCTCGAGGACGACATCGACGACTTCGCCCAGTGGATCGATCATCTCGATGAACAGTTCGAACAAGCGTTCTCGGGTGGCGGAAGCCATGATCACTGGAATGCTCGATTTGGATTGCGGGTCGACATAAGCATCATGGCGGAATCCTTGCCGGGGAACCACCTTCAGATCATAGGACGGCCGAACGGCGTCGGTAAGATCGAAAGCCCCGTAGCGAAAGACTCCCAAATGGGCCTCCAGTTCGTCATCATTGAGCGTCTCAAAGCTCGAAGAATTTTTCTGGATCTCCGCCGCTTGGTTGGAAGAGGTGTTATCGCGGGAGAAACCTGGCAACGGGCCCATGAGTATCGCTCGAAGAAGTAATTGAAAGGAAATGGAAGTTCCGGGCCCATCTGGGCCACCCAACGTCTGCTGGGGACAGTCAAAGCTAGGTCACACAAAACCGCCCCTGGAAACGCTTGACCGAGCGAAAGAAAAAATTCCCCCGCTTGGTCAGCCCCTACAATCGTCACCTTCGGCCCCCCCTCCAACCGCGGGAATCGCTACCGACAAGCCCCCGCCGGTCGATTTGCTCCGCGCGGCTTCCCCTGGCCGCAGCGGCTACTCGCGGCCAACCCGGGTAGGGCTGGCGATGCCCCGTGGCCGGTGGGGAACGAATTCCAGCGTCGCGGCCAAGCCGGCAGCAGGACACCGCGCCGGCGCTGAGGAAGTCACGAGCCCACCGGCGATGGCAGGTTTCATCTTTCGATGCGATGCGGTTGCAGTTACGCTGAAGGGGATCATGAGAATTACGGCGATTCCACGGCTTTACCGAAACGTGCGACGATGGAATGAAATCATCGTCATCCTTCGCCGCTATGGGTTGGCCGACTGGCTGAGTCGTTTGCAGCTCGACTTCATCCGGGACTGGATCAAGGATGACGAAGGGATCCCGCTGGCCAGCTACAGTCGCGAATCACGTTTTCGGATGGCCCTTACCGAGCTGGGTCCAACCTTCATTAAATTAGGTCAAGTCCTGTCGCTGCGGCCCGACCTGGTCGGATCCGAGCTGGCCACGGAATTACAGCAACTGCAGGCTCAAGCTCCAGCCGATCCTTTTGAGGTGGTGCGCGGAATCGTCGAAGCCGAACTCAAGCGGCCGATTTCCGAAGTCTTCTCGAGTTTCGCCTGTGAGGCGATGGCTTCGGCTTCGATCGGCCAGGTCCACCCGGCTCGCCTGCCTGATGGGACACCGGTGGTGGTCAAGGTCCAGCATCAGAATATCGAAAGTAAAGTCCATGAGGATATGGAGGTCCTGGCCGGCCTGGCAGGTCTGGCCGAACGTATCCCGGAACTGGCGGCCTGGAAGCCTCGCGAATTGGTCGACCAGCTCGCCCGTTCGTTGAAACGCGAGTTGAGTTTCACCCGCGAACTCAACAACCTGCAGGTTTTCCAGATGGAGTTCGGTAGCTTCGAAGGCATTCGTTTCCCGAAACCGATGCCCGCCCTAAGCACCGCGAGGGTGCTGACGATGGAGAAACTGGAGGGGCCTGACCTCAACGAGTGGCTAAAAAATCTGTCGACTGAGAGGGAAGAGGCCAAACACCAGTTGCCGCGACGCGTCGCCAACCTCTACATGGAGATGATTTTCAACAAGGGGCTTTACCATGCCGATCCCCATCCGGGGAACATCCTGATGATGCCTAGCGGCGAGATCGGGCTCCTCGACTTTGGGATGGTGGGAAGGATTGACGATAACCTGCGCGAGACGATCGAGCAGATGCTGCTGGCCATCTCCAGCGCGGATGCGACCCTGATGACAATCTTGATC
>JBILTQ010000522.1:0-3102 GCA_044371435.1 Pirellulaceae bacterium | reverse complement strand
AAGGATGACAACTTCCGACGTTACCAGCCTGAATGAAGCCGACGATGAGTTGTTGTCCAGCTACCTGGACCAGGAACTCTCGCCGGAGGAACGCCGCGCCCTCGAAAAGCGATTGGTCGACGACGACAAACTTCGAAGTCGGCTGGCCGAAATGCGGCGCGCTTGGGATCTCCTCGACGAACTCCCGGAAACCCCGTTCACCCCCAACTTCACCCAGTCCACCCTGGAGATGGTGGCGATCGATCTAGAAAAAGAGAAGGAAGCTGGACCAGCCTGGTTCAACCGTTGGCTTCCGCCCGCCTGGCGACGTATCCCCAGCCACCTCCGATGGCTGACCCTCGTCCTGGGTGCCCTGCTCCTCGGCAGCGCCGTCGGGCTGCTTCTCCGCGCACGCTATCGAACGCTGGAGGCTCATCAAATCGCCGTCGCTTCGAGATACGCTACCTTGGAGGATTTTCCCGATTTGAAGGCATTGTCCCCCCTCAAAGAACTTACCGATTGGAAAAGCTTGCTGGAGCTGGAAGGGATTCGCGATCGGATCCTGACGGTCCTGCCAACCGGCGATTCCCCCGAGGCCATCCAGGAATACACCAACCGGCTCGACGCCCACCAGAAGGAACTATTGTGGAACCAACTGCAGTCGGTCCAGCAGTTGACGGCGAGTAAACGGGCGGAGGTCGATCAACGCTATCAGGCTAGCATCCTCGCTTCGCAGGCCGACAGCGAACTCCAGTCGCTGGCCTTTGCCCTCAACGGGTTGCTACAAATGCTCCCTTCGAATCGCCGTGCCGAGATTCGCATCTTGCCGGAGGATCGCAAATTGGCAGTGTTGAAGCAGGAAGCCTACTTCCTGATCGCCAAGAACTACAGCAGCCAACTGACCGCCAAAGAGAAAGACCATATCCAGGATTGGAAGCAACGCGAATTGATCCCGCATCTGCGGGCGAACAGCCTCTACATCCCCGATCAATACTTCAGTTCCGAATGGTTGATCGCTTCCTTCTCCTCGCGGCAGGGAAGTGTGAGCATCAGCGAGCAAGCGACGTTGATCGATGCGCTCTGCGATGGGCTACGTCCGGAAACGGCAAAGATCGTCCGAGGATTATCCGAGTTCGATCAGTTGGCGATCATCCCCTACTGGGCGATCGACCGTCGTCTCGAACGGAACCGTAGCTATTCGGTCGAGGAATTGTACGCCCAGTATGAAAACATGGATGATGTCCGGAAGGACGAACTTGATCTGAAGCGGCCCGAGGAAGCGCGGCGCGACCTGGAGCGTCGGGAAATGCGGGCCCGTCGCAACCTGCTCCCTGAACGTGGCGGCCCGCCGGGACCGCCGGGCCCGGGGGAACGCTTGGGTCCTGGAAACCCGGGAGATGGCCCACGAGGCTTCGGACCTCCCGGCAATCGCCCCTTACCTCCGCCGCTCGGCGATCGTCTCCCACCGCGACCGGGCGACCGTCCCTTCCCTCCCTTTAGTGAAGGGCGCCCCAGCACCGACCCCCGCGACGGCCGACGGTTCCCCGACCGCTTCCCAGCAGATTCGGGCACCCCACCCTTGCCGACCACGCCGCGCTGAATAAGCTCCCGCCAATCCCGCAACCGCCCCTCGCCACGTCAGCCCGGCAAGCCTCCTTCGGCGATGTGCTGTTGATGCGGTTCGCTAGGCCTCGAACCTTGGTCTACATCATGTAGCTGAGTATCGGTACCCTTGATATGCTCAGAAATCATCGATAGCGGGTAACCTGGATAGCCTTGGTGGGGCCATGCTGCGAGGCGATTCCCAGTTAACATCGGTCTATTTGCGATGATCCCTACCGATGGTCGGTGAAGTCGGGCTTCCCCCACACTTACCGCTTGCATCGCCGTCGATTTCTGACAAAATACGGTCACTCCGGGAGAGGTGGCTGAGTGGTCGAAAGCACCGGATTGCTAATTCGGCGTAGGGTTCACTCCCTACCGCAGGTTCGAATCCTGTCCTCTCCGCTCTAAAACCCTGGTTTTTCCAGGGTTTTTTGCATTTCTGGCCAATGGCTTTGGCTTTCCTGCACGTCCATGCATGTCCATGCCTGCAGGTGCTGCGTCGTCTAGTGCGCTGCCTTGGCCCCAAAAGCGGTTCAGTGAGTCGTCCCGTGAGTCGTCAAAGTTTCCCCCGCGTCGCGCGCATCGCCGCGAAACCAGCGTTTTCGTCAGGTAGGAATTCCCATCAACCGTCGACGGGGCAGGCTTCGGGCTTAGGCGGCCGGTTGTCAAGTGGAAGAACTTGAGCTATCACGTCCAGTACCATAGTTCTTTATGGACTCCAGTGGGGCAGGACGATCAAGTGAGAGTGCTTATTCTTGAAAGGGGCTACCATGGTGATATCGCCGGATGCAAACCGAAGGCCCTTGGGCCTATTTGTTGACCAAACAACTCCGCGTCTTTACGAATCCGTTATCGAAGCTTTTCGTGTTCGCCACTATAGCCCGCGGACTCAAGAGGCGTATGTTCATTGGATTCGACGCTACATTGCATACCACCAGTTCCAACATCCTCGCCTCTTTAGGGAAGACGATGTCAATCACTTTCTGACACATTTAGCCGTCCATGAAACCGTATCGGCTTCTACTCAAAATCAAGCATTGTCGGCTATCCTGTTCCTTTATGAACATGTGCTCAAGCAACCTCTCGATCGTATCGACGGCGTTGTACGAGCACGCCGTTCGAAGCGACTGCCTGTTGTTCTCACGGTCGACGAGGTGGCTCGAATCTTGTCACATCTGAAGGGAGATAAATGGCTGATAGCCATGCTGCTCTATGGAGGCGGTTTGCGATTGCTCGAATCGCTAAAGCTGAGGGTCAAAGACTTGGACTTTCAACGCCGCGAGCTGACCGTTCGCCAAGGAAAGGGTGACAAAGACCGGATCACCATGCTACCGCAATCCGTTTTGGGGCCCTTACAGCGACATCTGGCTAAGGTGGAATCGATTCACAAAAAAGATCTAGAGGAGGGTTATGGTCGCATCGATATGCCAGATGCATTGGCTCGCAAATATCCGAACGCCAACCGTGAGTGGCGTTGGCAGTATGTATTCCCACAGGCAAACCGTTGGCGCAATACCA
>JBILTQ010000649.1:0-3104 GCA_044371435.1 Pirellulaceae bacterium | reverse complement strand
CGCCCACCGCCCGGAGACACTCGGGGCGGCGCAGAGGGTGATCACCCTCGAAGGCGGCGTGGCAAGGGAGGCGGGCAGTGTGTTACATCAACAACAGGAGATGATGTCATGAGAACGTTGAATGCAAATGAAGCGGGTGCGGTCGCTGGTGGTGGCGGGCCAGGTGGTGCCGTCGCCGGCGGTATCGTCGCAGGCGCGGAATACATCTTCGCTAACGCTGGTTCAAGAAGCTGGCACACCGGCACATTCATTCTGCAAGTGGGCGCTGGCGTGGTAACCGGTTTCCTCGCTCCTGTTACAGCGTTACGGGCCATCTGGGGTTTTAATGGAGCCGTTGCCCTCGGCACAAGCGAGCGAATCATCGAAGGTACTTCTCGTTAACTTCCTTCAATGAGATCGGAGTAGCTGTTGTTCTGACGGTCCCGTGCGGCGCTGTGTGATAGAGAATTGACTTTCAGCGATTTAACGCCGCACGGGACCGTCTAAGCCACCGAAAAAAAAACGCCAGAAACAAGAATGCTGAACCTCGTTGTCATCTCGATTGCAGTTTTCCCATTGCTGTTGACGGTGGGTGCGTATCTTCGTGCTCGACAAAACCGAGTTGCGCACGCGGAGGCCGCGCTGGGGAGCCCATTGTGGTCCATGGCCTTTACGGCGACGGGTGCTGCAATGATGCTGGGGATGATAGTGTTTGCCATGATTCTTCATCCCCCTACGAACGTGCTCGAGGGTCTGGGCTATTTCGGAATCCTTGTGCTGACGGCCATCGCCGCGAGTGTGGTATGCAACAAGCGTCTCGTGGTGGTCGGCGACCGGCTCATCGACATCTCGATGACCGGGCGTCGGCGCCAAATCGTGCTCTCTGGCCCAGTGCGATTCGATCCCGTTATCTTCGGCTGGCGGTTGCAAATTGGCCAACAGATCGTGTTCATGCCGGGATACTGGTTGATGGGCGATACCGACTCCTCAAGGCGAGAGGTGGACGCCTTTAAGGAGTTCGTCATGACACGAGCGGAGCGTCCGGCCTCGGAGTAGTGCCGCGAATGGGTAGACGCCCTTGAAAAACTACGTAATGTGGGATCCAGCATATGGAACTACTCGTTGTTGCTGTCGTGGTGGCCTTGCTCGCGGTCATCGAGTTCGCGAATAGAGCGAGTCGATATCGGTCGCAGTCGGTCGAGCTGGCGATCGAGTTTTCGGCCAGAGCCAGAGCTGCAGCGCGGATCGTCGGTGGGGTCGCATACCTGATCGGGGTATGTACCCTTTACCTTCATCCGCCGCAGGGCCCCGGGCAATATCTGGTTGGACTCATCGTCCTGGTCGCGTGGGCGTCGGGAGTGTCGTTCGTGCTGAACAAGCGGATTGCGCTGACGGGTCGGTGCGTGATCGACGTCTCATTCACGGCGCGTCGCCGTGAACTGCCGATACGCGCCCCCGTGCGGTTCGCGCCCACGGCATTTGGTGAGCATCTTCATCTGCGAGCGTCGGACGTGTTCCTGCCGGGAGCCTGGATGAACCACGGCAGTCAAGCTGCGCGGGAGATTCGGGAGAGGTTCAGGGCCCAAGTGTTCGCTCGTGCGGGTATGGCAGGAAGGCCGGACCACTCCTGAGCCTCTGTGAGCTGGGGCTCAAGGCGGGCGCTGGTCAGTTGCATCGTCATTTGGGCTACAGAGATCCCACCACCGTCACGTCTGCGGGGGCGGTCGACGCTCGCCACTGCTCGTCCTTAGCCTAGGCCACGACCATCAGCCCTTCGCCCACGTCGCCCAAGACGACAGCCTGCTGCAAGGCACCATCGCCGAGAACATCTCGGGCTTCGATGAGCAGATCGACATGGCGCGGGTGCGCGAGTGCGCCGCGCTCGCGCAGATATCCACTGACATCGAACGCATGCCGATGGGCTACGAGAGCCTGGTCGGGGACATGGGCTCGACGCTCTCCGGGGGCCAGAGGCAGCGGGTGTTGATCGCCCGCGTGACCTGACCCCCGATTTCAGTGCCACGGGACCGTATGCCATCCCGACGATCCGGCTGCCCTCAGTGGCTCCCGACGTCCCCCTGTCTTGAGTAGCGCGAGGGATTGGTGGCCCACCTCGACCCGTACGTCTGGACTTCGTTTCAGCGCCCCGCCACCCAGGGATCGATGAGCGTGACGCCGCAGCCTTCGTAGTCGGCGATGTCGCGCGTCGCGAGCGACGCGTCGCAGGCGAGGGCGATGGCCGCGATCTGGGCGTCGGACTGGCTGATCGGGCGACCCGCCGCGCGGCGTGCGGCGGCGATCGCGGCGTAGGCGTGTGCGGCGGCCTCGTCGAAGGGCAGGATACGGCGCCGGAAATCCTCGGCGAGCATCGCGTCGATCGCCATTTCAAGCGTGTCGCGGCGGCGACCTGCAGGGAGCAAGGCTACGCCCAAGCGCAACTCCGCGGCGCCGATCGCCGTGAGGTAGACGCGCGAGCCTTCCTGCGCCGCCAACCACGCGGCCACGGATGCGGCCGGTGCGGGGCGCAACAACTCCGAGACGACGTTCGTGTCGAGGATGATCATGTGTCGTCGAGCGGCGGCGGCGTGGGGATCGCCTCGCGTGCGGGCAGCTCGAGATCGACGCCACCGAGCGGCGCGACGCGGGCGCGGATGGCGTCCGCCAAGTTGTGTGGCGGCGGGGGCTCGGCGACCACCCAGCGCAGGATCTCGCGCACTTCCTCTTCCATGGACCGGCCGTGGGCCGCCGCCCGAAGCCGCAGGCGGCGCTTGAGGTCGTCTTCCAGGTTGCGGATGGTGAGGCTGGCCATGATCTGAATGTAAGCATTGATAGCATTGAAATCAATCCGGCGTCGACCGCTTGCGGCCGATGGTGCCCTCGGTCCTGTGACGCAAGTCCGGACGGCGGGTCCGGGCGGGGGTAGGGTGGAACTGCGCAGCCGGGTCCCCGGGCAGCCACAGCGGCACCGATGACGGGGGTCAAGAAGGGCCGAAGGGTTCCCTGCCTCGGGGGTCCGGCATGCGACTACCCCGCCGCCCCGCCCGCCGATTGACAGGCCGGGGGGCGCTCCCTAGACTACGCGACCTTTCTCGGACACCCCTAGCCGGATGTCCGAAAAACAGCGG
>JBILTQ010000010.1:0-31953 GCA_044371435.1 Pirellulaceae bacterium | reverse complement strand
GGCCCAAGTCGGACTTCCTTGCGTCGTTCGCCCTAGCTTTACCATGGGCGGCAGCGGTTCGGCTATCGCCTACAACCGCGATGATTTCGACCAGTTGGTAGAAAATGGGCTCACCCTTTCCCCAGTCACCGAAGTCTTGATCGAGGAGTCGATCATCGGCTGGAAGGAATATGAAATGGAGGTCATGCGCGATATGGATGACAATGTGGTCATCATTTGCGCCATCGAAAATTTCGATCCGATGGGGGTTCACACGGGCGATTCGATCACCGTCGCTCCAGCCCAGACGTTGACCGACAAGGAATACCAGCGGATGCGCGATGCCAGCTTGGCCATCATCCGCGAGATCGGCGTCGAAACAGGCGGCTCCAATATTCAATTCGCCGTGCACCCCAAGACAGGCCGGATGATCGTGATCGAGATGAATCCGCGGGTGAGCCGGTCAAGCGCCTTGGCCAGCAAGGCGACCGGCTTTCCGATTGCCAAGATCGCCGCCAAGTTAGCGGTCGGCTATCGCCTTTGGGAGTTGCAAAACGACATCACTAAAAAAACCCAAGCCTGCTTTGAACCGACCATCGACTATGTAGTCACCAAAATTCCGCGTTTCGCTTTTGAGAAGTTTGCCGAAGCCGATCCTACCTTGACGACCCAGATGAAGAGTGTCGGCGAAACGATGGCCATTGGCCGTACCTTCAAGGAATCGTTCCAGAAAGCCCTGCGGGGCTTGGAGGTGGGGGCTTTCGGTTTTGGTTGTGACAGTAAAGACCTCTGGAATACCCCGCGCCAGCCGGATGAAGAGGAGATTCGCAACAAGCTGTCGCGACCGAACGCTGAGCGGGTTTGGTATTTGCGTTATGCCATGAAAGCCGGCATGTCGCTCGAGGAAATCCATGCTTTAACCAATATTGATCGTTGGTTCCTCGACCAGCTCAGTGACTTGGTGGAACTGGAAGAGCAACTGTTATCGCTGCAATCGCTGGCGAATATCGATACGGCTACCATGCGACAAGCCAAGCAGTATGGTTTTTCTGACCGGCAACTAGCCAACCTGCTGTCGGCTCATGAACTGGAGATTCGGGCCTGGCGAAAAGAGCGGGGGATCGTTGCGACCTACAAAGCCGTCGACACCTGCGCCGCCGAATTCGAGGCCTTTACTCCCTACTTCTACAGTTGTTACGAAGAAGAGGACGAGACCCCGCCGCCGCTTCCCGGCCGTCGTCGGGTGATGATTCTCGGCGGTGGTCCGAACCGGATCGGTCAAGGGATCGAGTTTGACTACTGCTGTTGCCACGCCAGCTATGCCCTGCGCGAGATGGGCATCCAGTCGATCATGGTCAACAGCAACCCGGAAACGGTGAGCACCGATTACGACACCAGCGATATCTTATTTTTTGAGCCGCTGACTACCGAAGACGTCTTGAATATTTTCGATCGCATGCAGCCCAGCGGCGTGATCGTCCAGTTCGGTGGACAGACACCGCTCAATCTGGCGCGCGCCCTGGATTCCGCCGGTGTTCCCATCATCGGTACCAGTGTCGAAACAATCGAGGCAGCGGAGGATCGGGAGAAGTTCCAACAATTGATCCAGGAACTGGGGCTGCGGCAACCAGCCAATGCCATCGCCCGCAACATGTCTCAAGCCAGGGCGGAGGTGCAAAAGGTCGGCTTTCCCTGCCTGGTTCGCCCTAGCTACGTGCTGGGGGGGCGAGCCATGGAAATTTGCTACGATCATCAGCAATTTGATCGTTACGTGACCGAAGCCTTTGTCGTCGCTCAAGGTCAACCGGTCCTGATCGATCGCTTTCTGGAAGATGCGACCGAAGTCGATGTCGATTCGATTTCCGATGGCCGCGACGTAGTAATCATGGGGATCATGGAGCATATCGAAGAAGCCGGTGTCCATTCCGGTGATTCCGCCTGCGTGATCCCGCCTTTCTCGCTGTCGCCAGCGATTCTCGAGGAGATCCGTGCAGCCACCCATGCCATGGCCCAACGCCTGCATGTCGTCGGCTTGATGAATGTTCAGTTCGCGGTCAAGGAAGAAGCTGGCCAAAACGTGGTCTATGTGCTGGAAGTCAATCCACGAGCCAGCCGCACGGTCCCTTTCGTCGCCAAAGCTACCGGTGTGCCCGTGGCCAAGATCGCAGCCAAGGTCATGGCTGGAATGTCCTTGAAAGAGCTGGGAATCCAGCACGAACCGGTGCCGAAACATATCTCGGTCAAGGAAAGTGTTTTCCCGTTCCGTAAATTCGCTGGCGTCGACATCGTCTTGGGACCCGAGATGCGGTCGACCGGTGAAGTGATGGGAATCAGCGAAAATCTGCCGCTAGCTTTTGCGAAAAGTCAAATTGCCGCCGGTGTCTTCCTGCCGACAGGAGGCAATGTCTTCATCAGCGTCTCCTCCCGCCATCGGGGCTCGATTCCAATGATTGCCAGGCGATTGCATGCCATGGGTTACCGCTTGTCCGCGACCAGTGGAACAGCGGCAGAGATCGAGAAAGCCGGCATTCCGGTCACGCGGATCAAGAAACTGGCGGAAGGCAATCCGAACCTTATCGATTACCTCAAGAATGATGACGTATCCTTGATCATCAACACCCCTAGCGGCAAGGGGGCTCGCACCGATGAAGGTAAGATTCGCGCCGCGGCAGTCCAGTTCGGCGTCCCCTGTATCACCACCGTTTCGGCGGCGGAGGCGGCGGTCGACGCCATCGAAGCGATGCGGCAGGAATCGATGAATGTGCTTTCCTTGCAGGAGCGATTCGCCGAGGTATAAGACGGCGGCAGCTACTCGCCTCCGCGAGCCAAGGCTTACGATAAAACTCGCGGCGGCTGGCTTTCACCCGCCTGCCTCAAAGCATGCCGTCGATGCCCCTGTTTTTACCTCGAGGCACCGCGACTGAGGTAGCCGGTCTCGTTGTCTTCGCCGTTTCCATGAAAGGCTAGGGCCCCAGGATGGCTTGGCAAAAAGTTTGTGAATCGAACCAACTGACGGAAGGCCTAGGGCTCGAGATCGTTCATCAAGGGATGGTCATCGCCGTCTTTCGTTCGGAGGGTCAGTTGTTCGCCATCGACGGCATGTGCGCTCATCAAGGGGGACCGTTGGCTCGCGGAAAAGTCGCTGATGGCTGCGTCACCTGCCCCTGGCATGGCTGGCAGTACGAACTGTGCAATGGCCATAATGCCGCGACCGGCAAGGCGATGCTGCGAAGTTACCCTGTCCGGGAAGATGGCTTGTGGATACTCATCGACATCGACGGCTCCCCCCCAGCATCCGGTTTCTAGCGTTCACCTGGGCTCGATGCAGGGGCCGTTGGTTCTCGGCAGAGAACTCCCCGGCTGCGCGATCTGTCCTAGACAACGTCCGCGGGGCTGAGGGATAATTCCGGGCTCGACCGATGCCTTTGAAGAAGGCCGATGTCTCCAAAGAAGGGCCGATGTCTCCAAAGAAGGATTGTACGGCATGAGTGAACGTCCTTTTGTCCACCTGCATTGCCATAGCCACTACAGCTTGCTGGATGGCGCAAGCCCCATCGGGAAACTGGTCAAACGGGCCAAATCTCACGGAATGAATGCCTTGGCCTTGACCGACCATGGCAACCTCCATGGGGCCTTGGAATTCTACAAAAAGGCCAAGGAAGTTGGGATCAATCCGATCCTTGGCTACGAAGCCTACGTGGCCCCGGGCAGTCGCTTCGAACGCGATGCAGCCTCGTCCAAGGAAGCCGCCTATCACCTGACGCTGCTCGCCCAAAACCGTCAGGGTTTTCGCAACCTGGTCAAGTTAGCCTCGAAAGCCTCGCTCGAAGGATTTTACTTCAAACCCCGCATCGACAAGGACTTACTAGCCGAATTCAACGAAGGCATCATCTGCCTCAGCGGCTGCGTCTCGAGCGAGTTTTCCCGGGCTATCCTGCACGGTACGGATACCGAGGCGGCTTATCGTGATGCCGTCGAAGTCGCTCAATGGTTTGAAAAGACTTTCCGCGATCGTTTCTTCATTGAAGTCATGAACAATGGGCTGGAGATCCAGCGCCGGCAACTCGAAGGGGCGGTCGATATCGCCAAGCGAATCGGCATTCCAGTGGTGGCTACTAGCGATGCCCATTACGTTGATCGTGAGGACGCCGAAGCTCAGGATGTTCTGGTTTGCATCAGCACCGGTCGCTTTCGCAGCGATGTCAATCGGATGCAGATGGAAGGCGACCAATTTTACCTGCGTTCTCCCGAGGAAATGTACCAGCATTTCCCCGGTCTTGAGGATGCGGTTGCTCGTTCCCAACAGATCGCAGATTCCGTTCATATCGATCTCGAGTTAGGGAAACGCTATTTCCCGACCTTCAGCTTACCGCCCCAGCGCACCCCTGATGATTACCTGCGCGAGCTTTGTCTCCAAGGTCTGCGCGAGCGATACGCTGGCATCGAGCAGATGATGCCAGGTGGCGAACTGTCTGAGGAGGTCATCGAGCGTTTGAATCGTGAATTGGGGGTCATCGCGAAACTTGGTTTCTCCAATTACTTTTTGATCGTCTGGGATTTTGTCCGGCATGCCCGGGAAATCAATGTTCCGGCTACTGCCCGCGGTAGCGGTGTCGGCGCGCTTGTCTGCTTTGCGCTGTATTTATCGCATGTTTGCCCGATCAAGTACGATCTCCTCTTCGAACGATTCCTCGATGAAAACCGACTCGAGGCCCCCGATATCGATATCGATTTCTGCCAGGAACGCCGGGGGGAAATCATCCGTTATGTCAAGGAGAAATACGGGGAAGCGAACGTAGCCCAGATCGGCACTTTCGGCACGATGAAGGCCAAGGCTGCCATCAAGGATGTCGGCCGGGTCCTCGGGTTGCCCTTGGCCGAGGTCAGTCGAATCACCGAGATGGTGCCCGATGAGCTAAAGATCACGGTCGCGGATGCGATCGCCAAGAATATCGATCTGCAGAAACTTTATGAGAGCTCGGTCGAAGTCCGTGAATTGCTGGATTTCGCCCAAAAGCTCGAGGGGACCGCCAGGAATGTGGGAACCCACGCGGCCGCGGTGGTGATCGCCGATCAACCGCTGACCGAATACCTGCCGCTGACCCGGGTCTCCGGCAAGGAGGATATCATCACCCAGTGGTCGATGGGCGATGTCGAGGCAGCCGGCTTGCTCAAGATGGACTTCCTGGGGCTGAAGAACCTGACGACCTTGTCCAAAGCCGTGGATATCATCGAGAAAACCCGGAAACAGAAGATCGACCCCTTCAAGTTTCCACTCGACTGTCAAGAAACCTACGCCCTGCTCCAACGAGGCGAGACCAAAGGTATCTTCCAGCTGGAAAGTGGCGGGATTCGCGATCTGCTGGTACGGATGAAGCCCGACCGTTTCAGCGACATCATCGCCACCGCGGCCCTCTATCGTCCGGGGCCACTGGAAGGCGGGATGGTGGATGACTATGTCGCGGTCAAGCACGGCCGGCAGATCGCCAACTATATCCATCCTGTTTTGCGTGAAATCCTCGAGGAGACCAATGGAGTGATGGTCTACCAGGAACAGGTGATGCGGATCTTGAACCGGCTGGGTGGAATCGAATTAGCCAAGGCCTACACCTGCATCAAAGCGATCAGCAAGAAAAAAGAAGAACTCATCGCCGCCAATGAGGAAAAATTCCTGGCTGGTGCCGTCGAACGTGGTCTGACCCGTCAAGCTGCCAAGGAATTTTGGGAGATGATCCTGAAATTCGCAGGTTATGGTTTCAATAAAAGCCATTCGACCGCCTATGCTCTGATCGCCTATCAGACCGCCTACCTCAAGACCCATTTCAAAGTCGAGTTCATGGCGGCGTTGCTCACCGGCGATATCGAGGGACGGAATTTCAAGCGCAAGGATTCTTTGGTCGAGCACCTCGAGGATTGCCAGCGGATGGGAATCACCGTCCTGCCGCCAGATGTCCAGACCAGTTCCGCCGAATTCGGGGCGGTCGATGGCAAGATCAGTTTCGGTTTGACCGCGATCAAAGGTTGTGGCCGAACGGCCGCCGAAGCTATCGTCGCCGAACGGACTCAACGAGGACCATTCCGTGACCTCTTCGACTTCTGCGAACGCCTTGATAGCTCGGTTTGCAATCGATCGACGATCGAGACCCTTATCAAAAGCGGCGCGATGGATTGCTTCCAGATCAAGCGTTCGCAAATGACGGCGGTTTTGGAGAAAGCCATGCAGGTCGGGGCGTCACAGCAGAAAGATCGTAAAATCGGACAAAAGAATCTATTCGCCCAGTTTCTCGATGAACAGACCGAAGATGGCATGGCACCGATCGTCTTGCCGAATATCGCCGAGTGGGAGGAGAAACTCTTGCTAGCGAATGAAAAAGAAGTCTTGGGCTATTACCTTAGTGCACATCCATTAGCCGAATATCAATCACAATTGGGGACGCTATGTTCTCACACCACGGTCAACTTGAAAAATTGCAAGCGCCGTGAGGAGGTCATCGTCGGCGGCATGATCAGTTCGATCAAATTAGCACACACCAAAAATCCTAAACCCGGTCAGCCAAGCAAGTATGCCAACTTCGATTTGGAGGATGTCGAAGGGATGGTACGCTGTATCGTCTGGCCAGATGATTTCGCCGAATTCGGGCATCTGATCGTCCCGGATGCTATCGTCCTCTTGCGAGCCGTCGTCGATCGCCGCGATGGAGGCGATGAAATCAACCTCATCGGCAATGAGGTCATCCCGATCGCTGAAGCCGATACCCGATTCACCAGCGGGATTCGAGTGTTCCTCGACAGCCAGAATCATGACGAACAAACCTTCGTCCGGCTGCGTGAAATCCTCCGAGGCTATCCCGGATCACGTGAAGTTTGGTTGGAGTTCCACATGGAAGAGGGGGATCGCATCCATGTCCGTAGCGGCAAGCATCGGGTGGATATCCAGCCTGAACTCCGCGCCCGGTTAGATGACCTGTTGGGAAGCCAAGGACATAAACTCCTTATCCAGCGACCAAAATTGAAGGTTGCGTCTGAAAGAACATACCGCAAGCAAAGCTCTTGATTAAAATGGCAGACATGGTAGCGAGTGGGTCGCCAGATCAAGCCTTCAGGGCGGATCGGTTGAAAGCCCGAACCCGCTGCCCACGAGTCAGGTGCCATGAGCCGACTGCTAACGATGCCCTCTAGTTCCTCCTCCGAGAGGTCTTGGAAAACCGACCATGGCGGACATTGGATCGCTGATCAAGCAATACCTCAAGGTGTCTCCACCCTCCCGACGGTTAAACTATTACAACATCCTCGGGTTGGAAGAATTTTCTGACGATACTGGCGAGATCCTGGCAGCGGTCGAAGCCACCGTCGAAAAGCTGAAGGCTATCGATCGGCTCGCCGATCCGTCAGGTCTGGAGCAGGTCATCAAAGTGGTTCGACAAGCTCGTGGCGTACTCACCGACGCCACCAGGAAAGCAACCTACGACCAGCAACTGCGGGCAACGCTTCTACCGCCTCAGGTATCCAGAGACGCTGGTTCAGCCCGCCTTCATGCCCTGCTCCCGTCGGGAGACCCTGATGCCCCTTTCTCACTGAGCGAATTTCTCAAGAACACCACCGATGCGGTAACGGCCGAGTCGGTAGCGGAACGACAGTCGATTCTTGAAGCCTGGATAGCGTCGTCGGCTAACCCTACTCGGATCCCGGATTCGGCGAACACACCAATGATTCCGCCACCTGCCATGGCGGTGGTTCCTGCGGCTGGACTGGCGAAAGCCCGCGAGCTTCAATCGCGGATTCGCCGCAATCGTCGCAAGAAAAATCTGATCACCTCCTCGCTGATCCTTGGATTTTCCCTAGTGACCGTGCTCGCCAGCGCTGCCTTCTACTGGTTCAACAGTCAGCCGGCAACTCAGCTTACCCAAGCGGCGAACTCCAGCCTCACCCGCGAAAACATGTCGCCCGAACTCCTCCCCGCGGATGATGAACTCCTGCTTGCGGATACCGATAAACCACGGCTTGACCTGGGTGTTGATCAACCCTCGCCGACCGGGAAAGTCGGGGCGTTGCCGAAGATTGCGGCGGTTACCGCCGAGGCTCCGTCGACCCCCGAATCAACCACCGCCGCGGTGGTTGAAGATTCACCCCAGATGAAACCTGATGCTCTCCCCATCCCGACAGCCACGGTACCAACCTCGCCCCCGCCGACCGAAGCTTCGCCGACGCCGCCTGGCCCTGCGGATTCCTCCCCTCCTGCCGCGATCCCGACCATGGCTTCCATCACTCCGGCCGCGGAGACGACCGGCAACACGGCGATGCAGGACGCGGTCGCCGCGCAAAGCTGGTCAAAAGCCATGAATCAAGCCCGGCAAGCAATCCAAGCCCAGGATTTTGTAGTGTTCCATCGGGAAATCGAAAGGGCCCTGGGCATCTCCGTCAACGAGGAAAAAATGGCCAGTACCCGCCGTCTGGATGCGTTGGGGCAGGCTTTCGAAAAAGGAATCGAGTTGGTCCAACAGTCCTTGCGAAAGCTCAAAGCAGGTGAAGAGATTACTTACGGGTCACTGGCCAAAGCGGCGGTCGTCGAAGTCAAGGAAGAGGCGATCATTCTCCGGTTGCAAGGGGAGAACAGGACTTATCGCTACGACAAGATCCCCATGGGAATCATCGTCGGTCTCCTCCAAAGCCAGCTCACCGAATCGCCTGTCGACCAGCTTATCCTAGGCGCGCTTTATCTGCTCGACCCCCGCAGCAACGATGTCACCCGCCCACAAGCCAAACGCTACTTCGACAAGGCCGCGGAAAGTGACGACAAGTACCGAAACCTCGAAGAGGTCCTGAAGGATACCTATTGATCAAGTCCGTGCTCTGGTCCTTTTTCGGCCAATAACCCGCGGGTGATGGGTTGTCGATTGGCAAGGCTGCCAATCGCTGAGGGACAAAGATGACTTCGTTATCGCCTCGATGCCGGCTCGACGGAAAGACAGTCTCCTCCTCCATCATCGTTGCTAACCGCCGCAAGCAGGCTAAGGAATCGCGACAGCCGCTGCCCCGGCCGAGATCACCTCATTGCGTAGAGCGGCTGGATCATAGTGTGGCCGATAACGCAGCAACGGGGCGGGGCTACCTGGGCGATAAGCGCCCAGCGTATGGACTTCCTCGAGGGGGTGGCGGAGGGTGGCCAGGTAAGGAAGGGTCGGGAAAGTTCCAAAGAATCGAAAGCCAGAAATCATCGGTTGCAAACACGTCCACCGCTCATGCCCATGCCGCTCGAGCATCGGATCTTCGAAATAGAGCGGTTGATGGCAAAAGCCCCCTGGTACCCAGGCCTTGCTCGATAGACTCCAGGAACCAGCCCGCGTCTCCCCGGTCGGTAGCGATTGGGGAGCCGGCAGGCGATTCAACGTGACATCCTCGGGGTGGATTCCCGTCCCAATCCCGGCCACATCGATGTCCGGCGTCCGCAAGGGCCCCACCGAAATCGGACCGCGGTCGTCCGCCGGCGGCTTCAGGGTAGGATCGGTCGGGCTTGGATTGACGATGCCGTTGGTAGCCGCAGTCGATAATTCGGCCACGACAGGCTCGACCACCGGCCGGTCTGAAGCGGAGGAGGTCGGCGTTTCCTCCAGCAAGCGAATCAAGCCCACCGAATGGAAAGTCTCCCTGACTTGCTGTGCTGTGGTGCCGTCGTCGTCAAAAACCTGAGCGGATGTACGATCGTGATCCGCCGCGACTCCCCACCCAACAATGCTGGCAATGACGTACCTTTGAAAATGACGACTGAGTGACATCCTTGCCTTCCTCATCGACGAACACGTTATCGCCAGATCACCAAGCCCGCAGTCTGGACTTTGCTAGCATCCGCAGTGTATGAAAAAAGTCGATCCTTGGGGTGTACCGATGGCGAGACCATCGGGGATCGACTTACTCCTCCATTCGGTAAATAGCGTTCCTGGCCTTGATGGGAATAGCGGTAAAAAGTGGAATGCCGTTAACAATCACAAAGCACAGCTTACGCGGCTTGATCACTTTGGCCATTCGCCATCGACGATCGGTCTTCCCTGCAGCTTGGATGGGTCGATCACACAGTGCTTGATCCTCTCTCGCCGCCAAGTGTAGGTAACATGCACCATCCCATCTTTCGTTTGGATGATCGCTGGATAACTATATTCGCCGGGTTCGCTCTCCAACACCATGGCGGCTTGCCAAAGCCGCCCATCGTTCGAGATGGAGAGATTGAGTGGAGTTCGTTTCCCACCCCACTTGCCAGGAGTTCCACCGACGTGGTTGTAAACCATTGCATGGCGTCCGTCGCGCAAGCTAACGGCATCCAAACCCGAGTTATTGTTGGGTAGTGAGCCGAGTTCCATCCGGTCCCACGTCTCGCCCGCATCGTGCGACTGCAGTTCGAAGATACGATCCTGGCGCGTACGGCCAATTGCCAACAGGGCCTTTCCCGGCAAGAAAAGTATGGCCGGCTGAATAGCCTGGATCGCTAACCCATCGTTCAAGGGACCAATCTTCTTCCAGGTCACCCCATAATCGGTACTTTTTTCGAAATGCACCTGCCACTTGCTCGGCGAGTCTTTAGATTCCGTACTCGAAGCGCTCAGGATGGCCCCATCCGGCATTTGGACTGGCTTGTTGCGAATCGGCCCTAGGATTTCCTGAGGCAAGCGTGCTGGCTCGGACCAGGTCAAACCGTCATCGTCGCTAGTCATGACCATTCCCCACCAATCCTGCGGACTAGGCCCGACCTTGTAGAAAAGCATCAGCGGAAGACGCCGCGCAGGATGCTGCGGCTGAAATAACACAGGATTCCAGGTGGGATAACGAGCGACCTTGGCGTTCTCCTCTAAATGCTTGATCCCATTGGCTACCTCGACAGGCGGCGTCCAACCTCCGTTGTGGTATCGGGAAAGCCAGATTCCTACATCAGGGTTTTTCTCAGCCGTTCCCCCGAACCAGGCAGCGACCAAAGTCCCGCTGTCGGTCTCGACAATCGTGGAAGCATGGCAGCTAGGAAAGGGTGCGCGTTCGTAGATGAATTCCTCACGGACCAGCGGCGACAAGTGGCGACGGCGAGGATTCGGCAAAAAGTACATCCGTCCATCCTCGGCTCCGCCCACGAAATCCGGAATGTGATCTCCATCGAAATCGACCACGGTGGGACTGACGTCATGACCTTCGATATTCTTGCTCGCCAGACTCCCAGCCGACTTCATCCACCATCGACCGTCCGCGAACCGCACTTGCTGCAACAACTCAGCATTGGCCGAGTTCAGCAGCAGATCGAACTGGCCATCACCATTCCAATCCGTAACGCACAGCTTCCGTCGTCCACTCTTCCCGGCGGTGCCAGCATTCAGCTGCAAAGGCTGGCCAGCTTCATCGACGAAAGCTCGCACCGGTGGCTTGAGGAGAAGTTTTCCGTCCTGCCGACTCCGCTCAAAGAAAGCCAGATAGCCCTCCTGATCGAGCATCGCCAGGTCGACTAAACCGTCCGCATTGAAATCATAGACCAAGGGGGTGGTACGCCATTGGGTCTGCAGTTGGTTACCCTGTGGCTTGAGCCAACCCCAAGCCAATTCCGGTGGCTTCCCGGCCCAGGCTACCTCGACCGGTTGTGGTTCCGCCAGGACTGGCTGCTGGCGCGAGCCGACATTCTTGAGCCAAAGGACCTTGCCCAGGATGGAATTGAGAACAATATCGAGCAAGCCGTCGCCATCCCAATCGGCCACGTTCAAAGTCGTATAACCCCATTTAGCTTCGGCTGGCCCCTGGATACTCCCATTCGGTCCAGCCATGATCCGGAAATCCTGACCATCGACCGATAACCGTCGCGGCTTGTTCCATCGTGGCTGGGCCATACCGGCTCCGCTCAGATTCTCGAAGAACTCGAGATAACCGGCGGTATTCCCGCTGACCAGGTCGATATCGCCATCGCCATCCCAGTCGCATCCTACCGGTGAAGCCAGCGCTCCGCACTTCAAGCGATCGGCCTGCTGTTGAAAATATCGCGGCGCAGCGAAACAAGGTGTTCGCTCACGCAGGCCGAGATTCTCGACGAAAGCCACCCGCCCGTCCTCGTCGCCGACAATCAGATCCTGGTCGCCATCGCGATCCCAGTCGAACGCTACGGGTACGATCATTTCCAAATCCATCACCAGCGGTTGCTGGCGATCGGTCACCAACCGACGTCCAGCGCTATACTGCGGGGACGAACGCTCTCCGAGGTTTTCGAAGTACGTAAAGCCATCCAGGAACTCCCCGCAAATGAGATCCAAATCGCCATCCTGGTCAAAATCGTGAAAGTTCGGCGAAGGACAACCGAAAACATCGAGGCGCTGTCCATCAGCCTCTACGAAAAACGGATCATCATACTCGGGTTGCTGAGTGGTCCCTCGATTGCGGAAGATGTAGATCCAACCATGCAGCGTACCGTTCTGCCATTCACCCTGCGAATTCCAGGCATCATCCCACCCATAATAGCTCCAGTCCTCGATGCCGACACACAAGTCCACCGCGCCATCGCCATCATAATCAACATACCGCCACTGGTTATGCCGAACCTTTGGTCCCTTGGGTTGCTTACCTTGGGGCTTGTGGAACTTGGCGTCTATCGGCAACTGGATCCGCTCCTCTAGCCCTGTCCGAGTAAACTGGGAATACTCGTATCCCGGCGATAGAACCCGCAACTCCCCGCCGACATAGCTGGGCATCACATAATGGACGGTTTTGCTAAGGCGTACCGCCGGCTTGAATACCGGTAATGGGTTGACCCGCGTGTCGCCCTGGGTATTCTCAAAGAGCCAAACCCCATTCGAGGGTTTATCGGGGCACGAGACAATCAGATCGAAATCGCCATCTCCATCCGCATCGCAGGGAATCGGCCAGGCCCATAAGCCTACCCCAAGGTCAACGACCAGCCCTGGATGGTTGTAAGCCAGTGGTTCCAATTCTTGGGCACGAAGGGTGATGGGTACGATCTTTTCGCCCGCGAGAAACCCAAGAAGGCACAGCACCACCCGCAGGAAACTACCAGCTCGACGACACTTGCTCATGATTCCACCTGGGAACGGACCGTTTCTAAGATACCTTGAACCCGTAAACGCTCGGGCTGGCGAAAACGATGAAATGGCTCGGCCATGAAATCGTCACAGATGCCTAATAACGATAAACTACACTTGGTAGCTTTGATAAATCGCGATGCATACTTACCGATGGTGTAGACCGCTTGCCATTCATCAATGATGTTCTGGAGCATGGCGATACGCTGGCTATCGCCGGCACGCGCGGCCTCAAAACATCGCACGAACAACGACGGAAAGACATTGGCGCCGCCGGCAACCCCGCCATCGCCCCCCAGCTTCGTCGCCTGGGCCAGCATGGCTTCCGGACCGATCATGATCGACCAGTCCGGCCTCAATGTTTTGAGGCTTAAGGCCTCTTGAAAGTAAGGCAACTCGCCGCTGCTGTCCTTCAAACCAACAATTTTTTCAAGGCCTGTCAAACGCCGCAGGGTGTCAATCTCAAACCAAACCTTGGTCAAACTCGGCATGTTATAGAGGACCATCGGCAAGGGGAGGGCTTCTGCCAGGTTTTCGATGTAGCCGATAAGCTCCGTTTGCCCGGCAGGGAAGTAATAAGGGGTCGACAAGACGACGGCATCCGCGCCCGCCTCGGCTGCGTGCTCAGCCAAATGCACCGTCTCGATAAAAGAAGTGTCCGTGACGCCCACGAGCACTTTCACCCGGCCCGCTACCTGGTCGAGCACCGAAGTGATCAACTCACGCCTTAAAGCGTAACTCAGACTCGGAGCCTCACCAGTCGTCCCGAGAATAAAAAGTCCATGAACTCCTCCACCCAGGACATGTTCAATCAGCGACTCCAGACCTCGATGATCGAGTCGGTCGCGATCGTTCAACGGGGTAACCAGTGGCGGGATAATCCCGGAATAACGCACATTCATCAATGCTTCACCAAATTATTTTCCAGCTGCGAACGGGGTCGAATCAATAGCACCAGGATCACCGATAACACACAGCAAATCGCAAATACAGCGAAGATGGCGTTGAGCGTCACCCCGCGATCACGCATCCAACCAAAACCCCAGTCAGCTAATCCGCCGCAACTGATGCTGACCATATTCATCATCCCATAACCCGTAGCCCGGGCGCGTCGATCGACGATTTGGCAGAGGATCGGCATGTTATTGCAATCGAAAAGCCCCCAACCTAAACCAAAGACCACCAGGGCGAATACAGCCAAGGCCAGCGACCGCTGTTCCGTCGCCAAACCGACGCCTAACAAAGCCGGGATGATCATAGCCGTCCCGATAGCACTCACATAGATCCTGCCTCGCTCCGTCTTTCTCGACCAACTGTCTGCCCACCAACCGCCCAGGATGGCTGCTGCAATCGCGGCCAGCTGCCAGTAGACTGTAGCCGAAACACCGGCCCATCCTTGACCGATGGCAAAAGCATCTTTCAAGATCGAAGGCATCCAGTCGCGAACAACCCATCCCGCCAAGGCGGGCAAGGTGAAGTAAGCAACGAGCAATAGGAAAGAGGGATTGGCAAATAAATCCCGCAGATTGGCTAGCCAAGAACGGCGAGTGTCGGCGTCACCAGGATTCTGATTCAGGCCACTTTCATCCTTCCACAACGGATCCCGCAGCACCCACCAGAGAGGCACTGCATAGACAATGCCGAGCAAACCAACTACCTGAAAAGTGCGTCGCCAACCGATCCAAGGCGCATCGGCAGCAAAGCCGGCAAAGCCGCCGATAATCAGACCGGCGTAGATTCCCATCTGATGGATGCCCACCGCCCGCGAACGGGTGCTTCCCTGGTGGTAGTCGGCAATCAAGGCCAGCGCGGCCGGGATATAGAAAGCTTCACTGATCCCCATCATGGTCCGCGTCCAAAGCAACCCATCATAGGATGTGACCTGCCCGGTAAGGTAAGTCACCGCCGACCATGCAATCAAGCTGGCACAAATCGTCCAACGCCGACTAAAGCGATCGGCTAACCATCCGCCGATCGGACTGAAAAGAGCATAGCACCATTTGAATTGCCCCAGCATGTAACCCCATTGGGTATCCTGGGTAATCCCCGTGACATCCGCCATGACCGATGTCTTCATGACCGCGATCATCTGTCGGTCCAGATAGTTCAGCAAAGCCACCGGGAAGAGAAGCCCAACGACGATCCAGGCCATGCGCAAGGAACTGGGCGAAGACGATTCGGACATTATCGGGGAGACTTTGGGGAGAGGCAGCCAAGGGTTGGATGTTCGGATTGTGATCAGCTATTACAATAAAGTCTTTCAGATTTGTCGTAGCGACGATTTTGTAAACTCGCATGCCGCCAGAAAACCCACCTTCTTTCGAGTATATTGTCGCGGGTTCGCAACTGCAGCTACCGTTGGTCGAGTCCGTGGCGACGGTCTCCTGTCGCAATGCTTCGCGGATTACCTGGCATCAGCATCGCGCCTATGAGTGCATTTTCATCTTGGAAGGAGCCACCGAGTACGAATTCGCCAATCAGGCTCAGGTAGCACTCACCGGCGGCCATTTTCTTATCGTCCCCCGCCAGCTCATGCACCGCGGACTCCAAGACGTGCGGCGCCCCGTCCGACTGGCTTCGATCCTGCTGCATCCCTCGCTGGCGAGGCGAGGCCGACACAGCCCCTTCACCCTGGCGGAGTTGCTCCTTATCGAGCAAAGTTTCCAGCACACCCCCGTAGCCGCCCATCCCATGAGCGGCGAGCTCCGCCGTCTGACCCAGCGATTTGCCCAGCGTATCCGCGATTTCCATCGCCAGAGTCTGCCGATGACCGCCGCCTTGCGACTGCTCATCTGCGATATCCTGCTGGAAACGATAGAGCAACTGCGCGTCGACCGCCAGGTTCCGGTGACGCGCATCGTGCGAGCCGCCATCGAGTACATGGAAAATCATTACCATGAGAGCATCTCGATGGAAGATGTCGCGTCGGCGATCAACTGCAGCCGTTCGCGGCTGTTTCAGGCCTTCAAGAGCTCAACCGGACAAACGCCGAACGACTTCCTGCAGCGTTTACGGGTGGCGAGAGCCGCTGAGTTACTGAAGACCTCCGATATGCGGCTCATCGATATTGCCCTCGAGTGCGGCTTCGCCACCAGTCAGTATTTCAGTTTCGTCTTCAGCAAATATTACGATATACCGCCCAAGCATTTCCGTGAAGCCAGGCACGATCCATCGAGGCTGGCTAGCTTACCTTAGGATCTTCGAACCTATCCATGAAAAAAACTCTGCTGCTCAACGCGCGCGATTCTTTAGTCATCGCATTACAACCAATCACTGCCGGTGAACGCATTGAAGTCGGTGCGACCTCGATTATCGTGAAGGAAGCCATTCCACCCGGCCACAAGATCGCCATCACCACGGTCTCACCCGAGCAAGCTCTGCTGAAATTCGGTTCGCCGATCGGCGTAGCGACTCGGCCCATCGCTCCCGGCGAGCACGTCCATAGCCACAACATCCGCTGTGATCATGAACTCGACCTGTCAGCAATCTCGACCGATATCCCGCCCCCACCGACTCCCTTGGACGACTACACTTTCCGCGGCTACGCTCGCGCGGATGGTCGGGTTGGAACCCGTAACTATGTCGCCATCATCAGCAATGTCAATTGTTCGGCATCGGCCGCCCGCATGATTGCCGAGCGGTTCAAGGCATCGAATGCCGGCGCCGCCTACCCGCATGTCGACGGCGTTATTTCCTTCCGCCATGAAGGTGGTTGCGCCATGGCTTACGAAGGTTCGCGGCACCGGACCTTGGCCCGAGTCCTGGGAGGGATGGCCAGGCATCCCAATATCGGTGGATTCCTGCTAGTCGGGCTGGGTTGCGAACAAGGTACGCTGGACTACCTGGTCGAATCACAGCGTTTACACAGCATCACTCTTCCAGGATCGCCGAGCACGGGCGAGCAGCGGCGTCCGGTTCCGGTGCTCTCGATCCAAAATGAGGGTGGTACCCGGGCCACGGTCGAACGGGGATTGGAAGAGGTGGCCAAACTGGTGGCTCAGGTCAACGCAGCCCGCCGGACCGTGACACCCGCCAGCCAACTGATGCTGGGGACGGAATGTGGTGGCTCGGATGGTTATTCAGGGATTACCGCCAATCCAGCCCTCGGGGTCGCCTCCGATATGCTCGTGGCCTGCGGAGGGACAGCCATCTTGTCGGAGACGACCGAAATCTACGGGGCAGAGCATCTGTTGACGCGTCGCGCGCGAACACCGGCGATCGCGAGGAAATTGCTGGAGAAGATTGAATGGTGGAAGTGGTATTGCGGAAACTACGGCGAAGTACTCGATAGCAATCCGTCGGTCGGCAACAAAGCGGGTGGCCTGACAACCATCACCGAGAAATCTTTAGGGGCGGTCGCCAAAGGAGGATCGACGGCTCTCGAGGGTGTCTTCGACTATGCCGAACCCATCCGGCAGAAAGGCTTCGTCGTGATGGACAGCCCAGGTTTCGATCCGGCCAGCGTCACCGGGATGGTGGCTAGCGGCGCGAATCTGATTGCCTTCACTACCGGTCGGGGTAGTTGTTTTGGCTTCAAGCCAGCCCCAAGCTTCAAGATTGCCTCCAACAGCTCTCTCTATCATCGACTGCCGGAGGACATGGATTTCAACGCCGGCGAGATCCTTGAGGGCCGGAGCGTGGAGGAAGTCGGGCGCGACCTGTTCCTTCGCCTGCTCGAGGTCGCGAGCGGCACCTCCACCTGCAGCGAGAAATTAGGTATCGGCGATGAAGAATTCGTCCCCTGGCTGGTTGGTCCAGTCTTGTGAGCGACATGCTCACCTCCAGCCCAAATACCCTCCTACCTCCGCTCTCCGCCGCCAAGCGAGGGGCGGACGGGCCAAGCGATCGGGCGAAAAAGCTCAGGGAGTTCCTGTGGCCAGAGCCTTAAAGTAGGACTCGATCACTTCCCGATAATGGGAAGGTAAATCCTTGGTCATGTTTTGCAAGGCCTCCTGGCGTTGGGCGGGAGGTAAATCCCCCCAACCGCCGCGATCGCCGATCTTCTTGGGATCAACATCCCCAGGCCCCGACGCCCCGGCCACTCGACTATCCTCCATCGGCTTGCCTTGGCCCTTGCTTTTATCGCTCTGGGCTTGTTGCTGCTGCTGCTGTTGCCGCTGCTGCTCTTGAAGTTGCTGTTCAATCTGGTCGATCATCTTGTCGAGCTTCTCGATAATCTGCTGCTCTTGAGCGCGAACCACGGTCCCCGAGCGTCCCAAATCCAAACGCCGCTGGACATCGTTCATCAGTCGCGAGATCTCATCGAGCGAATCTTCCTGCAAAGGCTCGATGTCCGCCAGCATCAATTTCGCGGTGATTGCATAGCGTGAAGCTAACTCGGACTCACGTTCCATCATCAGCTTAATGCTGGTGACACAGTCGTCTTTTTGCAGCAGATGGTGGTGACAAACCGCTCGGTAAAAAAACAAGGTAGAAGGATCAACCACCTGACTGACCTCGATTTGATTCAGCAACTGTAGCGATTCATCATAGAACTGCAGGTGAGCCAGGTAACGGGCTACGCCCAAGCGAAAATTATCCTGAATCCAGGGGGGTATCGAGGCATCCCACCAGCTCAAATCGATGGCTTGCGGGGCGGAGCGGACAGCTAGCGGCTTTTTCAATTGCAGCCAGATCCGTTCGAAGCGATCATCGGCCAGCGCGACCGTTTCCAGTAAATGATCCAAAGCCTCCGGCCCGGTCGACCGCGGCGATTGGCTGTCCCACGCGGCTTCGACTTCCCTTCGACGTTCTTCGGGCAACGCACGCTGCTGCAGGTAGCTTTGGAAACTCTCCTCGAACCGGGCAATAGACGGCCATTGCCAAGTCGCTGCCTTGCGCAGTTCTCGGTCGCTGGCCGACAATCCCTGGGCAACCGTCAGCAAGATCACCACGACGGTACCACTCACCGGCACCCGCAGACGCCGGTTCCCCACCATCCCCTCACGCATTTCGCTCATTGCTTGGCCTGCTCCAAAACGATATCTCGGATCACTTGTTGAATCTTGTCCTGGCGAGTAGCCAACTCCTGGAGTTGCCCACGGATCGGCGCCTGCTCGACCTCGCCCGTCGGATCGTCCTGCTGGCCGGCATCCGCCGCTAATCGATCCGTGCGATGGTTGATGCGTAGCTGCAGCGTCTTAATCAAGCGTAATTCGGCCAAGCTATCGACCAAAGGCTGTTCCTCCTGCTCCCCTCCACCCCCGCGCTGTTCACCGCCGGCGCGCTCTTTCTTCTTCTCTTCCAACTTCTTCTGGGTGGCTGTCAGCGACTCGAGTAACTCCTCCAAGGCTGCCACGATCTCCTCCTGCGTCTGGCGATTCAAGGCCGTGACCTGGGCCTGGGAGAAAGCATCCACCACCCAAGCAATATCATCATTCATCTGCTGCACAGCTTCCGGGAAAGCCATACTCGACCCTTCATCCTGCAGCAGTAGCAGGGCTTTCTGGCCTTCCATCAAAATCTTGCGCTCGTCGATGGATAGTTTAGACGCCTGGACCTCCAACTGCCGCTCATCCAGCGGCGGTTCCGCCTTCAAAAGGCGACTGGTCTGATCGAGTACCTGATTCTGCATCTCCAACATCCGCCGCATCCGCGACTCGAGATCGGCCAAGGAACGTTCGATCTCCTCCTCCCGCAGTTGAACGAGTATTCGCTCCAGTTCCTCGGCCGCCTGCCGCAATTCCTCTTCCGCTGCCCACTGCTCCTCGATAGCCTCCGGGCGCTGATCCTGCTGCAAGCGTTGCCTGGCCTGCTTCATCCTTTTTTGGGCGGCTTGAAGGCGATCACGAGCGGCCTCTTCCTTGGTAGCTGGCGGTTTTCCCGAAGCAGATCCTGAAGCTTCCTCCGCCTCACCCGACGGGGCGAGAGGCTTTTCCCCCGGGGCTCCCTTCGTACCCGGCTTCTCTGAAGACTCAGCTTGGGCCGACGGTGGCGATTGGCCCTCGGTAGGTTGCTCCGCTGGCGGTTGGCCTTCGGCCGAAGAGGCTGGGGTATCCTCTTTTTTGGCTGGTTGGGGAGGTTGCTCGCCGGCCGGGGACGACTCGGCCGCATCTTGGGGCTTCCTTTCGGAAGAGTCCTCTTTGCCAGAGGGCTTCGGTTCGTTGGAATCTTGGGCGGGACCCTCTGACGGCTTGGGCGGGCTCGCATCGGAAGCGTCGCTCGCCGGCTTTCCCTCGGTCGCGTCCGGTGCTTGCTCAATCGCTTCGGCTAGCCCACTCTCGGTATCAGCCGCCTGCTGTTGAATATCCTCCTGATCTCGAGCCGCAGCTTCCTTGGCCTGACCTGCTTCCGTACGCCCTCGCAAAGATCGCTGCAACTTCTCTAACCGCTGGACATCTTTCAGCAGAGCCTGGATCCGCGCACGATCATCACGGATCCGAGACTGTCGATTCTCGCTTTGCAGTAACTCCAACAACTTCTGGAGATTCTCGCGGGTCGACTCCTGCTCCTGGAGGGCACGGCTAAGTTGACCTTTAGCCAGCAATTCGGCCGCTAGATTCAAGCGTTGCAAGGTCGCCAACTGCTTGCTCAATTGAGCCGCCTGTTGGAGCAAACTAGAACGCGTGGGATTCGAGGCCGCCTCCAATTCCGACATCCGCAAAAAGAGCTCTTCGAGTTTGGCAAAGCGTTCGGCCAAAATCTTCTGCTCGGCATCCAATCCTTGGGCTTGCTCCACTTGAGCTGGATTCGCGGCCCCTGCCGAGGGAAGCTCCACCTTTTCGTCGCCCGACCCCTGAGCCAAGCCAAGGGTAACACCCAGGCTGAACCCCATCCACTGGAACAACCAGCTTTGTTTCCATGAATATCGGTGCGAGCATCGCATGGTCAACGGCCTAAGCTTCTATTTGAATTGATCGAGCAAGCGCTGCTTCTGTTCGGCCTTGGTGCGGTCGATCAGGCGACCTTGATCGTCGACCATCGAGCGAACCATATCGACGACTTCGTTAAAATCTTGAAGATCGATCATCGCCTTCAATATACTATCCAGCGCGGCCAAGGTCTCCTCAAGGGTGACGATCGTGGCTGCGATCGTGGCTTCAGCCAGCGGGCCTTTCTCCAGCCCTTTCTCCATAGCCTTCGTCCGTTGCTGCAGTTCATTCAGACTCCCTTCGCGAACCGCTTGCAGTGGTCGCCGCACGCGATCTTCCAGGCGTTCCTGACGATCCTTACTATCGACGCGGTTATGGATCAGCTCCTGATAGATCTGCTGAATTTCCCGCTCGATTCCCAGCAACTCCCCGGCTGACTTCTCCACCTGCATCACCGCTTGCTGGGCTCGAGGCAACTGCAAGCGATCGCCGGTAGCTTCCCCTGGCCCCGTCTGATCCGTCGACTCGACCGCTGCTGGTTCGGCCGCGGAAATTTCGCGATTGGTCTGCCGGATTCGAACTAATAATTCCTGCAGCTGGTTGAACTCGCTGATGATCAACTCCAACCGTCCGCGCATCGCTAATTCACGTCGATCCAGTATCACGAGCAACTGGTCGGGGGTAACAATTGCTAATTGAATGGGACTGGCTCGACCAACTCGCCGCTGATCGTCGAGATCAAAATAGTCCTTGGCGTACAAATTCACCGTCAGGTTCTGGCCAGCGCTCAATGGCAATTGCCGCGAGTCGCGCAAAGTCCGTAAATCGACGAGCTGTTTTGCCTGACCAGCACTGGATATCTCCAAGCCTTGCTGCCAGCGATTTTCCGTACCCGTCTCCAATTCGAGCCACCCCTCAGCCAGGTCATGATCATCCCGGCAATCAGCGACTACCGGCAAGACCGCATTCTCCGTGACGGCGGTACCGATTCCATCCAAGACCAGGTCGACCGCTGGAAGTTCATCAGGAATGATGCCGACAACATACTGCTGCACCTTGGTCGAGCAATGGCCGGACTGCTCCCACAAGCGAATCTCAAACAGTGAGTTAGCGCGGAGGACCCCCATCGGCAAACGGAATTGAGGCGATTGGCAGGCAACCTCCTGCTTGCGCGAGATGCTCTGGCCGTCGCTATCGGTATAAGCCCAACGTCCTTCGCAACGAGCCAGCGGCATATTCGCAAACCCCACCAAAGCCAACTCCGTCCCTTCGGGCAAGCGCATCCCCATCCGAAAGTCTAACTCTTCATCGAGCCAGGTCGAATCCTTCCGCCGCCGCAAATACTCCGGATATTTCACTTCCAGTCTCAGCTGAACCACTTGTGGCGGATCGATAACCTCCAGACGCAAGCCGGCGATCCTGGCATCGCCCCCGCGCAGCGACATCGCCAAACTCTGATCGATGGCTTGCATGGGCGGACCTTCCAAAACAAAAGCTTGACGGCCGCCATCGAGCGATGTTTCCCGCCGGACTAAAGTCGCCCGACCCTGGACTCCGTCAAAACTTCGATAGGCGAGAACGCATGATTCGGGAACTTTTTTGGCGCGTAGGTCAGCATACGCCAAAAATCGGCCATTTTGACCGCGAGGGATCGAAGCCATGCCATCGCGGAAGCTGCGAACGTAGCGTTGGTTCCCCTCTTCATCGGAAAAAGATGGTATCTCGATTTCGATTCCATCAATCCCGAGACGACTCATTCGCGGCCAAGCCGTATCGGACAGGGCAAAGAGTCGCTTGGTCCAATGCCAGGCCCACATCGGCTGCCACAACACCGCCAGCAAACTTACCGCCAGCAGCCCTCCCAAGACCCCCAACTGCCCGCGCAAAGGTTGCCACTGCATGACACGCTCGACATCCATCCCCTCGACAACCGTCATCGCTTGCCGTCGCGTTGCCTCGCGTAGAATCTCATCGGCAGGCAAACCGGCCGCATCCCGCAGCTCGATCTCTGGCTGAGCAGCCTGAACGGTCGTCACCAAGGAGTGTCCCAATTCGGGATATCGCCTTTCCAGCAGCAAGGCCAGGGAAGAATCTTTCCAGCGAACCCACCACTTTCGCCAACCGAAGCGATAAACGATCCAACCCAAAGTGATCACGACCAACGCCAACATCACAGCGCGGGCCCAACGCGGCGACTCGCTGGCTCCCATCATCACCGGAAAATAATCGAGGAAGCCCGTCAACCAAAAGAGGCTAATGGCGGCGATCAGCGCCAGCACCGCGGCCTGTAGGACCACGTAGCGTTGAATGACATGTCGCAAACGATCGAGCGTTTGCCGAATCACAAGCGGGAGTTCATTACCTTGAGCGGTGGCAGCCATCAGCGGTTCCAGGGATCCTTTTCCTCCTAGGATAACGGGAGGTCAGGAAACTTGACAGAACGCCGCCGCCAAATCCACGCTCGCCCGTCGAAGACCCAACCGCCGCCTTCCCCAAAGAAAACAGTCCCTGCACCACATCCCCTCAGGAAAGACGATCGTCCCCATTTCCCCCCTCCGAAGACCGAAACAACGCTCCCCGGCTGGCAGGCCCGAGCCTACTTGGTTGCGTTGCCTGGAACGGACGGTGGCGGCGGTAACACGACAGGTTGACCCGCTGGGGCCACTTCGGCCAACAACTTCCGCAAGTCGGTCAGCACTTGCTGGTATTCCGGCAGCGATCGCAAATTCGCATATTGCGGATTGGTCTCGATCCGCTCATAGCGCACGGCCACCCCCTGCAAATCAGCCACCGTCAGCGGACGCCCGGAAAACCAATCCTGGGGCAGGCTCAAATATTGCCTCCACTGCTCATCCACGCGGGACTGCAAAGCCGAGACCGACTGCGACAGCTGCGCGGCCAAGGGGTGAACCGTTGCTCCCGCAGTCAGCGTCGCTGCCGCTCCGCTGTCGGGCAGAATCTCAGCCGTCCTACTGGCCGCAGGGAGGCTGTTGGCCGAGTACTTGATGATCTCCTGAATCAAGGCCTGCGCCGATTGCGGGACAGTGCCTGGCCCGCCTGGTGACAGTTGGTAGTAGCGCTGAGTAGCCGGAATATCCAATTGCAGGGCACTGCCCTGAAAGGAAATACCAGCGAAAAGACCGCGACTTCGGGCATAGGTCAAAATTTCAGCCTGAAACGACGTGTCGGTCGCCGCCCCTGCATCCCGCCCCACCGGCCCGGCCGCTACGCTGGCATTCCCCCCCAAAGTCAACTTTCCTCGGCGAATGCTCTCGACGCTACGCGGTGTGCGAAAGACCATTACCACGTCACTCGACTGTACCCCAAGCTGCCAGCCCACACTGCCCCCAGCCAAGCTTACGAACTCGGGAGCCTGCCAGCGACCATCCGCCCCGCGGCTCACCAAAACCCCTCGGCCACCACTTACCCCCACCACCAACGCTCCGCGCATCGCATGCGGGATGATCGCCAGGGCATAGGCTTCTTGCAGCAAACGCTCCGGGATGCGTTCCAGCGTCCCAACGGTCAATTCCTGAAGGACGACGGCGGCTTCATTCACCACCCCATTTTCGGTGGCTACTGGACTGAGGGTAGCTGCAGGAGCCACCCCGGTTTGAGCATGGCCGGGGTTCATTCCCAAGAGGCCAAAAGCACTGAATACAACCCACAGTACCACGCGAACTCGCCACATCATGATGCCATTCCAGGATACCAAGAAAATCGACAAACTTACCCGGTGGAACCATAAAGTATTGCATGGGGGACAGAAACCCCATTTGGATCCGGCCGAAGCAAACCCCATCGACAATCCTGGCTTGCCAACGATACGGCTCGACTTTTCCTGGCTTCCTCGCAACCGTTCGCCAAGCCACCGTTGTCCAAACGCGACTTTCAAGAAATCGGTCGATGGAAAGGCTTTCCTCGCATGGCCTGCTGGCCGACCAGCGACGGGTCGAGGTGGGGTGTGCCTAACTCAAGGGTGCGTTCCACCAGCAAGCCAATCGCCTTTGCTGATTGCTCCAGTGGCATGCTAGCTAAGGGTTGCCCCGACTGAAGGACCTGCTCCGGCGTTAGCGGTAGATGAATAAATCCCACCCGTGGCACTTCATGACGGCGAGCAAACCAATGGTGTGACAAGTACATCGCCGCATTGCACAAGTACGTCCCGGCATGATAGGAAATAGCCGCCGGAATCCCTTCGAGTCGCAACTGCTTCACCCATTCTCCCAAGGGAAACGAGGTCCGGTAGGCGACCGGGGCGTTCTCCAGGATCGGTCCATAGTCACCGCCAGGCTCCTGGGTGATGCCTGCCACGTTGATGGCAATCGATTCCAGATGAATGCGGGAAATGCCGGGAGCCTGCCCTAAGTGCAAGACCGCGTCCACCCCCTGAGCCAAATCGCGCTCCAAACGGGCCTGGAGTTGAACAAGGTCGACAGGATACTTCCGCGTCATCACCTGGGGATGCCCCCCAACCACGCTCAACCAATAGACGAGCGCATTCCAGCTAGAATTATCTCGCCATTCCCCATAGGACTCAAAAGCGCTTAAAAGAATACGCATCGCAATCGTGGATTCCCGTGAGAAGCGAACAAATGTTTCCCGATCTCCTGGCCAGTCGTTTTTGCTAGCCATCCCAGCCGATGAGCTGGCCACACTCTGGGTAAACCGTAACGAATAATCGGGTTGTACACCCCGCAAATCCTATCGCCCTTCAAAAACACCCCTGCCGCTTGAACCGATCGTAGCGATTACACCGATGCTAGGGAGCAGGTATGGGCGACGATTGTACTAGCGGGTGATCATGTCACGAACAAAAAAACCACGGAACCTCCGATTTCCGGTTCCCCTGACGGTGTTCCTAGCGGTCGCCGCTGTTGGCTGGGTCTTCAGCGAGGCAGTCTTTGGCCAAACGGCCTCCGTCGCTCCGCATGTCGTCTACCAACCCGGTCACCCGGCAACTTCTTCGCCGACGATGTTAGCCAGCCCCAATGGTCCAGCTATCGAGGGACGACGTGCTTCCAGCCTCCCCTCCTCCGGGCGTCGGCCATCCCACGGTCAACTCCCGGCCTCCCCCTGGGAGCCTGCGGCCACACCCCAGAAGGCTACGACCATCCGATCAGCAGGCTCATCTCCTGCACCGCTCCCACCACCGCAGCCCGCAACACCGGCTGGCCGGGGGAACCATGCCGGACCACAATCGAGTATCCCTCCATTCATCCAGCAACCGATCCCCCGCTCGTCGGAATCCTTGGAGGCAGCCTCTTTCATTCCCGAGTATCTCCCCCCAGCGCCGACCTCCGCGGCAGCTTCCATTTTCGGATTGACCCAGGTCGCAGGGCAGAGCTCCCCGAAAGTCGCCAACCCTATCGCTTCACTTCCCGCCGACGGTTGGGAGCGACTGCCCGCCGGTGGTCGATCGCTGGCTGGAAGCGATGCAGTACCGCGGGTCGAAATCGGCCTTCCTATACTAGCCGAGCCTTCGTCACTGGCGACGGGAACAGAGGTCGCAGCCAAAGCCTGGAACGCGGGCGATCCACCGGCTGGAGTGTATGAAACCGCCGTCCAGGACCGCGTGCGTGGTCCGGCCCCAACCGTTCCACCATCCCCGACCTTCCTCCCGGCCTCGGTCGCCGGGGTCGAGGTCATCGAGAGTCGTCAACGCCTGGCTACCCAGTTGAGTCGTGAACTGCTCGCCGATAGCCTTCGTCCGCTGGCGGATGCTCCAACGGCGATCGAACCGCCTACTGGCTGGAAAAACATCGAAAGTGAACTCCGCGAGCGGCTGGCCCGCAGTCGAGAGTTATTGCGTCGCCAGGCAATCCTGAGCGCGCGCGAGGAAGTCCTGGCTGGCCTCAGAGGCTTGACGCGAGCCATCGATCTGCGGACCTCCGCCTACAGTAGCGAACCTGCGCTGAACCGAGCTTTAATGGCTTTGGATGAGGAACTGGATTTCCATCAATCGCTTCGTCAACCCACCCATAGCATAAGTACTCGCCAGATCGTGGCCCGCCATGAGACCCCCGCCTTGAAAGGCGTCGAACTGGAGGATGTTTCACCGGAACTGGCAGCGCAACATTATCGCACCTACGCCCGCGAACAGTTCCAGCTCGCCGCCCAGGAGCATCCCTGGGCGGCCGACCTGTTCTTCGCGTTAGGCAAGACCTATGAATGCCAGGCTAGCGATGCGCAACCTGACAGCCGGGTCTGGCGCCACCAGGCCATGACCTGTTACATCGCTGCGCTCGATGTTTCGCCTGAGCACGCCGAGGGTGCCCAGCAGCTCGGATATGTCCTCATGCTGTTGGATCGCTTGGAGGAGGCTGAAACTGCCCTGCAACTCGCGATCGCGAAAAAACCCACACTGACCGCCTGGGATAACCTGGCCGAGGTCTATCGTCGCCGCGGCGATCCGCAACAAGCAAGCTTGGCGGCGAATCAAGCCAACGCCTTGCGGACTTCATCCTCGGGATCGACGATACCTGATGTCGTCAGCCTGGATCCACGAGCCTTTGCCGGCATCAGTCCCAATCAAGTCATCGGTTCAACTTCGTTCCGTGAAGCAACGACGGCAACTCCATCGGCCGCGGTGGCCAAGGATACAGCGACCAAAACGAGCTGGTTGAGTCGCTTGTGGCGATAGTCCTGAAATCATCTCGCAAATTCCTGCTCCCAAAAGCTATTCCTCCATGCTAGCCATGATTTTGCGATCCGTCTGTTGGGCGATGCAAGGCTCGTGCGTCCCCGGTTCCGCTTGGGGCCAGGGCAGACCGCGGCTGAAGATGAAGATATTGGGCAGCATCGGTATCCTGGTATCCGCCACTTGCGCTTCCGCCCCGCTGGCCTGGTCTCAGGTCGTGGCTACCTCGGCCACACCCACCGCTGCAATAGCCAGTCCGATTGGCGATGGCCGAGCCACGACCGGTGCCGCTGCCGTGAATATGGACTGGCCGCTGACTTCGTCCGCGGCTGATGGAAGCTCCCCGCCCCTGCATGTCAGTCCGCCGCCGCAAATGATTGGCCTCTCGAGCGGCGCTTGCCAACCCTGCTATCGCGGGATCGATTGTGCTGACTCGGGTGGACAGGAACAACGCTGGCAGGATGTCGGGCCGCTGCCGCTCGATCCGCTGCGGCACGGCGAGTATGTAGGTCCGGTGCGGCTTCCTGCGATGCTGGAGTATCGCGGTCGAGTCGGCGACGAATTCCAATTCATCTATGTATTGACCCGCGAGGAATCCGGTCATGAATACCAACTGATGGTCGGCGATGAAATTCTCGTCGAATCGGTGACCGATGCGGAGATCAAGCGCGGCGACCTGACGCGCGGGGTGCAGATCCAGGCAGACGGAACGGTGGTACTGCGGCTGGTTGGCTCGATTCAGGCTGCAGGCAAAACCATCACCCAATTACGGAAAGATATCGAACAAGCTTATGCCACCTATCTCAAGAATCCTTCCATCGATGTCACTCCCGTCAAGACAAATACGCGTCTTGAAGATCTCCGCCAAGCTGTGAGCAACCTGATCGGAAACAATGGGGGACAAACGGTCTTGGCCTCCATCAATCCCGATGGGCGCCTTCAATTGCCGCTGATCGGCAGCGTCTACGTCGTCGGAATGACGCTCGAGGAGATGAAGCGTGAAATCAATCTCCGCTATCGCGACCGAGTCATCGGGATCGAGGTCGAGCCTCGCTTGCTGCAGCAAGCACCTTCATTCGTCTACGTCTTCGGTCAGGTAAACAAGCCAGGTCGATACGAAATCAGCTCACCGACCACTGTCACCCAAGCTTTGGCGATGGCCGAGGGGCTGCAAATTGGAGCCA
Source organism: Pirellulaceae bacterium (assembly GCA_044371435.1). GTDB lineage: Bacteria > Planctomycetota > Planctomycetia > Pirellulales > Pirellulaceae > JAIYDQ01. The sequence continues at coordinate 3,287 of JBILTQ010000010.1, read as the reverse complement.
ACAATCGACAGATCGTGGTTTTCCGCCGAGCCGAGGACTGGCGATTACTATCGACCATGCTCGACCTGCGCGGAGCCCATCTGGGTAAACGCCCAAACCCGGCCGATGAAATCTGGCTGCGGGACAACGACCTCATCATCGTTCCGCCCCGCCCCATCAAGGTATTCAATGACTTTGTCAAACAAGTCTTCAGCGATGGTCTCTATCCGATGATTCCCCCCGGCTTGAATTACTCGATTCCCAACGGCGAGGGAAACAGCGTCGTCATCCCCTAGGCTCCGCCAGACTCCGGTCCGCCGGAGGTCGTTGGTCCAGTCGTCTTCGCAAGACCATTCGTCGACCGCTGGTTTGAAGAAGCCAAGCGGCTGCATCGGTCTCGTCGCTAGCGAGCCGCGGGATTACAGCTAAGATAGTCGGAAAACCATGCACTTTCCCGATCGCCAACAACTCGAAGCACACCAGCTGTCGAAGCTCAACGCGCTGCTCCGTGCGACACGGACACGGAATTCCTTCTACGGTGTCAAGTTTCAAGGCTTGCCGGAGCAGGTGTCCTCGCTTGAGGAGTGGTCGCGTTTCCCCACCACCAGTAAAAGGGAACTCTCTCAACAGGCGGATGGGAATGGCTTAGCTCCGCATCATACCTTCCCCGCCGATGACTATATCCGCCTGCACCGCACCAGCGGCACGACTGGGCGACCATTGATCGTGATGGACCGCCGCGAGGACTGGGAATGGTGGTTAGGTATCTGGCAGAAGATCCTGGATACGGCCGAGCTGCGCCCCGGAACAGTAGTCTTCATGGCCTTTTCCTTTGGGCCCTTCATCGGATTTTGGAGCGCCAATGATGCTTGCCTGGCTCGCGGTTGTCGCGTCGTCCCTGGCGGCGGTCTATCGACGGCCGCTCGGCTCGATTTGATTCAAGCCACCCATAGCACCGCTTTGTTTTGTACTCCCTCTTATGCTTTACATCTTGCCGATGAAGCCCGTCGACGCAGCCTCGCGCCTTCGCAACTGGGCCTTCGGAAGATTGTCGTAGCCGGCGAACCTGGAGGTTCCTTGCCAGCGGTAAGGCGGCGAATCGAAGAAGCCTTTGCAGCCGAAGTCGTCGATCACGCGGGCGCCACGGAGATCGGTCCGTGGGGGGTGGGAACTGTCGATGGGGAAGCGCTGGAGGTAATCGAGAGCGAGTTTATCGCCGAGTTCCTCCCGTTTGTCTCCCCGACAGCTTCGGTGGCCATCAGCGGCAGCCATGCCGAGACGGATCTTTTTGAACTGGTGCTCACCGGTCTGGGACGCGCCGGCGCGCCAGCCTTGCGTTATCGCACTGGCGATCTGGTCCGTCCCGACCCGCACTACCGTCGCTCAGCTAGCTTCGTCCGCTTGGAAGGCGGTGTCCTCGGGCGGGTGGATCAAATGATCACCATCCGCGGAGTCAACGTCTTTCCCAGCAGCATTGAAAGCATCCTTCAGGCCTGCGATGGTCTCCAGGAATACCGTCTGGTGGCCACGCGACGAGGCGCGATGGACCATCTGCAGATCGAGGTCGAGGAGGCTGGCAGCCTGAAAGAGCAGATCGAAGATCTGATGGACCGCCGACTCGGGCTCCGGGTAGAGGTAGTCCAGGTGGCCGCCCACAGCTTGCCGCGATCTACCGACAAGTCCAAGCGATTTCTCGACCTGCGTCAGTCTTCCTGAAGGCGATCGATGCCCGCGCCGCTGCTTGCTCCAATCCAGCTGCCATGGCCGCTTGCCGAAAGCCGAAGGAAAAGTTGGAGCATCCCTGGTCCCTGATCTTGGCTGCGACTCTGATGACTTTTTCGCGACGGATGGCCGCAGGCCGGGACTGGCCAGTATCCCGACAACGGCGGTGGTGTCACCTTCACTATCCACTGGTAACCGGTCGCTCATCCACCGCGATCCGTGTTCCCCGTCGAAGGGCATGCATTAGCCAAAGCCGACTGCTCGCCAGGCGAAAGCTCCCAAGCTACACTGGCGGCTATCATCCGGGCTTGCGAGGATCGCTCCTGGCGAGTCAAGGATCTTTCATCCCTGCCTTCCGCAAGCTTGCCGTTCACCGCTGGGCGACTTGGCCCGAGCCTTGTCGCTGACTGCCAGCGGGATCGATCGGCAAGCATCCACGCCCTGGTTTCCTATGCTTGAATCACCGAGGTCATCTGCCATGTCGAAACGCTTTTTTTTAATCTTCTTCGCTATCGTTTGGCCCATCGGCATATTTTCCGGGGAGCGGCGAGTTGTCGAGGCGGCCGAACTGCCGAACATCGTTCTCTTCTATATCGATGACATGGGCTATGCTGATATCGGACCCTTTGGTGCCAAAGCCTACCCGACACCCAATCTCGATCGCCTGGCCCGTGAGGGGCGTTGCTTCACTGACTTCCATGTCTCCTCGGCCGTATGCTCGGCGTCGCGGGCTGCGTTGATGACTGGATGCTATCACGAACGGGTCGGAATCATCGGGGCCCTTGGCCCTAGCTCACGGCTTGGAATCGCTGCCCAGGAAGTTACTTTGGCGGAGATCTGCAAACAGAAAGCTTATGCCACGGCCTGTTTTGGCAAATGGCACCTGGGACACCACCCTCAATTCCTCCCCACTAACCATGGTTTCGATCGCTACTTCGGCCTTCCTTACTCCAACGACATGTGGCCCTACCATCCCGAAGTGGGGGTGAAGGCAACTGGCAAACGAACCGCTAATCCCTTTCCTGACCTACCGTTGATCGAGCAAACTCAAGTCATCGATCGCGACGTCACTGGTGAAGACCAACGGCAATTGACGACTCAATACACCGAGCAGGCCGTAAGGTTTATCCGTGAGCATCAGCGAGAGCCGTTCCTGGTGTATATCCCGCACTCGATGGTCCACGTACCTTTATATGTATCCGACAAATTTTCCGGCAGAAGCGGAGCCGGTCTCTTCGGCGATGTGGTGATGGAGGTCGATTGGTCTGTCGGTGAAGTGATGAAGACGCTTGGGGAACTGCAACTGGACAAAAATACCTTGGTTATTTTCTCGACCGACAATGGCCCTTGGCTGTCGTACGGAGACCATGCCGGCTCGGCTGGCCCACACCGAGAAGGGAAGGGGACTGCCTGGGAAGGCGGCATCCGGGTTCCGACCATCATGCGATGGCCGGGCAAGATTCCTGCCGGAACCACCTGCGATGAGCTGGCTGCGACCGTCGATATCCTCCCGACGGTGGCCAAGCTGATTGGCGCTGAGCTTCCCCCCCATAAGGTCGATGGTCATGATCTCTCCGAGCTGATGA
>JBILTQ010000423.1:0-4574 GCA_044371435.1 Pirellulaceae bacterium | reverse complement strand
GCACAACAGGTTGTCTCGCCCCACCAGACAATGCCCTGCTATTATTCCGCTGGCGAACTATTGGCGATTCGCGATCGCCAATGGAAGCTTGTCTTTCCCCACGAGTACCGCACCTTGGGAGGCAAGCCGGGGGGACGCGGCGGGATCCCGACCAAGTACGACTCAGCCCATACCGACTTGAGTTTGTTCGATATGAAGGCCGATCGCGGTGAATCCAGGAATGTCGCCGGTGAATATCCGGATGTGGTGGCGAGGCTGTCAGCAGCAGCTGACGCTTGGCGGGAAGATTTAGGTGACAAGCTCACCAAGCGTCGCGGCGCGGGTGTGCGCCCCGCCGATACCTTGAAGGCCGGCGATCCGGAATTGGTTTGGTAAGCCGTCCGGACTGACCTTCAGCGATTCTTCACCTCGCCACGGCCAGCCGACGGGGCGGATGGGATAGGCGCGCCAGCGGAACCTCCAGGCAAAACAAGGTGGTTGCCGGCGATATCGGCGCCTTCATTTTTCTGTTATAAAAGTTGGGGTTCAAAAACGATAGTTTTTCCTCGATTCTGGTGGAGATTTGCTGCATGTCGCGTCCAGTCACCTTGTTCACCGGCCAATGGGCCGATCTGCCGATCACGAAGATGGCAGCCATGGTCAAGGACTTTGGCTACGATGGTATCGAATTGGCTTGCTGGGGCGATCATTTTGAAGTCGACAAGGCGCTGAAGGACGACAAGTACTGCGCTCATCACCGCGCCCTGTTGGATTCCCAGCACCTCCAATGTCACGCCATCAGCGCCCACCTCGTGGGCCAAGCCGTTTGCGACCTCATCGACTCCCGGCACAAGGCCATCCTGCCACCTTCCGTGTGGGGAGATGGTAAGCCCGATGGTGTCAATCAACGGGCGATCGAGGAGATGAAAAATACGGCGCGGGCGGCCAAAAAGTTTGGAGTCGGGGTCGTCAATGGTTTCACCGGTTCGAGCATCTGGCATTTGAATTACTCGTTCCCGCCAGTCCCTCAATCGATGATTGATGATGGTTTCAAGCTCTTCGCCGAACGCTGGAATCCGATCCTCGATGTCTTTGGCGAGTGCGGCGTCAAATTCGCCCTGGAAGTCCACCCTACCGAAATCGCCTTTGATATTTATACGGCGGAAATGGCGTTGGAAGCCTTGGGCCATCGGGAGGAATTCGGTTTCAATTTCGACCCCAGTCACTTGCTGTGGCAGGGGGTTGATCCGGTGGAGTTCATTCGAGCCTTTCCAGACCGGATCTATCACGCTCATATCAAGGATGCAACCACCAAGCTGAATGGACGTGCCGGGATCCTGGCCAGTCATCTCAACTTTGGTGATCCTCGGCGTGGCTGGGATTTCCGTTCGCCAGGTCGAGGCAGCGTCAACTTCGAGGAAATCATCCGCGCACTGAATGACGCCGGGTACCAAGGCCCGCTTAGCGTTGAATGGGAAGACAGCGGCATGGAGCGGGAATTTGGAGCTCGGGAAGCCGCCCAATTCGTCAAACGGATGGATTTTGCGCCGAGCAATCGGGCCTTTGATGCCGCTTTCGAGAAATCCTGATCCATGCTCACCATTCAAGTCAACGGCCAGGAACAACAAGTCCCTTCAGGAGCGACGATCGCCGAGGTCCTGCGGCTTGCCGGCGTACCTCGCCAATTCTGCGCCGTTGAACTGAATCTGGAGATCCTCCCCAGAAATCAATACGACGAGCGTTTGGTCCAGGATGGTGATGTGCTGGAAGTCGTGACGCTGGTGGGTGGAGGGTAGATCGGTGAATGCAACCGTAAGTGGCTGGCCGGCCATGGATAAGCCTTTTCGTGTCGGCAGCCACCTCCTCCAAAGCCGGCTGATCGTCGGTACCGGCAAATATGAAACGCTGGAAGCAATGCAAGCCTCCCTGGAGGCTTCGCAGAGCCATTGCGTGACCGTAGCCGTGCGCCGTGAACGTCTTTACGACCCCAGTGGCAAGAACCTGCTTGACTTCATCGACCTAGAAAAATTTACGCTCCTTCCCAATACCGCCGGCTGTTATAACGCCGTCGACGCTGTCAGGGTAGCGCGGCTGGGCCGGGAGATCCTCCGTTCGCTGAACAATCCCGGGGCCGACTGGGTCAAACTCGAAGTTCTCGGTGACAGCAAAACCTTGCTACCCGATCCACTTGCCACCCTCGACGCCTGTCGGAGACTAGTAGACGATGGTTTCCAGGTCCTCTGCTATACCAGTGATGACCCGATCATGGCCGTCCGCCTCAAGGAAGCAGGGGCGGTCAGCGTCATGCCGGCAGGCTCTCCGATCGGTTCGGGCCAAGGGATCCTCAACCCTAACAATCTGCGGATCATCCTGGAGTATCTCAAAGCTGATGATCCGGATTACCCAGTCATCGTCGATGCTGGGGTTGGGACCGCCAGCGATGTTTCGGTAGCTTTTGAACTAGGTGCCGATGGTGTCCTGTTGAATACGGCTATCGCACATGCCCGCGACGCGATCGGCATGGCCAGGGCCATGCACTACGCCGCCCTGGCCGGCCGATGGGCGTACCTTTCCGGTCGAATCCCCAAACGGCTCTACGCTCAAGCCAGCAGTCCGGAAGAAGGCCTGATCACTTCGCGTCCCTGGTAAGGCAGCCAACTCCCTTTTCCGATCAAGCGAAGAAACAGCCTTCGGGAGCAACCACGCTGCCTCTATGCTCGCGGCTGTATGCGGAAAAACAAGAAAAACAATCGTACCTGGCTGTGGCTTGCCTACCGGGGGTAGTTGAAGAGTTTGGTCAACGGTCGATAAGCTCCGCCGCTGTTAGCAGTACGCCCCACAACGGATGTTGGACGACATGATAGGCCGCAGGCGCCTGACCGCGTCGGTCTAGTTCGCCCAGCAGGCATGAAACAAAGTCCGGATGATGTTTGAACAATCCGCCGCTAAGCGCCAATCGATACATCCCCGGACGCAGAGCCAATCGTTGCTGCAATCCGGAAACCAGGTCGACAAGCTGGTGAATCGCTGCTTGACAGAGTAAGGCTGCCTCGGGGTCCTGGCTGGCGGTCTTCAGGATGATCGCCGACAGGCTAGCGATTTCCCGTCGCGGCAAGGGACCAGCATAGAGATACTCGATCAATTGCGTCGGTTCTTGCAATTGCAGGTGATCAAGCATCCTTTGCCCGAGGGGGGTAACGCGACCTGTCCGGTCGTAGCTCTGGCAAAGCTGTTTCAGGCCGGCCATGCCAAGGGCAAATCCGCTGCCTTCGTCGCCCAAGAGATAGCCCCACCCGCCGGCGCGGGCCTGTCGCCGCAGGCTATCCATCCCACAAGCGATCGAACCGGTTCCGGAAATCAGGGTAATACTCTGCTCCCAAACTTTTTGGTGATGCGTTAGCGAAGTATCACCCAGTTCCCATTGCTCATAGGCCGCTGCATCGCGCAGCGGAGCCACATCATCGACGACCACTATTCGCGGCCAAGAAAAATACTGGCTGGCCCAAGCCTGGAGCGTCGCTTGTTCTGCTTGGCGACCGGCGCCCGCCAGACTCAAGCAGCCTGCAGCGATCGCTGGGGCAGGGACAGCGGCCTTATCCAGAGCGACCTCGATAGCCCGCGCGATCTCGGCACAGGCAGCAGTAAAGCCATTGGCGCGAGGGTTAGCCGGCCCGACCACACTCCTGCCGATGACCTCCAGACGAGGCTCGCCGCTTCTCGCGTGCATCGCCAGCCGCGCGACCCATGCTTCCGTCTTCGATCCTCCCCCGTCCACACCCAGCAGATACAGCTCGTTCAAGATATATCCTTAGCTCCTTCGCCAGGCTCGCATCGTGGCGATCGAGCCATCAACGTGGTGCGTAACTTGCCTTCATGCTTGGCCAGCAAGTCGCGGGCGGCGTCTGGTGATACACCGCCCAGTTGAACTACGATCGCGGTCTTCACCTCACCGTCGCATTTCTGCAATAACGCTTCGGCTTGCGGCTCATCGATCTTCGCTATCGACGCCACCATCCTGATACTGCGAAGTTTCAATTTATGATTAGTTGCGCGCAGGTCGACCATCCAGTGGCCATAGGTCTTCCCCAGCTTTACCATGGCCGCCGTAGTCAGCATATTCAGCACCATCTTGGTCGCAGTCCCCGCCTTCAAGCGGGTCGATCCGCTGATGACTTCCGGCCCGACGATCGGTGAGATGGCCAAATCCACCCGACTCTCCAATTCCGAGGCAAGGTTACAACTGAGGCCGATCGTATACGCCTGTCGTTCTTTGGCAAAGGCCAAGCCACGGATGACATAAGGAGTTCGTCCACTGGTAGCAATCCCCACCAAGACATCGAGCCCGCTCAGGCCGTAGGGTTGCAAATCATCCACGGCTGCCTGTTCGTTGTCCTCGGCGCCTTCCACGGCTCGAGTGAGTGCCGTGTAGCCGCCCGCGATTACCCCGACGATCTGTTCTGGGCGGGTGCTAAAGGTTGGCGGGCACTCGGCTGCATCCAGCACCCCGAGTCTCCCTGAGGTCCCCGCTCCCAAATAGAACAAGCGTCCGCCCTTAGCCAAACGCTCCGCAATCCGATCGACGGCGGTAGCGATCG
>JBILTQ010000182.1:0-10516 GCA_044371435.1 Pirellulaceae bacterium | reverse complement strand
CGCATATCGCCGCTACCGTCCGATTGGCGAGGATTCTCGATGACAAGGAAGACCTCCGACTGGCGCTGGACCTCTGCCGCTATGGACGTGAACTCAATACGAATTATCAATATCCCAGCGATGAGCCGTTCGGCGACCTGTATTTGATGACTAGCTATTTTCTTTCGGCAATGCTGGGCGAACAAACGGATGCAAGCCTCCATCAATTCCTGCAAAAAGCTGAATCGCTGGATCTCAATGAGCACGGGACGATCGGGATCGAAACCTACGTCGACCTCTTGGCCCGCATTGGCCGACCGCGCGAGGCGATGCGTTACTTGATCAAGAAAATGCCGCCTGGTATGCGCCCTTTCGGAGTGGCGCCCTCCTTGCTCGAGCTCTGCAGCCAAGCGGGTGACTTCGAGTTGATGATCGAGCAATCCAAGGCCAAGAGCGATATCATCGGTTTCGCTGCCGCCTTATTGCAATCCAAGAGCGGTTCGCTTGCTCAAGCCACAGACGCCTAATTGAGAGCGAAGCGCTTGCGCGGCCCCCCATCGCATGCAGCCTGATTGATTCGCACCGCCATCGGTTGGCTTGCACCCAACGCGATCACGGTGGGCACCCGTCAGCGAAGGAGCTGTTCTGCAATGCGAAAGAAGCCGGCACCCTTCCATCGGCCGCAACCAAAAGAGCCCTGAAAACGCGTCGAATCGGATGGCTGACGGTACGCCGAGCATACCGGCGACCTTTGTGGCAAGATACGTTCTCAGCTATCGTTGAGCCGAAGCTCGAAGGGGCTAGGGCAGCGTTGGATCGAATCCGCCGGGCCGGAAGGGAAGGTGGGCCGCAGCCCCGCCAGCTCTCGCCGACCGGCTAAGGTTGTGTCGTCCCTGTGGGCCTAAGCGGAGAGGCGGTCAATCGCTCCCCGAGGTACTCGACGGCGCGCAGCAACTGCGGGTCCTTGCTGAGTGACGGATCGCGTTTCAGGAAAGGGCTGACTTTGGCGGGGGCCCCGCCCGCGTCGGCAGCAGCCTCCGGCGAAAGCTCGGGGCTAGCCGGTTGTCCTCGCCGACGCAAACGCTCGAAGACAGCCTTTTTTTGCTCGTCGTTCAGCGTTACCTTCAGCCCCGGATCGGGATGAACTCCCCAGTCATCCGCCTCGGTCGCTTTAGGCCGTTTGTGAATGTTGCGACCGCTTGGAGGGAAGTAATAAGCCGAGGTCAAACGCAAGGCGGCCTTGCCGCCCTCCATGTCGATCACGTTCTGCACCGAACCCTTCCCGAAAGAACGCTCCCCGAGCACTTTCGCTCGTCGATGATCCTGCAGGCAAGCCGCCATCACTTCACTGGCACTAGCCGACATTTCGTTCATCAGGATCACGATCGGTAGTGTCGCCTCGATATCGACGCCGCTTGTCGCGTCATGGCTGGAAGCAAAACTCTGGCGGCGGCCTCGAGTGGAAACGATCTGCCCCTCTTCCAAGAACATGTCGCAGATTTCCGTGGCCGACGGGAGCAAGCCACCCGCGTTATCGCGCAGATCGATAATCAAAGCTTTCGCTTCGGTGCGCACCGCGGCCAAGGCGGCTTTCATTTCCAGGGGGGTCTTCTCACCGAAAATCTCCAGTCGGAGGTAAGCCACGCTCGGCTCGGCTTGCATCATGAATGCCCAGCGGCCATCTGCTTGTCGACGGTCGCCTGTCACCGACTCGGTCTCGATGACAGCCCGCTCGATACAGAGCGAAAGGGGCCGCGGCGATGACTCGCGTTGGACGGTCAACAAGACTTCCGTCCCTGGTGGTCCACGCAACAACCTCGAGGCATCATCGGTCGCCATGCGTCGCGTCGCTCGACCATCGATCTGCTCGATCACATCTCCAGCCTGTAGACCAGCCTTGTACGCCGGCGAGTCGTACAGCACAGTAAAAATCCGCAAGGGCTCACCTTCGGCCGGTCGCTCGATAACGATTCCCAAACCGCCAAACTCCTGATGAATCTGCGATTGGAAAGAGCCGTACTGCTCCGGCTCGATGTAGCCGCTGTTTTCGTCCAGCGTGCCGACCATCCCTGCCATCGCCGCCTGGTAGAGCTGGTAGCGGTCAACCGATTCGACATAGCCGTGTTCGATCAGGTCCATCGCAAAGCCCAAATCCCCGAGGTTGCGTTGATGCCTGGCCTGCACGGCGCAGGCCAGGCAGACCAGAGTGATCAAACTCATCCAACGCCAGTTTCGGAACGTCATCGACTCCGTCCTCTCACCCGCCGCCGGCTATTGCCGGTTGCTGCGATAGATAACTGATGGCCTGCCCCATCCTGGCCCGATCGACATCATGAACCTGAATCATTTGGCCCAGATCCCGGAGCATCGTCAGCGTCAGTCGCCCGCCCAGATGCTGCCGGAACTCCTCCAACCCCTCGAAAAGCACTTTTTCTTGAAGCAGCGGGTGGAAGACCGGCAAACGCAGGTTATGAAACAACTGCAACGTCTTATCGACAACGCGCTTGGGCAGGCCATGCACCAGGGAGGAATACACGACATCCAAGGCCACCCCAATCGCCACCGCTTCACCATGCCGCAGGCGATATTGGCATAACGACTCGAGCTTGTGGGCCGACCAGTGGCCAAAATCGAGCGGTCGAGCTTCGTTCGCTTCAAATGGATCGCCACCGTGGGTAATGTGTTGCAAATGAATCAGGACCGAGGAGCGGATCGCCTGGCAGGCGACTTCCCACTGGCGATCAGCGATAGCCTTGGCCTCTTGGCACAACCAATCGAAGGTCGTGGGGTCCTTCAACAGGGCTACTTTGACCGCTTCCGAGTAGCCCGAACGGAAATCGCGATCGCTCAGCAGGTGCAACAAGCCGCGATCATTGACGACGGCCCATGGCACGGCAAACGTCCCGACCCAGTTCTTCTTCCCGAAGTAGTTGACCGCGTTTTTTACCCCGACCCCCGAATCGGCTTGGGCTAGGGTGGTGGTGGGAAAACGTACCAGACGAATTCCGCGATGGGCGATCGCCGCCGCATAGCCTACCGCATCGAGCACGGCACCGCCGCCGATGACGAAGATATAGTTGCGTCGATCCAGGCGATCGCGATGGATGGCGGATAGCAAGTGGTCAACCGTGGCCGATGAATTCTTGATCTGCTCCCCACCCTCCAACACCCCGATGGGACCGGTGAGCTCAATGGTTGGCGATCCCCTGAAGGCTGCTTCAATGCGTCCTGGCAGCGACGGATCAGCCGTCTTTAGACCTCCATCCAACCAAACCTGCACCCTGGCCAGCGCCTCGGTGGTCTCCAGCAATCCCAGGACCTCGCTCCAGTCAGCCCCGAAACAATCCTCCGTGAAACGCAAACGGTGGCGAAAGGGGACACTGAAGTCGATATCCACGCGTCGGCCAGGGGTATGGATATCGAATGGAGACATGATGGTGGGGTTCAGCCGAGGATCGGAGGGAATGCATGGATTCTACCTCGACTTGGGTGGCCAGCAAGTTCCACCCGAGGCGGGGAGCAGCCTTCTCCGGGAAGCCGGGCGAGCTTCCGGAATCTTCCGGATACCGGTTGGACACGCGGGATTCCACGACCTAGGGTATCTGGGGAGGCGGTGTGCGTCGATCGATGGCCGCGGGAGATGCCGTGCGCTGGCGATGCTTGCCGACCTCCGGTTCCATCCCGATTCCCGACCACCTGCTGGCTCCCCTCATGACCCCGGCAAAATCGTTTAAAAAGCTACGATCGGCTTCGGCGGCGTTCCTCGAAGATGGCGGCTCTCTGCTGCATCAGATCGACGATCTCCTGCGGGACGTCCAACGATGCTGGCAACGTTTGGAAGTACGGGAACAGCAGTTGGCCGCCCGCGAAACACTCCTTCAGCAGATGGAAATCGGTTTTCAGCAATATCTGGAGGGGTTGAGTCTTCGCGCCCAGGGCGAACAGTCCAGACCTACCCAGCCGATGGAAAAGCAACCGTCTGAAACTCCGGCACGCACAAGCCTGGGCGGAGAAGGCGATGAGATAGCCGCGAGGCTGGTCCTCGAACGCGACGTGCTCCAACTTCAATCGGCGATTACCGGGGAGCTGCAAGCCGCTTCGATGCCGGCCATACCTCGGCCTGCAGCCCACTTATCGGTATCGATGTCCTCCGTAGCGGCGGCAAGCAAGCCAGCCGACTGGCCTCTTCCGAACACGCCGGGGATGAAGGAGTCTTCGACAGCCGCAGTCCTTGCCCCCCTACCATCGATGGTCCGGTCCCCGCGTCCCCGTCGCCGCAAACGCCGCCAGTAAGTCCCGTGGCGAAGAGGCTCTCCTGCCGCCGCTGCTGACACCCATCCTGGCTCTAATCCTGGATGCGGAAGAGTCGCTTGAGCGCGTTCAATAGCGAGGCATGATCGTGGGAAGTGCTTTCCTCACGCAGCGACTGCAATGGGGGATGGAGGATTTTATTGACCAGCCGCTCCATGGTTTGCGATATCTCTTGCATTGCTTCGGGACTGACTTGGTGATTCGTCAGGCGATTGGTCAAACGGGTCAATTCAGCCTCTTTGATCTGCTGCGCTTGATCGCGCAGCGCCTGGATCGTCGAACCCGTGCGGCGATGCTGGACTTCCGCCAAGAAGCGGTTGGTCTCCTCGTGAATAATCCGCTGAGCGATCGGCCATTGCTGCCGTCGAAAATCCAGATTGCGTTCACAGACAGCTTGCAAGTCGTCGACGGAATACAAGTAGACCTGGGGTAACTGACCGATCTTCTCATCGAAATCGCGGGGCACGGCCAAGTCGAGGATTAGCTGAGTGCCCTTCTTCTTGCGCTGATCATGCAGGGCTTGATAGTCAGCTAACGTCATGATGGGCTGAGTCGCGGCCGTGGTACTGATGACAAGGTCCGCCTTCATCAGACACTCACCCAATCGGTCCCAACTTTCGGTCAAAATAGTCAATGCACCGCGAAACTCATCGTGAAAGGCCTGGGCTAGTTGCTGGGCCCGATCGAGCGACCGATTGACCAGCACCACTCGGTTGGCGTTGGCAGCCTGCAGATAACGCAAAGCCTCTTCTCCCATCTCACCGGTCCCGATGATCAGGATATCTTTGTCGTCCAGCCGTTCAAAAAATTCCGCCGCAATTTCGCTGATCGCCACGCTCGGTACGCTGATGCGGCGCGCGTGTATCTCGGTTTCGTTGGATACCCGTTTGGCCACATAGCTGGCGTGCTGGAAGGCAGCATGGACGATCGGTCCAGCCAGATCGGCCGCATTGGCCATCTCATAAGCCTGCTTGACCTGGGACAAGATCTGTGATTCACCCACCACCAAACTGTCGAGGCTGGAAGCCACGGTGAAGAGATGCTCGATCGCCTGGGCATCCGATGAGTTTTTCAAATAGTCAGCGAATTCGGCTGGACTGAGCTGATGATAGTCGAGGAGGAACTCGCGGAGGAAACCGACCTCCGGGACCAACTCGTCATCACGGCTAGCCGCGTATAACTCCACCCGATTGCAGGTACTCAGAAGCACCGCTTCGATCCCTGGGAAACGCTGCTTCAGCGAAGCCAGGGCCTGTCGGGTTTGCTCTGGGGTAAAGGCCAAACGCTGGCGAAGATGCAGCGGCGTATGATGATGGCTGCACCCGATCATGTACAGCTTCATAGGATATCGCCAGACCTCGTCCAAGAGTTGGGGAGGCAGTGGCTAGCGGTCGGCTTCCTTGGGCCTGTCCGACCATGAGGAGCGGCGAACACCAGAATCAGGGCCATGACCACGATCAGGAAGGAAGCGATGTTCAGATAGGCCGACCAGCTTGTTCCCCTTCGGGCCGCCTGCCATTCGAGGATCGAAGCCATCAGCAGCCAGATGAGCAAACCGAAGGAAAAGACGATCCCGCTTTCGAGCCAACGCACCGAGCCGTTGCGCTGCACATTCAAGGCGATCCCGGAGATCAGGCCTCCAGCGATGGCGAGTGTGGTCACCACCAGGCACGACCGCCCCAGAGTGTGCAGGTACTCGAGGGACGGAAGACGCCAACGCTCGGCAAAGCTTCGCTTGCTTTTCAATCGATACTCTTGAAGCAGATTCATCAGGGCTGTCCCGAACCCCAAAGTGACTGCGACCAATCCGAAGCTCAACGAGCCGCCATGGACATAGCGCCAGATCCCGACCGCTTCCGTCCGCTCGAAGGGTTGCCCCGATCGGACCGCCAAGGCCGACAGAATCATCCCCAAGACCAACGGTAGGAGGAAGGCCCCGATGGCGTTGGTCGGCCGCCGAATCAGCAAGCCCAAGTAGAGCGTCGCCAGGAACCAGGCGGCTATCAACCCCCAGTCGAAGAGGGTAGGGGGTGCCCCCCAACTTCCGGCCACCGCCTTGGCGGCTGACCAGCGGTCCCAAAGGTAGAGGCCATGCGTCAGCCAAGCCAAGGTAGCCATCAGAAAAATGGCTACCATCCGCCACGGCATTTTCAGGTAGAGGCGCGACAGCTCCAAAGCCAACACGATGATGTAGCTCAGGAGAAAACAGTTGATAGTCACGCCGCTCAGCATGGATTAATTCGAAATCAAAATAAAGAGCATCCTCCCAGGTCCAGCGTTGGACAGCATCGGCGTCCTTCCTTAGCTTTGATGACAGGCGAGCTTCGGTCAAGCCGGCAGCTGCGACCAAATGTCGCTTGATGCCGATCCGACCTTGAATTGCCTGGACCAAACCCAGCATACTGCCGATGAAATCAGTTCTTTCTGGAAGTTTCCTGCCCCCACCACGCTGTCCTGGGCTGTGCATTTTCGGTAAGCTCTGAGGCTCAAGTGCGGAAAAACGGTTGGAGAAAGCTGGTGTCGGCGGTTCTCCTGGCGGTTTTTCAGTTTCCTACACGTTCGCTCGTCGGAGTGGCGGTACGTCATGCAACGTTTTGTCTTTCCTCGTTGGACCAATAAATTCCTGCTTTTGCTCGGTGGTTTGCTGGTTGGCGGTGGTGTCCTGTACGCCGGCCCGCTCTTTCTGGGAGTCACGAGTCCGGTGACGCTGAACCCGGGATACCAGCCCACCCAACCGGTGCCCTTCAGCCACGCCATCCACGCCGGGCAATTGAAGATGGATTGCCGCTACTGCCACAATTCGGTGGATAAATCGGCTCATTCGACGGTTCCGGCAACCCAAACCTGCATCAACTGCCACAGCCCGGTTGCCCCTAACGGGACCCCCGTCTACTCGGCCGTTCATTCCACGAGCCCCAAGCTGAAGGCAGTTCACGACAGTTGGCGGACCGGCGAGTCGGTGGATTGGGTTCGTATCCATCGCCTCCCCGATTACGTTTACTTCAATCACGCAGCCCACGTCACGCGTGGGGTTTCGTGCGTGACTTGCCATGGTCGCGTCGACAAGATGGAGGTGGTCTACCAAGCCAAAGACCAATCGATGGCTTGGTGTATTGACTGCCACCGAAATCCGGAACCCCACCTCCGTCCGGTCGAGTTTGTTACCAAGCTTGATTGGAAGGCCGAAGATATCGGCCGCGACCCGGTCGAACTCGGGCGAGAGATCAAAGAGAAGAACAACATCCATCCCCAGACTAATTGCGCGGTTTGCCACCGATGAACTATCCGCTGCCACAACAAACGAAAAAGTACTTCCGCAGCCTTGGTGAGCTCGAGAAGACCCCTGAGTTCGAGGAGTTCCTCCATCGGGAGTTTCCGACCGCTGCCTCGGAGTTTCCCGAGGGGGTCTCGCGGCGTCGCTGGCTGCAGCTGATGGGGGCCTCGCTGGCGTTTGGCGGAGCATCCGGCTGCCGCTACAACCGCGAGGAGTTTGCCGAGTTCGTCGTCCGCCCCGAAGGACGCGTGGCGGGTTTGCCCCAGTATTTCGCCACCAACATGGAATGGGCGGGACGGGTGGTGCACCTGCTGACGACCTGCCGCGAAGGCCGCCCGATCAAGCTGGATGGAAACCCAGAGCATCCTCTGTTCGCCGCCAGCGCCCCGCAGGATTTCAAGGATGGCAAGGAGAAGAAGTTCGACCACGCCGGCACCGATGCTTTCACGCAAGCCGCCATCCTTTCGCTCTATGACCCCGATCGGCTGGGTGCGGTCCTCAAGCGGGATCGCAAGGAAGGAACGACCGAGGTCCAGGAGGCGAGTCAGGTTGCCGATTGGCGGGCTTTCACGGAAATGGTGGCCGAGCAAGCCAAGGCCTTGGAGGCGAGCAAGGGTAAGGGGCTCGCCGTCATCTATGAACCTACGGCCAGTCCTTCCTTGCAGCGTTGTCTAGCGGAGCTGAAGGGCAAGTTCCCTGAAGCTACTTTGGTCGAGTACGAGTCGGTTTACCGCCGCAACCAGGCGAAGGCGATCTCGGTAGCCGGTGGCCAGCAGTCGACACCGTTCTATCGCCTTGACTTGGCCAAGGTGATCGTGGCGATCGACGATGATCTCTTAGGAGCCGATCCCAATGCGGTCGTCTATGCTCGGCAGTTTGCCAAGCAACGAGCACCTGTAGAAGGTGAGATGAATCGTCTCTACGCCATCGAGTCGCAGTATTCGGTTACCGGGGCGGCCGCCGATTTCCGGTTTGCGTTGAAATCGTCGCAGGTCGGCCTGTTCCTCGAGCGTCTTGAGGCCCTGATCGACGCGGGGCAAGCGATCGAAGGGAGCAGCGAGGAGAAGAAGTACAACGAGTTGTCGCTGAACGAGAAGCTGGATCGGGCGTTGGAAGCGATTGCTACCGATCTCTTGAACAACCGCGGTTCGGGCTTGATTACCGTCGGGGCGCACCAGGAGATCGATGTCCAACAAACCGTGCTGCGTTTGAATGAGAAGCTTGGGAATATCGGCAAGACCTACCAGTTGCTCGACATTGCCAATCCGTTGGCGAAGGTCGATAAAGTGCGGCTGGACGACTTTGTCTTCCAAGCTTTGGGTGCTGTTCCGGGAACTCCTGGCTTCGAGGTGGCCTGGGTGCTGGCCTCCAATCCTGTCTTTTCGGTAGCCGGAGATATCGCCTTGTCCGATGCTCTGGCCACCATTCCCCAAGTGATCTATGCCGCCGAAACGGACGATGAGACCGCCCAGTTCGCCAGCTGGGTTGTTCCCTTGGCCCACCCGCTCGAGGTTTGGGGGGATGTGCGTGCCGCCGACGGCACTTATGGTGTGGGACAACCGCAAATCGATCCGCTCAAGGGGGGGAAGAGCCTGCTGGAGTTATGCCTGTTGCTCGGGGGCTTCCCCGACGACCCGCAGACGGAAGTCTCGACGATGGAGTATGTCAAACAAACCGCCCAAGGTTTATTTGGTGCTTCCTTCGATGAGCGTCTGTGGAAAGAGACCCTGCACGCCGGGTTCTTGAAGGACTCCGCGGCCAAAGCGGCCAAGGTCAAGATTTCCCTGGAGCAACCCAAAGCGCTCAAGCAGCTGCCGGACGCTGAGGCGATTGTCCCGGGCACGATCGACTTGGGAATCGATTCGGTCAAGCAGGAGTCATTGGAAGTTGTGATACGACCTAGCGATTCCGTATACGACGGGCGGTTGGCCAACAACGGCTGGCTGCAGGAATTGCCGCAGCCGATCACCAAATTGACTTGGGATAATGCGGCCATCATGAGTATCGGTACCGCCGCGAAGCTCCAACTCAAGCAAGGCGAGTTGGTGAAGCTTTCCCAAGGCGAAGCCAGCGTTTCGCTGCCGGTGTTCGTTGTCCCTGGACATGCAGAGGGCTCGATTACCGTAAACCTTGGCTACGGTCGGACCCGCGCAGGATCGGTGGGAGGAGCGACCCGCGGCCCCAAGGATGTCTTTACCGTCGGCACCAATTTAGCCGGTCTGCGGCGATGGAATCAGCATAGCATCATTACCGGGATCGAAGCTCGTGGGACCAGTATTCCCTACAAGCTGGCCACGACCCAGGATCATTTCGCCATCGAGGACGAGGGCGGGATGCAGGAGATCAGTCGTCGAGCCCCATTGCTGGTTCGCGAAGGGACACTCAGCGAGTACACCACCAGTAAAGATTTCGCCCAGATGCATCTGCATCATCCGGCAGAGTCGATGTGGAAGGAGCCGGATATCGCCCAGAATCATGCCTGGGGGATGACCATCGACCTCAACAAATGCATCGGCTGCAACGCCTGTGTGGTGGCCTGCCAAGCGGAAAATAATATTCCGATCGTAGGTAAAGAGCAGGTCTCCCGCGGCCGCGAGATGCATTGGTTGCGGATCGACCGCTACTTCCAGTGCGATTACGACGTGACGGAACAAACGGGCGACTTCCGCGATCCGATCGATCCGAAGATCGTCTCCCAACCGATGGCCTGTGCTCATTGTGAAACAGCCCCCTGTGAGCAGGTTTGTCCGGTGGCGGCGACGGTGCACACCGAAGAAGGCATCAATGCCATGGCCTATAACCGCTGCATCGGCACCCGGTATTGCGCCAACAACTGCCCCTACAAGGTTCGCCGTTTCAATTATTTTAACTACAACCAGCAGTACGGCTACTTCTACGGTTGGACCGATCAACGCGAGAAGGTGAATACCAAACTACAATCCTTGGTCTTGA
>JBILTQ010000521.1:0-3115 GCA_044371435.1 Pirellulaceae bacterium | reverse complement strand
TTGATGTCGCAGCCCCATACGCCATTGAGGGCCTTCTGCGCCGCTGCGACTTCGTTCGAGTCCCGCTTGATCCAGAGATCAAACAGCCGAGCAAAACCGCCCAGCAAGAAGTGCCCGGAGCCGCAGGTTGGATCGATCATCCGGACTTCATCGAGCCCGAACTCAGCGATGGCCGGATCGAGCGTGCGGTCGAGAATGAACTCTTCCACGAAGACAGGTGTTTGTAGCAGGGCGTACTTCTTCCGTGCCCGCTCGGAGAGATCCTGATACAGGTCGCCGAGGAAACGCGTGTCGGCATCCTTCACCGCGAACGAGCGCTTGAGCTCGCCGGTCTCGGGAACCACTTCGCGCCAAAACGCCAGCAGTCGCATCGCCATATCGCCGCTTGGCCCCACGGCCCACAGCGGCGTCTTCCCCTCGGCGAACAAATCCTTGGCCGCTGGGATTTTGCCCACGGCATGGAACACGTGCTCGAAGTACTCGCGGTCGGAGTCGTGCGGATGCTCACGGAAGTACAACTCATGCGTGTCCTCGGCCAGCTTGCGACGGTCACCTTCTCCGGCCAGCCAGCACTCGTCGATCAGTTGGTTGTCTTCCATGAATCGGACGAAGACACAGCCCAGCACCCAGGCCACGGCGACTTGATCGAGATAGTCCTCGCGCCAGACCTCGAATGGATCAGCCGTTCGGCCGCCATTCTCGATCTGGGCATACGCGTCCCTAAGCCCTCGATCTATCTCAGGCTGACCGATAGACCGCTGCAACAAGTCTTCCGAGAGATCGGTGACTAGTTTTTTGAGCTCGGGAAGGAGAGTTTTGATTTGCATTGGGGAGAACCACGAAATACACGAAATACACGAAAAGAAAAATTAGCGGACAATGCGTTCCCACTCCACTTGTGGGTAATGGCCAAAGTTGACCAGTAATCCTAATTGATACCCCGTGGCTTTGAGGTAATTGTGCACTTGAGCTCGAAATTCGTTACACAACTTCGAGACGGCTTTGATCTCGAGGATGATTTTCCCGTAGCAGATGAAGTCAGGGACGTAGAATTGCCTCAAGGGTTTTTGTTTGTAACTCAATTTGAGTTGTTCCTGCGCTCGAAATGGGATGTTCTGCATAGCCAATTCGATTTCGAGACACTCTTGATAAACAGGTTCGACAAATCCGCAGCCGGTCTCTTTGTAGACCTCAAAGCAGGCACCCATGATCCGATAGCTTTCTTCTTTAAATCGCAATTCGCTCATCGCTTACCCCCCCCACTCTCTCTTCTTTTCGTGTCATTCGTGTATTTCGTGGTTGATTACCTTCCCCGGTGTAGATTGTCGATCCATGCCTCGGAGACCTTGGTCCTTTGGCCGGGCGAGATCAGTGGGATCTCGGCATCGTCGAGAAATGGCATGTCGTTCTGTTCGTCGGTAGGGACCAGCACCCAAGCCCCTGGGCACCGCGCATCATGACCAACTCGGTCTCGCAAGGTTTCCAGCAGGGACATCATGTCGTAGCGGGCGATTAGCCCGGGGTGGACCAGCAGCAGGTGCTGCTCCCGGCTGAGTAGCTCCTGCTCGATCTTGGGCTGCGCCATGCTCACCAGGTGCAGCAGGTTCTTCCAATCTTGATTCCCCGTCCCGCTGCCGTCGGCTTGCTCGACCACCTGCCAGGCAACGTCCAGTTCCTGGGCTTCGCTGCGGAGGGCATCGAACAGCAGGGAGTCGAAGGAGACTCGCTCCAGATCGAATCGCCGCAACAGATTGGCCTCGCAGGCACGCATCCGACTCGGTCGCACCATGAGGACCAGAAAACCGCCCTCGTCGTAGGCGTGCTGCAACCGCTCCTCAAACTGCCGGGCTGACGCCATGTCGGGCGTGACCTCAACCTGGCGTGTGCTGGTTGCTGTGGTACGACGCCGGGGGATCGAGGAACCGGAGGTGAAGGTCGCGGATACTTCGCGGCGATGGTAGGTCGTGGTTTCGGCATTCCACCGAACATCCAGCCCCACACGTTCCAGAAGGGCATCGAGCTCGGGTCGATCCGGCAGCGGCTGGGCCTCGGGATAACGGCTCTCGACGCGCGAGCGGATCTGGATGATCGAAAAGCCACACTCGTTGTCCCCCAGCCCCAAACCGGTCAGGGCACCGATCCCAAGTCGCAACGCACGCTCGGCAGCCATGCCTCGCGGGTAGAGCTCCTGCTTGGCCGAGACGGCTGCGGTGGTGCTCATCGCGGCCGCCAGTCGGAGCAGCCGTTCGTTGTTGAGGGGCTGACAACCTTCTGGGGCCGACGCCTGCGGCACATCGAACAATTCCTGAAAGATTCTCAGCGGTGGTAGCAGCGGATCGGCCTGGGCCAGTTCGTCTGCCACTTGTCCCAGCTTCTCGGCGTAGACCGCCAGGTCTCGCGTGCAAGCGATAAGCGTCTTGCCGCCGATTCTTCGCAATTGGAATCGAGGCTCGGCGAGCGATGTTTCGGTCTCGACCAAGGCGCGGGCTACGGACGATGCCATCTGTTGTTGCCGGGCACCATCGAGCGTGTCGACCGGCGGACAGCGCAGCAGGATGAACTCGATGATCTCGGGGATGGTCATCAGGCCGCCGAGACGAAGGATCTCGTCATGCAGCTCGCCACGCAGGTTATTGAGCGAGGTTTCCTTGGCCCAGCGTTTACGATCGGCGCTGAGCACCTGGCTGACCTTCACCGGCGTCAGCTTGAGAGCCGTGGCCACATCCGTTTGGCTAGGCCAGGTTTGGTTTTCGGTTTGAGGTTTTCGGTTTTCGGTTGGGAGAGGATGGTTTTCGGTTGGGGGTTGGTCTTCACCGAAAACCGAAAACCGAACACCGAAAACCCCCAACAAAACCTGCCTAATCTTCCATTCCTCCTCCCGCTTGGGAGAACGTGCACCGAAGACCCGCTGCGCGAGCATCTCTAGCGAGGTCGGTTGATCCTCGGGATGATCACTTTCCTCTTTCCGCTTCGCGCCATCGTCTTTGATGTCGGGGAATCGCTCCCGAAGTTCCGCGACGAACTCCGTGATTTCGCGGCGGGTCTGGTTGCCGACCCCGCGCATCGTGTGCAACTGGAAGATCGGAGTCAGCAACAGGTCGCGCACGGTGAGGAT
>JBILTQ010000181.1:0-10560 GCA_044371435.1 Pirellulaceae bacterium | reverse complement strand
TCGATGGTTGCTGGCCGACGGTGTGAAGCGGCCCCTCCGCCATGTGTCGATCCGGTCGTCTTGAAAGGCCCCGGCCGTTGGCCCACGACCAGCCAGGCTGGTCACCCGCGGTCCCCAGGCCTCCCAGGAAAATAAAAGCGCCGGTGAGTTCACGACGAGTGTTAGGATTCGGAGTAGAATGATGGAGGAAATTCGCGACGCTGTGGAATGGCAGTTGGCGTGGTGGATGACGCTGGATCATCGAACCGGCGATTTGAATCGCAAGCCGAAGGGATAGAGGTTTTTTGATGGCATGGGTTGGGGGGTGGCTTGCGGGTTTGCTGGGGGGAACGCGATTGGGGGCATGGGAGTATTACTTCCGTCCGCATGTTCGAAGTGCTTTCGGTCCATTGAACGGGTCCCCCTTTCGTCAAAAAGTCTTCTCGCGATTGGCGTCGACTGGTTCGCTCGAGGCGATCATCGAGACCGGCACCTTTCGCGGCACGACCACCGAGTATTTCGCCAGGACCGGCCTTCCAGTCTACTCGGTCGAAGCCGTCCCGCGATATTTTGGCTTCGCTCAGGCTCGCCTCCGATCTCTTCCGCGTGCTGAGGTGCGGCTTGGAGACAGCCGATCGTTCTTGATCGGGTTGAGCCGGGAACCGGCGGTTCCCAAAGGGCGGGTCTTTTTCTATCTCGATGCCCATTGGTCTCACGATTTGCCGCTCCGCGACGAATTGATCACCATTTTTCAGCATTGGACCGAACCGATCGTCATGATCGATGACTTCGAAGTTCCCACCGATCCCGGCTACGGTTACGACGATTACGGCAACTGTAACGCCTTGACCCTCGCCTACCTCGCCCCGCTCGCTCGGCTGGGCTTCCGTTGTTTTTTTCCCACCGCTCCGGCCGCCGACGAAGTCGAACCCAGGCGCGGTTGGGTAGTGCTCTCGCGCGACGGCCAAAGCGCCGCCTTGCTCGGTGCCATGCCCGAGTTACGCGAGCACCTGCCAGTCGGGACCGGCCCAAGCGATTGATGGCTTCAAAATCGCAGCTTCGATCCAGCCTGGGTTGCGCTAGCGAACGTCGACGTCACTCGTCGTGAGCTGCCGGTTACCGCCGTTGGAAAGTTGACGTGGTCGAACCCTGAGGATGACTAACCTAGGGCAGTGTCACTCGGCGAAACGAAGCCGCCGAAGGGTGGCGACGTAGATTGTCGAGGACGGCAAGCTACGGTTGCCTCCCTGACTCCTGTCCAGGTGGCTGTTCTTGCTTCCAGGACAACGCAGGCTAGCGGTGTTCGCTTCCCGGGTCGTCGTCTTCATCGGGCCGGAAGCTGGGGGGGGCTACGAAAAAGCCGAGGCTGGCTTGGGATTGGTGCTGCCGAACGATCGAGACATCGGTGGCGTTGACCCGCCCATCCTTGTTGAGATCGTAAAGGTGGGAGATGCTGACCGAATCCATCGCCGGTGATTGGTTTTGCCGCACGGCCGAAGTATCGCTGGCATTGGTGCGAACCACCAGCGGGTTGCCGATGTTGCCGACCTGGACATCGCCGATGGCCGAACCGAAATAGAAGATGTCGGGATTCGCCAAGTCGGAGCTTTCGTTAGCCTGGATGTTTACCCGCAGCCAGGTATTCTTAATCGACTGATGGGGGAATTCGATCGTCGCCCGCTGGCTTAGCTGATTACCGGCCGGCGGCGAGACGGTGATCCGGGGAGTGACAGCCAACGGGAGGAAGCCGGCTGCGTCGATTCCATTCCAGGTGGCGAATTGAAAATCGGCAGCGCGTAGGTTCGAACTGCCTCCTACCTCGACCACCAGACCGTTCAAGCCCTGAAGGTAGTTGGAATAATGAGCGGCGGTGGCGGCCTGCCCCGGCAACAGCGCCCACCTGGTCGGATCAATCATGCCGCTTGGATTCCCTGTGCCATCGTTGAAGCGAAGGTTCGGCGCGTCGCGGTAGAAAAGCTGTCGCTGGAGAACGCTGGCCTCGCCGACATTGGTCACCTCGATGGTGAGGACCCGTTCTTGCGAAAACCCAGCGGCATCGTTGACCCTTACCCGAAGGGAGTAACTCGACTGCAATTCAAAATCGAGGGGAGCATTGACTTGTAAGGTATCGCCGAGGATCTGGAAGCTGGAATTGCCGGCGTCACCGATTCCACCTACCAAGGTAAACGCCAGCGGCGCGGTGAGACCGACCAGTTCCGAACTCAACTGGCCGATCGGGCTCCCGGCCGGTGAATTTTCGGCGACCCATCGCTGGGATAGTACGATCGCTTGCAGCCGCCTGGTCCGCAGGAAGTAGTCGCCGCTACTGGTTCCCTCGGCCGAGATCCGAACCCGATACCCTCCCAGCGGGAGTGCCTGCAGCCATACCAGGTTTTCATTCCGACCATCGCTCGCCGCTACCCCGGCAGCCAACCGCACCTGGCTGGGATCATACAATTCGAGCTTTGGATCCAGTCGGTTTCGCGGGTCTCCTGACCCGTCCAGCGGGGTTAGGGTCTCGAGGGAGAACTGATCGCCAGGCTCGCCTGCCGGCAAAAGATACCAGTCGCTATCGGCCGGCAACCGTGAGGATCGGAGCAGTCGAATATCGTCGATAAAGCCGGGAGTGCTAAAACTACGAAAGGCTAACCCGCCCGCAGTGATGGTCGTATCGTTGGCCGTCACCGTGCGGAGCAGGCTGGTCCCATCGCTGCCGTAGAGCCGACCGACGATATGTCCATCGTCTCGCCAGTCGACTTCGCAGCGATACCACTGGGCGGGCTGCCAGACATGGGGTACCGAGGCCAGGTCATCTACCCCATACCCGGAGTTGCGCTGCAGGATCAAGGAGTTGGTATTCCCTCCCACCACCAGCGACAACGTTCCGCTGGCGGTGGCGCCGAATCCGAGATACATCCTCAAGGACGAGGGGGTGCTCCCGGTGTGGACCCAGTACGAGATGATATCACCGCGGGCTACCCGAACCTCGGGCGCGTCGCGATAGAACCAGTGGGAAGTTCCCGACCCGAATTGCAAACCATAGCTGCCTTTGCGAGCTGCCGCCGCGCTTACCGACGCGGAGTGGTTGCCGAGGAAGGTATAGCTCGCCAGATCGCTCGGCCCCCCCTCAAAGGATTCCAGCGGCCGTCCGTAGGCATTCGCGGTGAGACTTCCCAGGGCCCCAGCCATTGTCGTCAACGGCTGCGCTTCAGCGAAGGTATCGTTGGGTTCATCGTCAAAGTCGGCATCGACGGTTGCCAGCAACAGGTAGTTTGTCTCTAGCTCGCCGGAGACTTGCAGGTAATAGGTCCCCGACGCAGGAACTGACCATGAACGGATGAGACTGGCGATATTCAAGCTACCGGAGACACCCTGGCTAACCGGGTTCCCGGAAGCTTGCAATAACTGGAGCTCGACAGCTACCGATGTTTCAAGAGGGGACACGGCCACCGTCCATCGCTCCCCAGCTGTCAGCTCTAAACGATAGTAGTCAACCTCGCTCGCCTCCCGCAATTCGATGTTATCGTAACCGCGACCGTCGGTCGGCAGATCGAAGTTGTCGTATTGCTGGAACTTGATCCTGAAGTTTGCTCCCAATCGCATACCGGCCGAACTCGCGGCCTCGGTCAGGTTCACCGTCGTCCGAGTCCAGGCAGCGGCAGAGGGAGCGCTGAGGATGGTTCGCCAGGTGAACCCATCGTCGCTGATGGCCACCCCATCCCCCCAGGCGTGCTCGACAAAGGTCGTCGGCAGCGGGTCGGGTTCGTCGTTGAGCCGAACATGATCGAAACTCAGCAGCAGGGTACGGTATGCTGACAAGTCGACCGTCCAGATGGCTTCGTTGAGCGTATATTCCAAGGCAGGAGTCGCGCGATCCATCATCAAGGCAAAGTTACTGGGGTTACCCTGCGCGTCGGGGACCTTCAGCCGGATCCGGCCATTCGGATCTACGGCTCCGGTATCGGTATAGGAAGCGATCGTGAAGTCGCCGGGCAGGTTGCCGCTTTCGAAGTCGATGGTCGCCACCGGTGCCACGGCCGGTAGGAAATCGGCAAGTCGGCCCTGCACCGCCCCGCGGCGGGCTGCCTCCGACCCTGGTATCGCGTTCAGGAAACCTTCGATACTTTGAGCGGTCGCCAACGAGTCGTTGCGCCCGCCGACTCCCCAACTCTCTTCTTCGACCAAGGCGTTGCTCAGCAATCGAAACTCGGCCTCGCCAGTCGTTCCATCCAACGAACTGACAACCACCTGATAGAGTCCGCCGGCTGGGATGGGGATGCTCGACAACCACAGCTTGTCGCCGGCCGCCGCCGCTTCCGCGAAACCCATCGAGCGTTGGTTGCTATCCAAAAGCTCGATCCTCGAACGCAACGATGAGCTCGCTGGAGTCACCAGCAGCGTTATGGTTTGTAGACCGTCGAGCTCGATCGGCAATCGATCGATGTCATCCGGGGCGAGGATTACGGTCGTGCTCTTCGCCGCTACCAGTGAACCCGCCGGCGGCAGCGATTGCCACGGTTCAGGAAAGCTCACACTGCTTGCATCGGCATAGTAGCGCCCACTCAGGCTGACCGGATTCGCATTCCCGAAGGTATCGGTGAGCCGCTGGGAAGCCAGCGTCACGGAAAAGACTGTTTCGGTATCGATCGCCCCCAGGCGATAGCGCACTGTGTCAGCATCCAAAGCGACAGCGCTGAGGACCGTCCCCGCGGAAAGGGTGAGATCGTCGGTACCGATCGATAAGGGGGAGACCGTTTCGTTAAAGTCGATATCCAATACCCAGGGATCACCCAGCAACAGCATGCTTTCAAACGGCGGCGAAATCCCCACGGCTTGGAGCGGCATCGCATCGTAGCGGAAAGTACTGGTGAAGCCGAGATTGGTGGATAGATCACTGGCCTTGGCAATCGAATCGGCAATCACCGCGATGCTCTGTAAGCCTTGGTTGCTGACCGGACTGGCGACATAGGTGAAGGTAATGGTGTCGGCGTCGGTCCACTCGAAACCATCGGCCGCCAGACCGTTCACCGTAAAGTCGCTGGCATCGACGCTGGAGGGGAGGTAGGTATCGTTCCAGTGCACTTCAAACCGAGTCGGTGGCAGGGCGACTACCGCCTGCGGCCCCGGTGCCACCGAGAGCACTCGGAAAGAGAGGAACGGCGTCGGTAATTCAAAGGAGGTCACCACATCGGCCGACGAGGCGCTCGAAGTGAAGGCTCCCGCACCCAAACCTCGTCGAGCGAAAGCCGTCCAGATCTCCAAGTGGTTCACGCCGCCGAAGAGCGCCATGTCCGCGGCCAGGATGGCATCCCGGGCTTGAAGGAAATTCGGGTTGGCGGGCTGTAACTTCAACGCCTCCATCACCAGTCGCAAGGCCCGGATGTTACCGGCAGGACTGGCGGCCTGATAAAGGTCGGCTTCATAACCATACTTCTGAATCAGCAGATGATTGAGGTCCCAAAGGATCGATGCCCAACGCGTGCCAGCATCATGGACGGCCGTGCTCTGCCCCGAACCAGCACCAAAATGGAGGAAGGTTTCCAAAGCCGGATCGGTGATATCGAAGTCGTAGCGATAATCGCGAATCCCCGGGCCACTAGCGGCTTGCCCGAGGACATAGGTGCCGATGCCTCGACTCTGCGTCGTGTCGGTCGCCGATTGCTGGAGGAACATCAAGCTCCACCAGTCACTCCAGCCTTCTCCCATCCCGGCGCTTTGCAAAGCGACCAAGGCGTTGGCGTTCGATGGCCCGCCGGTCAAGCGATTGGAGACTCCATGCCCATACTCATGGACGATCACGCCAGCATCCAGATCGCTATCGCGACGCGGGAAAGTCAAGCTCCACTCGAACATCTGCATCCGCGGCGCGAAGCCGTCGGGTGGAGTCGCGAAATTCGCGTTGTTGACACTGCCAGCGTTCGCGTTGTCCTGCGCATCGGCCTGCACCGCGTCATTCCCTAAACCTCCTTGGCCATAATTGTTCGTCTGAAAATTCCCGGCTGCCGGAGTAAAGCCATACAGGTAGTGGATATCGTGAAGGATGTTATTCCAATAGAACAGGTTGGTGACCGCCGCCTCGGCGTTCGCCAAAGGAGACAGGTTCGGATCGAAGACGGCTTGAAACTGCAAGCCCGGACCACCATCGGGACGCCCCCCGGGATCCGGCGCATTGTCCCCATCGCGATCCAAATGGGCGGCCACGTTGTTGCCGATGGTAAAAGTCGACTCCGCCCCCACCACCCCATCGGTGTCATGCCAACCCAGAGGTGAGGCCAAAGGCGAGGCACGTTGGGGATCGAAGACGATTTGAAAGGGACCATGCTGCGGCGATTCGGTGGGTCTGGCGAGGACTCGATACGTCGCATCCTCGACCCAATCATCCTTGGCCAGATACGAGCCGCTCTGTGCATCGATCGTTAGATCCCACCAGTTCATGCCGTCCGGGGTACGGATGATAAGCTGCCAGGCCAACTCTACCTTTCCCGCCGCAGTCGGCACCCATTGGAGGTTGGCGGCGATGTCGTCGACCGATAGCCCTGGTACGTCGAGGACCTGAGCCAGGCTCCTTTCCTCGTGGATCTCCGAAAGGTAGATCGGACCACTCGCCAACCCGATCCCCAACCACTCGGCCGCCTGCAGGGCCGCATCGATGGCATTCAAGGCCGGACGTCGTGGCTCCTCAGCCAACCCAAGCTCCAATTCCGGGAGAAAACTGCTCGAGGCTGCAATCACCTCTCCACGCGGTGACAGATGAATGCCGGCGTCGGCGTAACGGACTTCGATCCCATCCGCATGCTGCCTCAGGTAGAGATGCGTGATGCCGGTATCGACATCGAGATAACGGTCCTTGACCACGAAGCTTTCGAAGTCCTCTCCGTCGAGCCGGAAAGTGGCTGCCTGCTCCTCCAGGAAACGTAAAGCCACTTCCAAGGCATCGCCGGGCTGAGGCGACGAGAGATAATTGTCGCTGGCAGCAAGCAGGGTACTAGGTGGCAGGTAAGCGGCCGCCAGCAGGCAACGCTCCTCCAATCGCTCCACGCTCAAGAGCAACGGCGGGAGCCCTCCAACACCCGATCGACTTCGACCCGAGCGTGGTGGCTTACCCGTTTGTCTCTTGGAACGCGTCATGAGCTCCTGCTGATTCGGCTCGATGAGGGAAGGACTCGCTTACAGCCCCATGCGACTCGATTCTACTGCAAAGCCCCCCACGCCACTACAAACCAACGGGAGCATCGTCGGCCAGTCCTTCGGCAGCAGACGGCTAAGCCGACGCGAGCGGTTGACCCGCTGAAATCGCGGGAACACCATCGATACCGGCGGCGAGGTCGCCCGCATGCATGGCCCTTGGCTAGCATTGGTAAACATGCCCTCTTCTGCCGATTGCCGCGACGCGGCGGCTAGGATTTTCAGCTCTCAGCCATCGGACATCAGCTGCCGACGGAAAGATACCGATAAACCCTAGGTTGCGAGACCCGCCGGGCCGATGACGCTTGCTATCGGCACCAGGGGGCGGGTCGCCTGGGATCATGGTGGCGAGTGCTGAAACTGATGGCGATGCATCATGGGTTAGCTGCCGGCTGGCCAAAGCTGGCAGGCTGGTTGTTGGCGTTGTCGTTCTCGAGTTCCCTGTGGGCTCAAGGGCTATTGTCTCCCATGCCGGGCGAGCCGGAAGGCAGCGAAGGGCCGGCGGCTGAAGATGAGATCGAAACCGACCGTGATTCCTTCACCCCAGCTACCTCGTTGGTAGGCCAGCAACGCTGGGTACTCGAATCGGCCTACTCATTCATCGACAACCGCCGCGTTGCGGAAACGCATAGCCTGCCGGAACTGCTGGTGCGCTACGGTTGGCGCGAGCGTATCGAACTACGCTTTGGTACCAACTACGAGGTGGGGGGCGCGGGGAACCCGACGTCGGCCAACGTTCCCGACGATTTGGCCGAGAAGGAAGGCTTGGAAGAGGAAGCCAATGTTAGTTATGGCCTCAAGATCGGGATAAGCCAACAGCGAGGCTGGCGGCCACAGACCGCGGTCATCCTCCAGGGCTTCACCCCCACGGCCGGTGAGGTGACCGATACCGATATGGTCGTCGGCGGCGTTTCCGGCTGGACCTTCGCCAACCGCTGGACATGGGATAACGCCTTGCGTTTCGGGACCGGAAGCAACGAAGAAGATCATTTCAATCTCTGGGAACCGTCGACTGTCCTCAAGGTGCCAATCGGAGAGCGTTGGAAGGCCCACGTCGAGTACTTCGGCGTGTTCAGCGACAAACGCGAACGGGATACCGTCCAGCACTTCTTCAGCTCGGGCACTCACTACCTGATCACGCCCGACTGGGAGGTCGGTTCACGATCGGGCTGGGGACTGAATGACCAAGCCCCCAACTACTTCATCAACCTCGGCTTCGGCTACCGTTTCTAGCTTCTCTCCGAGCCGACAGCCAGCGGGAGGCAGGCGGAGGTCTCTCCGGTTGCTGGCCGCTACGTCGTGCGCATGTAGCGATTTGCTGCGGAAACATGCTTCATGGTCGACGATCTTTCCTGGAGCAGCGGTTACTTTGTCAGGATCAGCTTGTGATTTTTCGTTCGCAGGAGTTTGTAGATGACGCCATCGAGCGAAATATAAACCGCGCTGCGGCCTCCGGCCAATTCCTGAAAGTCGAGCGGCAGGTCGAGCCCTGGTTCGCTTGAAGGATCTCGCCTGATCAACGCCCGTTCTTGCGGTGACTGCGCTGGCGTTGGCGAAGAGGGCCTTGGATCAGCCTCGGGCACTGGAGCCGGCGGTTGCGCGGGTTTTCCCTCGGGCGGTAGCGATCGTCGATCGCCGCCTCATGGGAGCGGCGATCCTGCGTTGGTGAGCACCGGGACGGCCAACCACTTCCTCGGTTTGCGAGGGCCTGAGGGAACGCGATGGGATCCGATCCCAGGGGCGGGGGTGCCCGACGTCGGGGATCGGGGAGGCGGTAGCTTTCTCATCAGTGGCGGCAACCGCTCCTCGCCAACGGCGATCTTGGTGCCGCAAATCATCATCCCGACAACCTCGAGGGTACCCCAGCGGGGCATGGGTGGCCAGGCTTTCCAGTTCGTTTCCCAGGAGAAAGCTGCAGCCATCCTCGACCGTTTCGCGGATCGCAATCGTGGTCGGTGATCGCCTCGATGTCGTAGCAGGCCGGAGTTTGGACGGCGAAAAGTCTACCTGGCTGACAACCGCCTGGCCGGTGGGTGAGTCCTTGAGCGCCACGACCATGGAAGGGGAGATCCAGCGACTCAAGCCCGCCGTTGAAGCTGGGGAAATCCTCGAGAAAACTCGTGATCCACGTTTTTTTCATCGGCTGCTCCCTGTCGGGCATCGGCAGTTGCTGGCCATCGGTGGGACGCGCATGGATCAAGGAAAGTTTTCCAAGCTGGAGGCGATCCTCGTCCCTGAATAAAGGTCCCGCTATTGGTTGGGCGGCTTCTCGAGATGTGCTATGATCGCGTCGCCGATCGGGGGGGCGATAGTCGCTGGGCCTGCAGGTGAGCAACCAAACCCGCTTCCCGATTCAGGCTACCGACCCTTGATCCCCTTCCCCAAGCGAAACTTCCCCATGCGTTGGACCCTCGGGCTGTTGCTCTTCGTCGGTTTGGCAGCGTCGCATTTGCCGGCTGCCGAATCCCGTCCCAACATTGTCTTTTTGCTGGCCGATGACCTGGCGGCCGGGGCCGTCGGCTATAGCGGTAATACGGACGTGATCACGCCGCAAATCGATCGCCTCGCTCGGGAGGGGGTGCGCTTTATGCGACACTACGACACGACCGCCATCTGCATGGCCAGCCGAGCCAGCCTCATGACTGGGCTGTATGAATATCGTCATGGCTGTAACTTCGACCACGGCGACTTGGAACGTCGCTTCTTCGAGCAAGCTTATCCGGTCCTGCTGCGTCAAGCCGGATACTTCACCGGCTTCGCCGGAAAAATCGGCCTGGTCCTCCAGGATGAGCCCTTCGAGGTTTTGGGGCGGGAGTTCGACATCTGGGCTGGTGGGCCAGGCCAGACTTTTTATGAGACCGCCAAGAATGAGGGAATCGCGGGCTATGCCCAGCAGTACCCGCACTGCTCGCGGGCTTACGGTGCTTGGGGGCAGGATTTCTTTCGCGCGGCCAAGGCCAGCGGCAAACCGTTCTGCATGAGTATCAGCTTCAAGGCGCCGCATTTACCTGATACGCCGGACCCGTTGGACATGAAGCTCTACCAAGGCAAGAGCTTTACCCGTCCGGCCAACCACGGCGTGGAACGCGCTGCGCATCTATCGCCTCAGGCAAAGACCAGTCGAGCTTTTCTCACCGGCGCTCGCTGGGCCGAAGACGCGTTCTTCGATGAAACCGCTTCCAAGTATTATGCCCTGATCACCGGCGTCGACGCCGCCCTCGGCATGATCCGTGAAGCTTTGGAACGCGAGGGATTAGCCGACAATACGGTGATCATTTTCACCTCCGATAATGGCTATAACTGCGGATCGCATGGTTTTGCCGATAAAGTCATCCCCTACGAAGAAGGCTCCAAGGCGCCCCTGATCATCTATGACCCACGGCTCCCGGGTTCGCA
>JBILTQ010000518.1:0-3121 GCA_044371435.1 Pirellulaceae bacterium | reverse complement strand
AAGCTGGCGGTGAAAGGTATCCGGCTGATGACCGACTTTTGTCGACAGCACGCGATCCCCCACGAGATCTGTGGGAAGCTGGTGGTAGCGGTCGACCCGTCGGAGGTTCCGCGGTTAGAGGAGCTGTTGCGTCGCGGGGAGGCCAATGGCCTGCAAGGTTTGCGACGGCTGGAAGCGACCCAAATGCGACAGATCGAGCCGCATGTGGCCGGAGTGGCTGCGGCTCATGTTCCCGAGGAAGGGATTGTCGACTATCGACACGTCTGCGATACCTTGGCGGAACTCATCCAAGCGTCGGGGACGAGGTTGCTCACCCGCCATCAGGCGTTGACCATGCGTCGCCATGGGGATGAATGGGTGGTCGAGTGCGATCGCGGGGTCATCCAGGCGGAATTCTTGATCAATTGTGCCGGCTTGCACTGCGATCGCGTGGCGGCCATGGCCGGGGTCTCGGACCCGCTCCGCATCGTCCCATTCCGCGGCGAGTATCATCGCTTGACGGCGGAGGCCGTTCCGCTTTGCCGTCATCTGATCTATCCCGTTCCCGATCCTGTTTTCCCTTTCCTCGGAGTCCACTTCACGCGATTGATCCACGGCGGCGTGGAAGCTGGGCCGAACGCAGTCTTGGCTTTCTCCCGCGAGGGTTACCGGATGTCGACGATCGATGGCCGCGATTTATGGGAAGCCCTCAGCTTTCCTGGCCTGTGGCGTTTCCTGGCAAAGCATCGGGCGATGGCTACGGCTGAGATCGGGCTGTCGCTGAGTCGCCGCCGATTTTGTCGGGCTTTGCAGCGGTTGGTTCCGGAAATTCAGCTGCAGCATCTGGCGCCGGGGGGGGCGGGGGTGCGAGCGCAGGCCATGACCCCGCAGGGGGACTTGGTGCAGGATTTTCACCTGGTCCGCGGCGATCATGCGCTGCACCTGTTGAATGCGCCCAGTCCGGCCGCGACCGCTTCGCTGGCCATCGGGCAGCATGTGGCCTCCATGATTTAAGGGGGAGCGGTGTCCGCAGCACCGAGGCGACTGGGGTGGGCGATGGCATCGGCGATCGACCCGGCGTAGATGCTGCGGCCGCCATCGACCGGCAGGCCGACACCGGTCATGAAGTCGTGTTCGGCCAGAAAGACTGCGGCCCGCGCCACATGTTCGGCCGTACCATGGCATCGCAGCAGGCATTGTTCGAGGATCCTCGCCTGCGTCGCCTCGGAGGTGTTGGGATCAAGCAACACTGGACCAGGGTAGACGGCGTTGACTCGCACCCGCGGGTTGCGTTCGGCGAGTTCGACTGCCATCGCTCGCATGATCGTGGGGATACTCCCTTTGCTGGCGAAGTAGGCTGCGAAATCTGCGTAAGGACGCCGGATGGCCCAATCACCGACCAGGACGATACCCCCCCCCGTCGCCTGTCGTACCATCGCCAAGCCAGCCTGTTGGGCGCAAAGGAACGTTCCCAGCGTATTGCTGGACCACTGGCGGGCGATGACTTCCGCGGTGGTTTCTTCGAGCTTGCAGGGTTCCCATACGGCGGCTGAGTGTACCAGCACGTCCAATCTACCGTACCCTTGGAGGATTTCCTGAATCCAACCGCGGACAGTCCCTTCGTCCTCGATCGATCCGACCACCAGACGGCAATCGATCCCCTCGCCTCGCCAGCGGGCGACCAAGTCTTCCCCTTCCTGGGCTGATCGCCGCGCGTGGAGTACCAACCGATAACCGCGTTCGGCGAAACGCCTCGCGATGACGCGCCCAACCCGATCGGCGGCACTGCCGGTCACCCAGGCCACCGGTTGGGGATGGCCAAAGAGCCAGGCAAGATGTTCCCGCTCAGCCACCGATGGACCTGGCTGGCTGATGGTCACAGGCGGAGTGATAGGTTCAGGCATGAGCGGCTCAGTAGCGAGGTGGAAAATCGTGATGAGGGCGTAAACCGAGGTAGCCGACCCGACCTTCCTGGGCGGGGGGACTGGCCCAATGCAGGGCCAGCATCACGCCGGCGGCCGCCAGGCCAGCGACGAAACCGCCTACATGTGCCCACCAGGCCACTCCACCTCCCGTCCCCGGGGTGTAGGCTCCTTGGAAGACCTGAATCAAAAACCAGATCCCGAGAAAGATCGGGGCTGGTACCGGGAACGTGGTGAAGAGCAAGGGAAGCGGGATCACCGTCTCGATCACCGACTTGGGGTACAAGAGGATATAGGCTCCCATCACCCCGGCAATCGCCCCGCTGGCCCCGATCGTCGGAATGGACGACCCTGGGTTGGAAATCAAATGCGTCAGGCCAGCCAGGAGGCCGGCGGCCACATACAGGGCAGCGTAGACGGCGTGCCCCAAGCGGTCTTCGACATTGTCGCCGAAAATATGAAGGAACCACATATTGCCGGCGAAATGCATCAAGCCGCCGTGGAGGAACATGCAGGTCAGCAACGTAACCCAGTCGGAAATTGCTGCCGACGGCATCGGCGCACGTTGGACAACGACCTGATCGCCGTAGGGTGTGTGAGCCAGCGTCGGGCGTTCGATCGTCAGCTCTGCTTTGGTCACCTCATCCGCCATGACTCGAGCTGGAATCATCCCCCACTCTTCGACGATCCGGTTATCGTCCGGGCCAGCCGCGACTTGCAACAAAAAAGCCAAGGAACAAAGGGCGATGATGCCGTAGGTCACCCACGGAAACGTGCGGGGGGCGATACTGTCATGTAAGGGGAACATCGTTCAATTTTTTCGGGGTTTGGGGACTCTTCCGCCGCGCGAGTTGGGCGAGCGTTTTTTCTGACGGCCCATCCACTGCCGGTCTTTCTCGGGTTCTTCATCGTCGTCCAGCGGTTGACCGATGCGGGTGCGGGCATGGGTGATTCTGTCTCGCAGTTTCGCCGCCCTTTCGAATTCCAAATTCTGGGCCGCCGCCAGCATTTCTTCTTCGAGACTCTTGATGTATTCCTCGGTGATGACCGTCGTGGCGCTTTCGCGACGCACCATGTCTCGCGCTTTCTTTCGAAGTTGCGAGGCAGCCTCAATCCCTTGCCGGATATTGCTGCGGACCGTTTGTGGGGTGATCCCATGTTGCTCATTGTAAGCTTGCTGGATCCGTCGACGCCGCTCGGTCTCGCGAATCGCGTTATCC
>JBILTQ010000602.1:0-10573 GCA_044371435.1 Pirellulaceae bacterium | reverse complement strand
CTGCGCACCGATCGGCTCTCGGCCGCCAGCCGCAACCGCGATGGCAGCTACGCCCTCGACATCACCCCGCGTTACCAGGCGCTTTGCGCCCATTACGGCCTTTCCCCCAGCCGCAACAACCGCGGCGTGGCCCATGAGAACGGCATCGTCGAGGCACCCCATGGCCACGTGAAACGGCGGCTGGAGCAGAAGCTGATCCTGCGCGGCAGCTGCGATTTCGAGGAACCGGCTGAATACGGCGAGCTGCTCGCTGAGGTGTTCAGCGCCCTCAATGCCCCCCGGCAGCGGCGCTACGAGCAGGAGCTGGAACACCTGTGTCCCCTGCCGGCTTTCCGGTTTGCCGACTACGAGCGGCTCACGGTCCGGGTGCGCAGCACCAGCACGATCGAGGTGAGACAGGTCGTTTACTCGGTGCCGCCCACCCTGATCGGCCGTCAGGTCACGGTGCGGTTGCACCACGACCGGCTGGTGGTGTTCCTGGGCAGCGACTGGGTGTGCCAGCTGCCCCGCGCCTATGGCGCCTCTGGCGAGAAGCGGGCTTGGTGCATTGATCTGGAGCACCTGATCGATGGCCTGCGGGCCAAGCCCCGGGCTCTGCTCCATTGCCGCTATCAGCGCCACCTGTTTCCGGATGCGCGCTGGTGGGACCTCTGGCAGCAACTCCTGGCCGGTGGTGACCGCGATGGCGCCGCCCGGCTGATGGTCGAGGCCCTGTATGTGGCGGTGCGGGTGGCCTCCTTTGAGCTGGTGCTCGCCTTCCTGGAGCAGGCCCAACACCGCCAAACCCTGTCCCTATCTGGATTGCAACAGCGCTTCCGGGTGCCGCCCCGTTGCCCGGGCCTCCCTGATCCCGTCATCCCCCAACACCTGCTGGCCTCCTATGACCACCTCGTCCCCACTGCCGCGCTCAGCGGCGGTGGAAGCGGCCCTGCCGCTGCTGCTCAAACAACTCAAGCTGGCGCGCTTCCGCAGCCACTGGCAGCTGCTGGCCGAGCAGGCTGAGGTCCAGGGCTGGAGCCCCGGCCAGTTCCTCTATGCCCTCTGTGAGCAGGAGCTGGAGCAGCGGCAGACCGCCCGCCAGCAGCGGCTGCTGCGCGGTGCCCATCTCCCCTGGCAGAAAGGCCTGGAGGGTTTTGACCACCAGCACCTCGATCCCCGCCAGTGGCAGGAGCTGCAGGGCCTGGCGCGGCAGACCACCTGGCTGCTGCAGGCGGAGAATCTGCTGCTGTTTGGCCCCAGCGGCGTGGGCAAGACCCACCTGGCCATTGCCATCACGGTGGCGATGGTGGCGCAAGATCAGGTGTGCCGCTTCTTCCCCGCCACGACGCTGGTGCAGCTGCTGCAGAAGGCCAAGGCGGCCTACGACCTACCGGCGATGCTGCAGAAGCTGGACCGCTACAGCCTGCTGGTGATCGACGACATCTCCTACGTGCGCCGCAGCGAGCTGGAGACCTCGGTGCTGTTTGAGCTGATCTGCCACCGCTACGAGCGCAAATCCCTGCTGGTGACCAGCAACCAACCGTTCCGGGAGTGGGACGACATCTTCCCCAGCGGATCCATGACCGTGGCGGCGGTGGACCGGCTGGTGCACCACTGCCACATCATCGGGATCAAGGGCGAGAGCTACCGGCAGAAGGCAGCTGCTGCAAGGGTTTCCAGTGATCAGAGCGGCCTGCCAACGTAATTGACGCGGGCGTCACGGCCAGCATGATCACCGGTAGATCCGAGGTGGCCAAGCGAAACCAAGGCGGCGACACGAAAACTGGCCCCCCAGCCACGTCAATCTCCCCGCGCAGCCAACTGGATTGACGCGCCGCGACAGGCCTGGGCACGATCCTGCTTCCAACTGGATTTCAGGCCAGTGCCTGGGCCAGAAACAGGCCCAATCACCGGTCAACCAGATTGACGCAACCCATCAACCTGATTGACATCTGACAGGCCTGAGCCCGGATGATCCGATCTGGCATCCCACCACATTCACCAAAAACCGCGAGCGACTCCTCAATGACGATGTCATTGGCCGCTACCTGGAGAAACTGATGGGTGCTCCAAAGGTCAAGCCCCTGCTCAGTGACGAGCACTTCTCGGTGGATGGCACCCTGCTGCAGGCCTGGGCGTCCCATGCCTCACTGGAGCGGATCGATGGCCAGGACGATCCGCCACCACCGCCATCAGGCCCTGGCGAGTGTTTTGGCGCTCCAAAGCCCGGAAAGAAGCGGGCCAAAGGGGATTTCAGGGGCATCAAGCTCAGCAACAAGACCCACCGCTCCGGCACTGATTCAGACGCCTTGCTGGCCCGCAAGTCCAATGCCCACCCGGCCCAACCGAGCTTCCGGGGCCATGAGCTGATGGACAACCGCCATGCGCTGATCGTGGACTGCCGCGTCACCCAAGCAGTGGGCACCGGGGAGCGGGATGCCGCCAAAGCGATGGCAGCTGACATCCCCGGTCCCCACCAGAAAACTCTGGGTGCCGACAAGAACTACGACACCAGGGGAATGGTCGCCGAACTCCGGCGGATCGGGGTGACGCCGCACGTCGCTCAGAACACCGCCCGCTCTGGTGGTTCCGCCATCGATGGCCACACCACGCGCCACCAGGGCTACCCCAAATCAATCAACGCCCGCCGCGGCATCGAGAAGGTGTTTGGCTGGATCAAACAGTGGGGCGGTCTGCGCCAGTTCAAGCTGCGGGGCAGCGAAAAGGTGAGTGCGGTGTTTGGGCTGCACGTGATCGCCTACAACCTGATCCGGCTGGGCAACCTGCTCAGGCCGGCGATGGCGGCGGCATGAACAGGCGGTTGCCCAGAGGTGTGGCCAGGCGGCAGCGATCAGGCAGCTCCACCGGGGCAAAACGCTTGAATTCGGGCGTTCTGAACGGCTGAAACAGTGAAAACCAGCCCGATCGGAGCGTGATCAGCTCTCCGGAGGGAAAAACGCGGCGATTCGGGCAGTTTTTTCCGCAAACTCTTAAGCAGGCACGAAAGGAATACTTGCCCACTTCCATAGAGCGATCAACTTACTCATATGTAAGCCATTTCAAGCAGGTCCATATATGCCCAAGCAAGCCTTAATCAACGTCAGAAGGACATTGAGATTACCCTTAAAAGAAGATATCTTAGACGGGACTTCTCCCTTTGGATAATAGCGCGCTGATGGCGACTCAATACAATTAAACCCTGAGATTGGGGAGGCATAGGACAAGTAAGCAAGCAGTTCATAAGATGAGAATATGTTCCTAAAGATAGAAAGTCGTTGACTTAGTAGAAGCTTACTGCTATAGCCTCGAAATCCTTGCGTCGTATCAGTCCAATTAAAACCAGAAGCGATTCCTAGCAGTGGAGCATGAATCCAGCGAATTGCTAGTTGCCGTGATGGAGGTGTATTCCTCTGTTTCCCACCTGGGACAAAACGGGAGGCCTGCACAAAGTCATATCCTTCGCCTAAGAGTCTTAGAAAGTTAGGTATAGCAGCAGGGTCATCCTTATCGTTGCCATCAATCGTGACCACGCCTCGGTATTCATTGCATAATGCAAATGAATAGGCAACTCTTAGCTGTGCACTGAGCTTCCCAGCATCAGTTTTGGTCAGCAGGCCTCTGACGCCACCAGACCGCAAATACTCGTGATTAAGAGACCCATCCGTACTGCCACCATCCACAATAATGATGTCGGCGATTGTGTTAATCTTGTTTTCCTTTAGGCGCCGCACAAAATGACGGATGCGGTCTCCCTCATTGATGACAGGAACGACAACGCAGTAATCTCTAGTCTTGCCATCCCAGAAGTCAATTCGAAACACAGGAACCTCCCAATCAGGCGGGAACTTCCTGCGTATCTCTTCAGTCTGGACGTTCTGACGCGATTCCATTTCAGCGTGCACCTGATGTCAGCAGAATAACGCCGAGGACAATGCAGCCAAGGCCGGCAACCATGGCTGGACGTAGAGCTTCACCAAGCACCACTACAGAAAGAACAGCTACGGAAGCAATAGCACCGGATGTCAAGGTTGGGTGTGCAACGTTCAATGGGAAGAACTGTAGAGCAACCGCGTAGAGAATAAAGGCTGAACCATACAAGAAGATACCCGTTAGTAAGGGCCAGTTTTCAAGTACTACCCAAGGGGCAGCAAGGGATGGAAGTCGGAAAGGAGGCTGCAATGCCAATTTGATCAACAAACTCGCAGAGGCATTGGATGCGATACCCAAGAGGAGAACAAGCCACTTCATCTGCTCAAAGTTCCCTTGCCGATGATCCGTAACAAGCAACGACGTATTCAACCGACGCCTCCACTGCAGCCATGGGGGCATCACTGCTGTTGGTGAGCATCTCGATGGTGACTGGAGCATTTGGAAGGAACTCCTTTAGAGCAGCAGCAGACGCTGGGTGGTCCGTTTCCCCAGTTCCTACAGGGACCAGCTGAGGTTCGCTAGCATGGACATGCCCGATGAGACACTGAAACTCACTACAGATCGTGGATGGATTCTCACCGTTAATGGAGAGAGCGCCGGTGTCGAACTGCATCCTGATTGCTGGATGGGCCACGGCTTCAACAACCGCCGCTGTTTTCGTACTGGAGGTCATAAAGTTTGATCCATAGCACTCTGGATTTGGCTCAAGGCAAATGGTGACTCCATAACGCTGGGCCACCTCAGCCAAGCGTCGGAAAAACAAGATGGCTTTCTCAAAGGCTTGTTCATCTGACAGCCCGGAACGATCTCGATTACGCGGCGAACCAAAAACAAGACGACGTGCGTTTAAGCCATCGCCAATCCTGCAGACCTCTTGGAGGTGATCTAACATTCTTTGCTGGATATCAGATTTAGAAAAAAGATTCAGGCCTTCCTTCCCGTAGAGAAGTGACTGCATGCCAATAATTTCGATTCCTCGTTCAGACCACCAAGACCGGACTTTGGCGATCTGTTCTAGGCTAGCCTCAGCAAAATCAGAGAAATACTTCCCCGGAGCAATATCAATGGCATCAACGCCATGGCGCTGAAGGATATCACAGACCTGCTCATCATGCGACGTTTCCCAGGCGATGTTCGAAATAGAGACTCTCATGCTTGTTCTCAACTGTTAGGGGAAGCTTTGGGTTCCGTTTGGGCATAGGCACGAACTGCTTGCAAGGTCTCTCGCTTGCTGTAGGTATATTGCCCAGTACCACCCAGCTGTGCAGCATATGCTGTCTGAAAGTCATAAGACAGTGGATGATCTACGACACGATTTTCAAAGGGTTTGCCAAAGCCACCCTCGCTGACCTCGCTCACGCTAATCGGCTCAGCAGTCAGATGCACCAAGTTCAGTCCTAACCCCATCAACCGTTGGAGATCAGCCCATAGGTTGACCATTGGATAAAACTGGAAGACGCCCCGACTGTCGACCTTCAGCAGTTCATTCTGATTGTGGATATCATAAATAATATTCTTTCTTAGTCCAGGCCCGACAAGGCCGGGAAGGCGAACGATCAGAGCCGAGGGGAACTGCTGCTCAACAAACTGTTCTAGTTCACGACGATGAAGGCCATACGGATGAAGTCCGACTGTTGCCACAGACGAAGCTTCGTCAACATTTGACGGGTCGAGAAACACATCGACCGTGCTGATGAGAATGAACCTTTCGCATCGCGCCGACGAAAGGGCGTTGATCAGCTTCGCGATACTGGCACGATCTTCGTCGGGCTGCTGATTCGCCAACCATTTTTTTGCGGGAGCACCAGCGCACACCAGCAACTCATAGTCTTGATTGGCAATCTCTTGAATATCTATAGATCGAAAGAAGGAGCCAAAATGATGCTGCTTCTTTAACGTTGTGCCTATAAAGCCAGTGTGGCCAATCAGGCCATGGCGATCAGGAGAATCCATGTTCAACGCTGCAGCCGTGGCAGCTCATCAATCGATTCGAGTATATCATAGATGTTATCTATCTTGCCGCCAAGCACAGAATACAATCCTGGAGTCGAGGTGGACTCGCGAAACAGGATAGGCCTTCCATCATCTGACTCATTCTTTTCAAGAACAGTCTTCACTTCAAAGAGTGATTCGCGATATCTTGATTTAGCAATTGCAGGTAGATATCGAGAGGCGTCGCGGATCATCCGATCGACTCGTGTCTCTAGGGTCGACTGATCAAGGACGTCATAAGGTGAAAGACCATATTCATCGACCCAGAACGAATGAGGTGTATAGCGCACATGAGAAAGGCTGTGACAACCTTTAGCAGGGAAGGGCATTGTGGAGAAAAAAGGACCATCCATCACTGTGACTCCTATTTTCTCCAGCTCAGGAGGTGGTTCGATCAAAGCGAGTTCAGCGATCTCATGCTTTAGGCGAAGGCGACCAAAGCTTTGATCCGCCTCGACTTGCGAGAGGCCGCTGTAGGTGCAGTTAAAACTAATCGGATAAGACTTCGTTCTCTTTATTCCTGATCCATCAAGCGTGGAAACCTGAATAGTGTTATCTACGCCTGCTGAGGTATCTGTTATCAGCTGACCAAAATGGCATTCAACTCCTGAAGCAGCTAACTCTTGATTGGCCCAGTTTCTAAGCTTTATGGCGTCAAATGCATATTCTTCGACCTTGTAGACGGCCTCGACCAATGCTGGGTTGAAAAGCTCACTGATCTCGGTCTCAGCTTCTTCAATGGGTGCACCAATCTGATCACAGAACCTTGTGAACTGCGTGGATGTGACCTTTGAGTTGCGCCTAGCTAGTGCGTAATACTTTCCAAATTCGGACGTGACACATTTGCTCCAATCGGAGCAAAAACGGTGAAAGTTCTCACGACTCCGATAGGCTGTTGTAAAGCTTCGTGGATAATGGTAGCCGCTGTGCACGCGTGCTTGATTTGCGAATGAGGCCCGATTCAGCAGGCTGGCCTCCTTCTCAAAGATATCAACATCTTCTATCCCTTTGACTCGTTTGAGATACAGGGCAATGACGACTCCGTAGAAGCCGCCGCCGATGATGCAGGCGCTTGCGATGGCCATTTAAATAGGGCCGGCCTACGACTTGAATAGAGACTTTTGAGGCTTTGGCATCATTGCGCCATCGACCTCGACGTTGAGCCTCTCTTTTCGGGTTAGTCTCGCTGACGTGAACTCGTCTGCGATGTAATACGCAGGGCCTGAATTCGCCTTGCGTGAAATTTCAAGTACATACTCAGATAGCACGAGCAGTACAAGAGAGATCAAGAAGAACATGCCAGACTGTTGCATTGAAAGGCTGACCCAGCCTGGAGCCACATCTTCTTTGAAAGCCAAGATCAAAACAACATAAATCGAATAGGCAAGACTTGAGAATGCTCCCACTGTCGACAAGGTGGTCGCTAAACGCAGTGGACTCTCGCTAGAAGATGTAACAAGCTGTATCCCCCTTGAGAGGCTCTCGCGTAACTTGATCGTGTCTGCGTTTCTACGCAGCAGAGGAATACTGATAGAAGTCCGCTTGAAGCCGGTCGTAGAAGGCAGGTTTCTGAACTGAATCTGTGGATCAGGAAACTGCAGCAGGTAGTTGACGACCCGCCTGCTGATTGCAAGGAAGCTTGTTGAGTACGAATCAAGATCAAGACCCGTAGACAACTTGGTGGCGACGCCAAAGGCTCGGTAAAGGAGTGTTCTCGGCAAACTTCTGTGCCCTTTTGGAAAAGACCGCATGGTGAATACGATGTCGTTGCCATTGGCTGCTTGACTCGTTAGCAGGCTCAATTGGTCAAGATTACCCTGTCGTGGGTCAAGGCAGACAACGATGTCTCCAAGACTGTTTTCAACCCCAACCCATCTTGCTGTTAAATCGTCGACACGCCCAGCTAACGTGTAAACCTGTAGGTTAGCCTCTCCAGTTTGCGACGTCAGCTCGCGAAGAGCCTCGGATGTGGTGTCGGTAGATCCATTGTCAACAATGACAATCTCGTAATCACTAACAACATGAGAGGCAATTTTGCCAGTGCTACGGATGATGCTTTGTATTTGGTCGGCATCATTGTGTGTGACGAGGACAACGCTAAGCAGAACTGGTAATTGGGTTGAGCTCATGATGCAGCCAGCCTACTGTGGTCAGAATAGGCGGACTGGCTTGGGTAGGCGAGCAGAGATGAGTCGCCGCTGAACGTTGCATAGGCCCCGTCAGAGCAAGTGCGCTGGGCTGAGCCAGCAGCCCAGCGCACTGCCGAAATGAAGGCAGCAGCCCCCAATGGCCCTCAGGCCATCGCCTGCGCGACAGCCGCTGTGAGCTCAGCCTCCACCCGGGTGATCTCGGCATCCTGCTGGGCCTGGAGCTCGCCATCCAGCTGATCCACCCGTGCCAGACACTGCTGGATCGCTGGAGTCACCTCCTCCTCCAGCAAGGTGATTTCTTCCTCGCCATAGGGCTGCTCAATCCAGGTGCGGCGCAGCTGCAGGATCTGATCAATCGCCTTGAGGCTGGATTCGAGCAGCAGAAACGGATCCTCCTCTGGTTTGCAGAACGCACCTTCCGGTGCGATGGGCCGGCAGAACGGCGAGGCAGCGGCAGAAAGCACGACCATGGACTCGGCGCCGAGAGCGACGCAGCGACGGGACCGATCCCGGTGGGGCCCGACCGCAGGAGGGCACCAGGCTGGAGAGGACCCGAGCAAGCCCACTAACGGGGGCAACCCCCTCAGCTGCAGTGGGCCGCTTCCGCCGCCGCACGGGGGCCATGGGCCGGGAAGGTGATCACGAACGGCCGATCGGCCTGGGCGCAGAGGGGGATGCCAAAGCGCCCGCCGCAGCTGATGCACTGGACCTTGCGGCCGCCTTTTCCCCCGCGGCTGGCGGGTCGGGGCAGGCCACAAAGCGCACGCCCTCATGGCCGAACATCGCCGGCGCATCGGGCGGCACCACGCAGACCGCCTGGATGCCCTGGCGCTGCAGCCCTTCCGCGACTGACCAGGACTCGGTGTAGGCATTGATCACCAGCCCCCTGGCGGCTGCTTGCAGCACCGCGGCCTGATTCTCCGG
The DNA here is from genome assembly GCA_044371435.1 of Pirellulaceae bacterium. GTDB lineage: Bacteria > Planctomycetota > Planctomycetia > Pirellulales > Pirellulaceae > JAIYDQ01. The sequence continues at coordinate 1,598 of JBILTQ010000602.1, read as the reverse complement.
GCCCATCGGGAAGTGGGTGAACGACCAGGCCGCCCGCAGATGGCGTGTGGCCCGAGCCAGCTGGAGTAACAGGGCCTAATCGATGCGCAGCGGATCGGCCGGCTCCGGCCATTGATCGCCGGCCACGCAATGGCATCGCGATCCTTGCGAGCCGAGCGGCTGAGGGCTGCAGCCGGCTGCCGGCGGAAGGGGTAAAGCGGGGAAGCCATCTGGGAGAGGGCGGAGAACCCCACCCCCAACGGCCGGCCGCAGCGCCACAGCAAGGACGCCCGACGCAGGAGGGCGCATGGCCCGATCCTTGACGCAGCGTGTGGACCGGCCCAGGGATGGGGTGGATGTGGGCCGGCGCGGTGGCGATTCCCCCCTCTCCGCCAGGTTGCTGGCTGGTCTTGCGCAGAAGCCCCAGATTGGAGGCTTCCCGCTCAACGCCGATGAGCACTGCCACCGCCCAACGACTCATGGCGATCCTTCACCGCGAGGAGGAGCTTTATGTTGCCGAGTGAACCGAAGTGGGCACCGTGAGCCAAGGTGACACCGTGGAGGAAGCCCTGGCCAATCTGCGGGAGACCACTGAGCTGTTCCTGGAGGAGCATCCGCAGCCGGCGTTGGCGCCAAGGCTGCTCACCACCTTCGAAGTGAACGTTGCCTAAGCTCCCGCGCCTACCTTTGCTGTGGTGGCAGCCCTGAAGCGTTTGGGATTTGAGGAGGTGCGACAGATAGTCAGCCAACCAGTGCTTCGCAGAACCACGACCGCTGCCGATGGCAGTGCAGCAGCTGTGATCTGCGTGGTTCCCCTGCACCGGGGGGACCTGGCCGTCGGTATCCTCGCCAGCGTTCTGCAGCAAGCCGGACTGGACGGCGACAGCTTCATCCAGGCCCTTTGATGCAGCCCCTGCACCTTGCAAATCCCCTACTTCCCGGATACTGACACCCCCACCATCGAGCTGGCCGATCGGGTAAGCAGCAGCTCTGAGGCGGTGAGCGACAACCTGATTGTCAACTTCGATGAGCGGGGCAAGCCGGTAGGCATGACCCTGCTGCCGATCACCCCTGTCCACCAACCGGCCTGACGCCTGGCGAGCTCCTCGTCCGGTAGTGCTGAATCGAGTCCACCCCAATGGCACCCACCAGATCCCTGAGGCGCTGCACCAGATCAGTGCTGATGGGCTGGAGCCTCAGAAAGGGTCAGGAGATCGAAGACGTCGGCATCGGCGCGATCGGCCTGACCAATCCGCTCACAGTCCCCCCAGTCGGCCAATTCCTGAACTGAAAGTGGAGCGAGGACGTCTGTAGGCGGGGGGACACCTGTCCTTTCAGACTGCCGATCCGCGGGCGGGTGATCACAACACGCTCGCCCCTTGCCACTGCTTTCAGCAGCTTGGAGAAGTGGGTCTTTGCCTCATGGACTGACGCCTGCATGTATCAACTATTTGGTTTGAATAAAGCTTAGTCATGACTGCAGAGGCTGTACCCCGACCAGCCGCCGGGCGCTGCGGGCCAGGCCCTCGGTGCAGTCGCCGCGCATCAGCAGTCCGGCGCCGCCCCAGAGCAGGCGCGGTGCCAGGTCGACCGGGCCGGCGCCCAGCTCGCGCAGCGGC
>JBILTQ010000622.1:0-3130 GCA_044371435.1 Pirellulaceae bacterium | reverse complement strand
GGGTGCCGTGCCCAGCGGCGCGACGGCTGGAAGCGTGTGTTAGCCAGCGCGCTCGTTAAGATTGTCGTGAACGTCTCTTCTGGGGCTGACTGCATTGACGCCAACGTCCCCTACCGTCTGATGCGTACGCAAAATCTCCGTCCCTTGGTCAATTCCATCCCGTCAGACTTCGACTTAGCCAACATTGCACTGTCTGTGCAGCTCAAACGCGCCGGTTGGCGCGAGTGTTCCGTCAACATCGTCTTCCGTCCGCGCGCCGGGGGCGAATCTTCGGTTCCGCTATCGCGCTTTGCAGTCAAAGCCCTCGAGCTTTATCGCCAGTTAAGCTGTCTTCCGGATCCGACCGCGTCGTGAACAAGAAAAATCTCCGTCTGTGCGTGGTGTTCCTCGCCGTGCTCTGGGGCAGCCTTGTGGCCTACCTTTGGAGCCCGAAGCACTATTGGCCCGATGCGGACGGGTATTTACTGCACGTGGCGGAAGGACGGTGGGTGGCGCACCCGCCCGGCTACGCCCTCTTCGTTATTCTCGGGCGATTGCTTCATGCGTCCGGGTTCGCGCCCTACTTGTCCGTCCAACTGGCCAGCTTAAGTCTGACCGTAGCGGGTCTCTTCGTGCTCTACCGCTTGATGCGGCAGGTCTCGGATCCGCTCCGAGCTAATTTTTTCACGGCTGCTGCGGCATTTTCTTGGGTGGTCTTGCTCAACGTCCAAACCGGAACCTCGCATGCGTCGGATTTGTTCACTGTCTCGTTGCTTTTGCTGGCCGCAGTGAGGCTGCCTGGGTCCCGGGCCAGCGCATGGGCGCCTGACCTTTTCTTCGCCGCATCGCTGTTTCTCTGCGCGGGCTTCCGGTTGACCACTTTTTTCATGATGGGCCCGCTTTGCCTGCTGGTGGCATGGCACAATAAAGCGCGCGCATCTTTTTGGACTTCCTGCGTGTTGGCCCTCATAGCCGTGGTGCTATGGCAGCTATGGGTCATAGAACAAAGCGGTGGGTATGCGGCTTACTCCGCTGCTGCGGCAGGCATGGATGCCGACAACCGGCCGAGCAGTCTGTTGTTCAGTGGACTCACCCAAACCACAGCTCTCAATATGATGAGAGCATTGCTCTGGACCGGGCTCGGCACCCTACCATTCATTTTCGTTATTGCTTTCTGTGCGCGTTCGCCGGTCACGAAGCCGTTTGGTATTCCGTTGGCCTACGGCATTACGGCAATGGTCTCGCCGCTGTTCGCTGTTGCTCTGTATCTCTGCACGCATCCCGGCTACGTGGTGAGCGTCATCCCCGGTGCGGCCCTGACCGCTGCGGTGTTGGCTGCTGATGCACCAGCCCGCTTTCCGACAAGAACCTTCGCCGCCGCGGTTGTGTTGGTTGTCGTCATGTTTTTGTTCATGTCGCCGATTAATCCGCCCACCTCGAAGTGGCAAGCCGTGGCCAATGGCATTCTCTTGCAATACTCGGCCGGATGCTCGCGCCAAGCAGTGTTCAACACCACGGCCCGATGGCTGCGGTTGGGCGGCCTCGAATCGGAAATCCCGGCACACCGCATGATCGACCTTCGCCAAGAGGACACTTGGCGGAACCACTTCGAAACAGTGCAGCCGCGGTGAATAAAAAACGCCGGGCGTGGGTGCCCGGCGTGGCGTGGTTGGCGAGTGGTGACACTTCGATTTTTTGCCAAATGACGAAGTGTCGTCGCGGGGTTGGTGATCAGGTGGGGGAAGGAGGTGGGGTGGCAGACTGGTATTCGGGTTGTGTGAGGAGCCAGGAGACGGTTTCGTCGACGCCTTGCAGGAGGGAGATTTTCGGTTGGCCGAGGACGGTGTAGGTTTTGTCCATCGGGGTCACGTAGTCGGTGACCATGCTGCGGTAGCGGGAGGAGGTGATGTAGAAGGGTTTGCCGGTCAGGGCGGTGATGAGGTCGCCGGCGAGTCCGGCGGCGCGGAGGATGGGTCGCGGGACTTTGCGGGCGGGTTGGCCGCGTAGAGCCCGGCAGAAAGCATTGGCCCAGTGGTAGATGTCATCGGCGGGATCGCCGACATAGAAGGTTTGTCGGTCGATTTTCTCGGCGGGCTGTTCGAGCAGGGCCACCATTTGGTCGGCGACATTGCCGACATAGCCGTAGCAACGCACGACGGGTTTGCCGCCCGGATGCACATAAAGACCCCTTCGGGCGATGCGCCAGAATTCTTGCGGGTAACGCGGATGCCACGGGCCCCAAATGTTTGTGGGCCGCACCATGACCCACTCGCATTTCAAGTCTGCACGTCTTGTCTCCTGTTCGGTGATAACTTTGCTTTCTCCGTAGACGGTTGCTGGAAAGTAGTCCTCGTCATGGAGGGGAAAGCGCCCAGGACCGCAGACAAACTGGGACGAGCAAATGAGCATGCGCCGGATGGAAGGGGAGGCTTGAACAGTGGCCAGGAAGTTGCGAGTGCCTTGGGTATTGGCGCGGAAACCCGTTTCGGCGGTTGTTCTCTCGTCCATTTCGGTCCGCGCGGCGAGATGCATTACGTGCTCAGGCTGAAACTCCCCTATAGTGCGTTGGAGCAGTTCCGCATTGAGAATATCGACATCGCGCCAGAGTGCTAGGTGATCAGTCTCGTGCGGCGGTTGGTGTGACACATTCAGCACGTCGTGGCCCTTTGCAAGAAGACGACTGACTACGTGTGTGCCGATGAAGCCGGAGCCACCAGTGATGAGGATTTTCATGGCAGTTGCTCTTTCGCAGTGGGATGTCCTTGTGAATTCCGTTGCGGAAGTGTGAAGCTACTTTGGTGAACGGGCTAAAGGTGAACAGAGAAAAACCTCGAATCGTTATTGCTGGCAAAAAACCTCCTCCGATCGGAGGCCAGAATTTGCTCATCGCGGAGTTGCTTGATGAACTCCAATGTGACGGTAGAAGCGAGGTTAGTCATTTGGATCTCGCTTTCACGAAGGACTGGAAAAAAGCACGTAGGTTTGCGCCTGGAAAATTGGTTGAATTATGGAACGTCTGGCGATCCATGCGCAAGTTAGCTGGGGGAAAACCCGTTGATTTGCTGCTTTACCCGGCTGGCGGTCCACAAACGGTTCCCTTGTTCCGAGACGCACTTCTTCTCCCGCTGCTTCGACCCTACACTCGGCGCCT
>JBILTQ010000606.1:0-3145 GCA_044371435.1 Pirellulaceae bacterium | reverse complement strand
CAGCTGGATTCCCGCCCAGTAGAAGGGGTGCTGCACGCCGGTGGCGATGCGCCGTTGTTCAGCCGAGGTCAGCCCGGAGAGCAGCATCTCTCCGTTGGCGCCGATCACCTGATCCTTCACCAGCCTGATCGATCCGGAAGCCATGGCGCGGCGGGTGAGCTGCAGCGCCTCCGCCTTGGGAATGCCCCGATCAAGAAAACGGTAGAACTGCACGAACAAGGCCGATGTCGCCACATCGTCGACATACCAGAGGCTGCCGATGGCGCTGCGCGAGCCCGCCTGCAGCGCCAGCCCGGCAAAGCCCAGTTCGCTGTCGGCGTCACCGAGTGCCGTGCGGCAGGCACTGAGGGTGAATAGATCCAACGTGGCATCGCCACGGCGCTGACGCAGCTCCGCCAGCTGGCGCAGGGACATCGGTGCCACACCCGTGTACAGACGCGCCGCTGCGGGACCGCCAGGCACGAATTCAGCATGGGTGGCCACATGCACCCGGTCGAACTGAGGATCACCCGCCTTCTCAAGCAGAACCTGCGGCGTGAAGTCCTTGTTGAGGTAACGGGCCACCGGCTTATCGCGGGTGATCTGCTCAAGCTCCTGGGGTACCAGTGGCAGGGGGGTCAGCCCCTGAAACTGGGATGCCCCGGTTGCCAGCAAGGGGGGGCTGAGCTTCTTGGTGGGCGGCGCCAGCTTGGTGAGGCCCAGGGATGGGGTGAGCGAGAAGCCGAAGCGTTCACCAAAGAAGGTTCGGCCATCGTGCAGGGCCGCAAAGGGCACAGCCTGCAGGCCTGTTTCAGCGGAGATGAGCAGCGTGGTGATGCGCTGGCGAGCCAGCTGCTCGGCGGCGGGCTGGATCAGGATGGCGTCCAGACGACGGGCCGGCGAGGCAGGATCACTGACCTGCAGTGGCGCCTGACTGGCCAGTTCGCTGTAAAGCTTGCGCAGCAGCTGATTGAACTGTTTGCTCGACACCTCCGAGCGGAAGCCAAGCACCGGACCATCCGGTGGAATCAGGGTGATGTCGAGAAAAGCATCGGCACCTGCGGCGACCGTCTTGCCCTTGGCTTCGCTGAAGCCAAAACGCAGAACGGCAGGTCTGTAACTGGTCGCATCAAAGAGTCCAGACGGCCTGGCCTGAACCCTCGATCCAGCACGCTGGAGAGCAGTCTCGGCAGCACCTGCCCTCGGCTGGGGCTGGCTGAGCCAGGAGGCCAGCAGCAGGGGCAGCCACAGGAGCGACCAGCGCCGGTTCATTTGCCGCTCCCGCTCCGCAGGGCATCGATCACCTGGCGCAGATATTGCTGCATCTCGGCCGGAGTAGGCACCGACCCCGAGCTCACGGCCGGCAGACCCAGCTTTTCAGCCGTCGTCTGTGCCGCCTTCTGCTCCGCCGCCGTGAACTGAGCGCTCGCCTGCTGTTCGCTCAGCTGCTGCACCGGCTGATTCACAAGGCCCCCAGCCTGCTGCTGGGAGGCCCCAGGAATGTTTCTATCCTGAATCCTCTGCTCAGCCTGATTGTCCAGCGGTGTTGTCAGAGTCGGATTACCACCAGTCCTGGCCAGCGTTTCTTCAAGCCGCTTCTTCTGCTCGTCCTTGATCTGATCCGGCTTGGGGATAGCTTGCTGGGCATTTCTCAGCTTGTCGTCCTGCACAGGTGCCGCCTGCTTGATCTGATCCAACCGCAAGGCATCCTGCTGGATCTTGTACGAGTCGTAAATATCTGAGTACAAGAACGAAGACTCACTCAGGTTCAAGGCCAACAGGTCGAGACCGAGAACCTCCCACTGCGTGACCAACGGCGACAGCGGCGCGGTGTAATCAATGTCCGTTAGCAACTGAAGTGGTTGCAGCGAATTCACCGACTGCTGGAAGGTCACCAGCGAGGGCACGGTGGCAAGAGAAGGAACAGTGGCCAGCGGCTGCGTGATGAAAACAGGCACCTGGCCATTCACCAAGCCATTCAGCGTCAACACACCGCCGCTGAAGCTGGCGCTGTTGCTGATTGAACTGGCAACCAGGCCAAAGGTCGCCCCGCCGCCACCAAGCAGGGAGCTGAATGCATCAAGGCTGAGGCTGGCCGTCGAGGAGGAACCCAGGCTGATCGTGCCGCCGCTTAAACCGAAGACATTGAAACTTGAACCGCTGATGGCAATCAGCGCACCATCCACGCTGATCGTGCCGCCCAGACCCGGCGGGTCAGCCACCAGGCTGGAGCCGCTGATCGTCACGCTGCTGGGCAAGCTGCGGCCAGTGCTCACGGGAATACCACCGATGCGGATCGTGCCACCATCGGCTGCACCTGAGGTGTTCAAGCTGCTGGAGATGAGGCTGATGCTGCTGCCATCCAGCTGAATCGTGCCGCCGGCGACACCTCCGCTGGCATCAATGCGGCTATCGAGCAGGCTGAGGGGAGCAGAGCTCGAAAGCACGATCGTGCCTCCCGGACTGGTGAGCGAGGCGCCACCGGTGAGCTGCAGCGGCCCACGGGCGCCGAGGCTGATTTGCGAGCCTGCCGATTGCACAGCGCCGGTGAGGTTGAGGCCACCGAGTGCGCTGGTGAGGCTGATCGGACCATTTGCTCCCACCCCCTTGAGGTTGAGATCGCCGCTGGCCTGGGTGATATTCACACTGCTGAAGCCCGTGCCGAGGCGGCCGCTGCCGATTTCGCTGTAGGTGCCATTAAGCAACAACGCACCACTGCCGTTGACCAGGCCCTGATTGAGCAGCGATGCGGTGCTGAAGGCACCGCCATTGAGGCTGAGTACGCCACCGTCGCCCACTGACGTGGAAGCACTCACCGCCAGGGAGCCGCCGTTGATGCTCAGGTTCTGGTTGTTGATCAGGCTCTGCAGCTGGGTATTACCAGCAGCGGAGTCGTAGCTGACGGCGCCAGTGCCCGCAGGGATCACAACGCTGGTCACGTTTTCACCACTGGGCAGAGCATCCCAGTTGGCTGGATCGCTCCACAAGCCGGCGACCGTACCGCGCCAGGTCGACAGCGGACGAACGCCGATCGTGAACAACCCATCCACAAACGACAGGTTGTAGTTCCCATCCGTTCCGCTCGCCTTCGTCACATAGCTACCGGCATTCCTGCCTTCTGCTCCAGCACTCACACCGCTCAGCACCGACGCCGTCTCACCGCCCA
>JBILTQ010000180.1:0-10661 GCA_044371435.1 Pirellulaceae bacterium | reverse complement strand
CGATAAGAATGACAAAGTTCGCCTGACAGCCTGCAAGGCTTTGGCCGGCCGCAATTCGCAGGCGGCGGCGCAGATGCTATCGACTATCGCGCAGGGGGATAAAAACATGAGTGTGCGGCTGGCGGCCCTCGATGCTCTCGGGTCGTTTGACACCGATGAGGTTCGAGGCTTGCTGCGCCGTTCTCTCGACGACAAATCGCCGGCCCTTCAATTCCAGGCGACGGTCGCTTTGCAGAAGATGACGGGCAAGGACTTTGATGGAAATGTCGAGTCCTGGCGTCAGTACTTGGACGGCCAGGCCGTGGAAGAACCGGAACGCAGCTTGGCGGAGCGTCTCGGCGAGTCGATGGGGCTGCGCCGCTAGGCTCGTGTCCCCCACCTATGTGTTGAAGCAAGTTGCGACAGATGCAAGTTTTGTTCTCCATCCCGCTGAATTTTTGCATGATTACTTTGCTGCCAAAGCTGAGCTGTCCTTTCCTCGGATGTTTATCGATATCGCTGCTAATGTTGGCTGGCAGCAGCCAGGCGGAATTGCCAGCGACTAGGGAGACAGACAGCAAATCGGCCCCAGTCGAGGAGTCCTCGGCCAGCCTCGCTTGGAACTGGTGGTTGCCGTGGGGTGAGCAACCGCAAACCAGCGTCGCCCATCCGCCTCGCGACCTCGATCGGGATTTGCAGTTGGCCGATCCGCTCGATCTGTCCGAGCTGAAGCTGGCGATCGACGCTTTCGATGCCGCGGAGACCCCAGCGAGCGGTGGCCGACAAGTGGATACTGCCGGCATGACGGTTCATGATCCCTCGATCCGCTTGGCATCGGGGACCGAGGCAGTGCAGCCGGGATCGGTGGGCGAAGACGCCAGCTCAGTCAAGCCACCACCTGGAAAGCCACTGCCGAGCAATCCCCTGCGAGGAAACTCAACCCCTTCGTCGCGTCTCGAGCCACGAACTCCAAAAGCGGATAGCCCAGCCTCGACAACGACTGTGCAGGCACCCTCGGAGGACGTTGGGTCCACCGCTGCCTCGCCCACCGAGGCCACGCCGGCAAAGCTCCCTGCCGCCAGCGAAGAGCGAGAGCTCCGGCTAACCCCCACCATTCCAGAGGTAGGGGATGCGAAGCCTCGTCAGGAACCCTCGGCCATGCCTCGGCAAGCGGGACAAGCCGGGAAACTTCCCGAAGCCAAAGCCCCCATCCCGCCGTCGGTCGAAGCCAAGACGTCAGCCCGTCCCGAGGTGCGGCCGGTCCGTATCCCGGAATTGTCCCCTCAGGAACAAGAATCGCCGACCCTCGAGGGCTTGGAGGCGGACCGAACGGCCAAGCTCGACCAAGAGGCGGCTACCGAGACACCGCGGGCGGAGAACCCGCAGCTCGATCCGAAATCCTACGTGAGCGCAACATCCCAAGCCCGGCTCAGCGATAGCAGTCGCTTGAAAGCCGACAACTCCCAGGAGCTACTGCGGAAATCCCGTGTCGAACAATGCCTGGCCTATTACCTGGCCAATCTCGAAAACAATATCGAGCGAAGCCCGTGGTCGCTGATGCATGCCATGCTACCATTCGGTGTGGAAGGGGAGATCATCGCCGGGAACCAACGGGTCAATGCCGTCCAGTGGTTGTGTTACAACGGCACTTGCCGAAATCAGAGACTTTTCACCCCGACGCAAAACTTCTTTCGACCGAACGTCGGCGGCGGCGTTCAGGGGCACGAAGGGCAGTTCCTGGCGATGCTGGCCCAATCCCAAGTCTCGGCCGAGTATCCGATCGTCGTGGGCCGGCGGCAATTCCGTATCGCCGATCTGGTTCGTTATGAGATGGCAACGTGCCGCGAACGCACCGAATTAACCTTCAAATTGATTGGCCTCTCGTACTACGTCGATACCAGCCAGGTATGGACGACCGATCGCCGTTCCCGCTGGAACATCGAGAAAATCGTCAAAGAAGAACTCGCCCAGCCGGTCAACGGGGCGGCTTGCGGCGGAACCCATCGACTGATGGGATTGACTTTTGCCATCCGCCAACGGCAAGCCGAGGGACGACCGTTGGATGGTCAGTTCGCTCGGGCCGATAAATACATCAAGGACTTCGTCGAGTATACCTGGCAATTACAAAATCCCGATGGGAGCTTCAGCACCAACTGGTTTGAATCTCGCGGCAACGATCCGAACATGGAACGCAAGGTGCAAACCACCGGCCATATGTTGGAGTGGTTGGCTTTTACTTTGGATGAGGCCGAGTTATCCAAACCCCGTTTTACCAAGAGTATCGACTTCCTCTTGTCGAAGATTTGGGATGAGCGGCAGCATAAATGGCCCATCGGACCGCGTAGCCATGCCATTCGCGCGGTTGCCCTCTTCCAGCAACGGACCCTTGGCATCCAACCCGGGCAGCGCCGCCAGGAGATGGCGAGTCAGATCCAGACGCAGAGCCTCCGGCGTTGACATGGATTCGAAGGCTGCTCGGTAGCCAGCTTGCTCGGAGTAAGCAGCCCGGACAGCCACTCCATACCCTGGGTGGAGGACCTCCAGGCCTCGATGCCTATCGATGGTCACCTCCAGCACCACGCCGACCATCCGCGGCTGAGCAGGTGACAGCCAATAGCTCAGGCTGGTCAGGCTTCTTGTCTTTGAGCGGGCCGAATGGATGCTGCCGGGCGATTTCTTGCGCTGCAGGCATTGCTCGGAGCCAGTCTCGAGGCTAACCTGTGGGCACTCTTTTCGCGGTGACGTAGAATGGTTGGCGATGACGGTTCAAAAGCTCTCCAAGCAGCTTATTCATGTGCTCGAGTCGGCTTCGAAATTAGCTATCGAAACCGAAGCGGACGCCATGCTGGTGCTGCTGGATGGTAGCACGGATTGGGGGCGATTACGCGAGATTATTCCGGCAGATGTTCGCAAGGTAATTGTCGCCGCCGACCATCGCGACGATCTCGATGGGGCAGCCGAAGTCGGTCTGATCCCGCTGGTGCTCAACAAGGAGGATTCCCCGCTGCTCGAACGTTTGCAGCACGCCTTGCTGGAGGCGGTTGCCGATGAAATCCTCGAAAACCAGTGCGACGTGATTGCGATCTATAGTGGCTTTGAACAGCATCGCTTGGACTCCATCTCGCTGATTCGGATGGATGAACGGTTGCGTCGCCTTACCAGTCGCGATCTCCAACGACTGGAGAGCAGTGTCCCACTCAATAATCTGAAGACGGTGATCGATCTGGCCATCCAGATCGGCCGCGAAGGTCGGGAAGGCAAGAAGGTAGGGACGCTCTTCGTGATCGGCGATACGCGCCGTGTCCTGCAGCACTGCAAGGATGCCGGTTTTGACCCGATGCGCGGTTACCAGCGAAAGAATCGCGATCTCCATGACCCTCGGGTGCGTGAGGATATCAAGGAGATAGCCCAGATGGACGGTGCGTTCATCGTGTCTGCCGATGCCGTCGTCGAAAAATCCCGCCAGATCATCGAGGTCCTCCACGAGAATCTCTCCCTGTCCAAGGGGCTGGGGTCGCGGCATTGGGCAGGGGCCGCGATCTCGCAGAAGACCAAAGCCATCGCGGTCGTCGTCAGCCAAAGCAGCGGTAGCGTTCGCCTGTTCCAGAACGGCGAACTGGTGCTGCGGATCGAGCCGATGGATCAGGCAGTCAAATGGAAGGAATTCAATTACGACCCACCGGCTGAATCCGACGATTGATCGTCGGCCAGTACCCTTCCTGCTGGATCGGCGAGGAAGATGGCTGGATGCCGGCTTTTCCCGGCTTTTTCTGCAGCGTCGGCTAGTCCGGCGGGGATCTCGCGTTGACGAAATCTTGAGCAGCGAATACGCTAGTAACTCCAATTTTCGAAGTGGTGACCTGGTCGCTGGGAGCAAACTCCTCCAACGGACTCGTTGCCACGTTGGAAATTCCTTCCGCGATCATTTTTTAGAGCGACAGGTCCATGGGTACCGAAAGACAACGAGAATTGCGGCGGCGACGCGCCCGCCAGCGAAAAATTTCCCATTTGGCCACCAAGGTCAAGAAGGCCAACAAGAGCGAAAAGACAGTCATCGCTCAGAAGTTGCGTCGCTTGACGCCCGGAGCTGAGCAGTTAATTGCTGCGTGGAATTTGAAGGTCTAGCCAGCGTGCGATCGACCAAGGATCCTCGTTGATCTTGGACCTTATCGATACCTTCGGTGCTCTGGGAGGTATCGGGGTTGTTTGACCTTCAAGCTCGGCGACCTAGGATAGACCACCGGATGTCCGAAGCCGGGTCTACCGCACGCGGTGACAGGTTAAAAGCCGAGGGCCGAAGGTCTTCAGCTTGGAACGATTAGATGTTCGCAAGCCGACACGCTGTGGAAGAGGCTGCCGCCGGTAGGAAAAAGAAGTCCGCCCGCGGAGTTCTTTGCAGGAAGTATAGCCGCATTGACGCCAAGTCCTTCGCGGCTGAGAATAGAACGTATCGCCGCGGCTGTGGCGAAATTGGCAGACGCGCTAGCTTGAGGGGCTAGTGGCCGCAAGGTCTTGGAGGTTCGAGTCCTCTCAGCCGCATTTTGAGTAACGCAACGACTTGGAGCCCCCAACGAGGTACGGGGGGCTAGGCTTGGTAGAAGCGAGCTGGCGGGCTGTTCCTTCCACAGATCAGGCCCTTCCACAGATCAGGCCCTTCCACAGATCAGGCCCTTCCACAGATCAGGCAATCGCGTCGAGAGCTTGCCGGGAGGGATGAGGGAAGGCGAGGCGATGTCGCTCGCCAGGTTGACGGCGTTTGTCACCGCTCCGGGAAGCAGGGCAGGGCAGCGTTGACTTTCTCTTGTAACCTTGTTTCTCTTGTAATTTTGGCAGCCTCTCGACCGTCGGTCTGGTCGAGTCTTTCGTCGCCTCGGAGGCGTTGGTCAGTCGCTGCCGAGCTCTTCCTCAAGGATTTTTCGGATACGCTCCGCCGCTGTCCCGTCCCCGTAAGGATTGGCTAGCTTCGAACGCCGTTCGTACTCCCGCGGTTCATCGAGCAGCATCGCCGATTCATGAAGGATTCGTTCGATATCTGTTCCCACCAGACGGCAGGTACCTGCAGCCACCCCCTCCGGACGCTCGGTGGTATCCCGCATCACCAGCACCGGTTTGCCCAGCGAAGGCGCCTCTTCCTGGACCCCTCCGGAATCGCTCAGGAGAAAATGGCATCGATCCATCAGCCAGACGAAATCCTGATAGCCGGCCGGTTCGACCAACGCGATCCTCGGGTTTTGACCGAGGATCCGCTGTACCGGTTCGCGCACCTGGGGGTTCAAGTGGACAGGATAGAGGACCCCCAACTCCGGATGCTGCTGAGTCAGTCGGTCGATCGCTCGGCAGATCCTTTCGAATCCTTCACCGAACGACTCGCGACGATGTCCTGTCACCAGAATCCAACGCCGCGTTCGATGATCGAGGAACTCTTGGCAGAATTCGGATGGAATCTTTAAACGGGCAGCAATGCCTTCGGACGTGCTTTGGGCTCCCTCCAATTTACGGCGGATCCATTGCAGTGCATCCACCACCGTATTTCCGGTGACGTGCAACCCGTCGTGGATATTTTCCTTGATGAGATTCTGGCGACTGAACTCCGTCGGGCAGAAATGCCATCGGGCCAGCGGGGAGGTGAGCCGTCGATTCATTTCTTCCGGAAAGGGATGGAGCATGTCGCCGGTCCTGAGCCCCGCTTCCACATGCCCGATCGGAACCCGCTGATAAAAAGCGGCGATGGCAGTCGATAGGACCGTACTGGTGTCGCCTTGCACCAGGATGGCGGCTGGTCGATGTTGTTCGATCCAGGCAGCCACCGCCTGGATGACCCGCGCCGTCAGTTCGGGCAGGGTTTGCCCGGGCTGCATCAGATTGAGGTCGTAATCCGGCGTGAGGTCGAAGGCGGCTAACGCTTGATCGAGCATCTGGCGATGCTGGGCTGTCGCCAGCAAAACCGTGTCGAGACGCTTCGATTGCTTGAGAGAAAAATAAACCGGAGCCATCTTGACGGCTTCGGGGCGCGTGCCTGCGACGACGGCCACCAACGGCTTGGACCTACTCATGATGCTACCCCAAGGATGAAAAAAGGTGAGGCCCACTCCTCGACCGACGGAGCCCGCGGCTAGTTGCCGTTTGCGGGAAGAGCCAAGGGTCCGGCCTGCCCGAGGCCCCCGGTAAAACGATCGGCCAGGAGTTGCCTGGCTTCGAAAAACTTCGCTAACATCCGACTCTTCTCGGCATCGCGCAGCTCACCTTCGACACGATAGGCCATCGAGACCACGAAGCATTGCGGCCGCAGGGTCTCTTGTTTCGGATTGATCAGATCGACAATACGAAAGAAGCTGCGACTCGGGGGATTGTTGGCCAGGCTTTGGACGCTATTGAGTTCCTCTTCGGTCGGCAGGTAGTACTTGCCGTCCGCCAGGTGTATTTGAGCCGACCAAACGATTGCCGATATTCCTTCTTTACCCTTCAAGGATGTTTCGGAATACGGCCAGCCCGAGGCATCATTGCGAAGGGTGGTGGCCTGGTTTTCCCAGCCGGTCGGCGATTGCATCAGCAGGCTGGCGTCCTGCCACCCGCGTACCGGGAAAAAAGTTGTGATCTGGGTACCAATGCCCGTTCCGGAGAAATTCCAGAACCAACGACCGCCGGTATTGGACGTCAGCCCGCTCGGTGCGCGGTAGCTGCGCAGGGTCTGACCCAGAAGAAAATCGTCCGGAATGGACTCGGCGACCGGCAATCGCTCCCGAGTGACACTTACGTAGTTCGTACGATTCAACAGCAGGTCGTTGCGGGCGATGGCCAGCGTTGTCGGGATGGCCAGCAGCAGCAGCAGGCCACCGACCGGGATGGCTGCCCACAAGGGAACCGACCATTGCGTTTCCGGTTCGGCCTCCCACCCTTCCACCATCGTCGCTGGCCAATCCACCAGGCGATTGAAGAGGTTGGCGGAGGTGCTTCGAAAAATGGTGGCTTCCTCTCCAACGCGGATGGGTTGGAAGAAGGCGTTCCAAAACGCATCAGAAATCAGGATGCAAACGATGACCCCCAAAGCCACCAGCGATAGCGTCATCCCCCAGCGGTAAGGGGAAAGAATGTCGACCTGATTCTGGCTGAGGACCGCCGCCGCCATCAAGAAGGCGAGTTTCCCAACCCAGGCCCAGAGGATAGCGCTGAGGCCGCTCAGCAGGCCAGCCACCAAACTGCGTCGCCAAAAGATCGCCAGGATCAGGCTTAGCAGCACCATCGCTTGAACACTGATGGGGTGTGACAGGAGTTCTGCCAAAGGAAACGTGTGATCTCGAAGCCGCAGGTCGGATCCTTCGAAAAGATGGTAGACCTTGAACATATCCAGCAAGGGGGAGGCGACTTTGGTCAACGAGAAGGCCTCGAGCCGTTCCGTCCATGCTTCCAAGGTTCCCGGCAGCGGGAGGGTGGCGAAGATCAGCGACGACAGGGCAAAGACGCGTGCGATGCTACCGGGGTACAGGCGAATTAATCCCCAGCCAAGGAAGCAGAAGCCAAAGGCTAACTGGGCTAGCCACGGCGAGAATAGGCTCACGCTAGCGATTGCCGACAAAGCCGCCATTCCGAGAAAAACCACACTCAGCCAGGTCCTTGGCCCCTGGGGAGCGATCGAGCGTTTCGACGCCAGGACAAAGCCCAGCAAAGCCAACCAGGCAACAGGAAAGAGCATGCCGAACTGCTTACTGATCAGTTGCTGGACTTGGAGCAGCAACAAAGGTAGCAGGCCGAAGAAAGGTAGGACCAATGCAAACAGGTCCCAACTAAGGCGTTTCGATAGCGGTGGAGGGCTTAAAGGATGGTCGGACATAGAGTTATCGAGTGGAGGTTGGTTTGAAGTAAACCGAAGACAAGCGCACAACCGGCAGTAACCCTAAGCATACAGTACTCCTCAGTATATCGCTTGAGCGGCCGGCGTGTGGCGACTGGTGGTATCTTCCGGAGTATTCCCGAAGTTCGCTCACCGCTAACAAGGCTGGGGGCTTGGTTTGGAGTTCAGCCATGGTCATCCGGGCCATGCAGCGGAGGTCGTCGCCAATACTGGGGTAACTTGCGAAGTGGTTTCAGCCAGGCTAACCCCCACGGGACGGGGATCTCATTGACTTCCCAGGCTCGACGATCTTCACGATTTGCTAACAATCGATTGCCGAGCGAGGCGTTGCTTTTGCCTCCCAGCCTCATCTTCACCAATACCTCCGGAATATACTCGACGGAGAGGCGATGTTTGTGAAACATGCGGACCAGCAATTCATAATCAGCCGAAATCTGGAAGTCCTGTCGATACAGTCCCCATTGTTGATAGCGACTTCGCCGCAGGTAGACGGTGGGATGAGGTGGCATCCAGCCCCACCGGAAATGGTTGGGGTGCCAAGGACCCGCCTGCCAGTAACGAGCGATACGCTGGGGGGATGCCGCTTGCACATACAGTAAATCCCCATAGACCGCGTCGATGGCCTTTTGGGAAAACGCCTGCTGGATCTTGGCTAACGTCCATGGTGAGGCGAGCAGGTCATCGGCGTGCAGGAAGCCGACGATCTCGCCTGTCGCCGCTCTTATGCCCTTATTCATCGCGTCGTAGATTCCGGAATCGGCTTCGCGGATATAAGTGCTGATCCGGCTACCGAAGCTGCGGACTACCTGCTCGGTCCCATCATCGGACAATCCATCGACCACGATATATTCGAGATCGATACCGGTTTGCCGGAGTACTGATTCCATCGCTTCTCCGATCGTGCTCTGGCGATTGTAGACGGCGGTGATGACCGAGATGCGCGGCACGGTAGGAGTGGCTAACGAGGGAGGAGGCTACTTGCCCAGTCGATCGATTTGGGCACGGACTTGATCGGCTATCGCTGGCTCGTCGAGCTGCCGGTAGAACGCTTCGACAATAGCCAGGATCGTCCGCTGTTCGCCGGACTTAGCGCGTACGATCTCGAGGCATTCTTTGGCAGTATTCTTGTCAGCGTGTTTGATCGCGAACGCGATGCGGTCGAGCCAGACGTTGACAACGGCGGGTGCTTCGCGACTCAACTGTTCCAGGAACCGCTTCCCCCATTCGACCTTGGCCGTCCCTCGTTCCACCCATGGCGAGGCAAGGCTGGAAAAATAGGCAGCATAAAAAGGTTGTTGGCGGGTCGCTTGTTGAAGCTTGGTTCGGCTGGTCGGCCAATCCTCCTCCAGGGCTGATCGGGTTGCCGCGAGGTAGGCTGCCAGCGGCGATTGGTCGCGGATAACCAGTCGTTCGGCCAGCTGGAGTGTGTCGCGCGGCGCATCCGGCCTGGCGGGGACCGCCACCAGCCCTTCGATCAATTCCGCCAACCGCTCGGACTTGGGGTCGATGCCTATCAGCAGCTCGAGCACCTCATCGGTGGCGTAACGCCGTCCCTCCCCGGGAAACAGGGCGTGGCAGACCAAGGAACGCCAGAGTCCATCTCCGAGCAACGCCAGCAACCTGGCCTGGTGGAGGCCATGGACCCCGCTCACTTTGCTGCCGATAAAGCTCCTGGCCTCTTGCAGGTTGCCAGCTTTGACCAAGGCAATGGTCATGGCCGAAAGCGATTCGAGGCTGTTGCGTTTCAGCGGCGGCAGATTCCAGTACGCTTGGGTTGCCCGCGAGGCGAACTCGGCGGCCGAGGCCGGTTCCAGCGCATCCAGGCTCTCGACCAGCCAGGCCAGCTGCAGAAAATCATCGGGGGAGGGATCTGCCAAGAGTTGCCGAGCTTGCAGCAACCACTGGCGGCGAGCATCCAACGTGGGTTGGTCGCTGAGCGAGAGTCCTTGGTAGACGCGGATCTGCCCCAATCGCAGGCTGGCCTGCGTCTTCTCGGCATCCACTACCAGGAGTTGCTCCGCCATCGTCGCGTACTCTTCCAGCCGTTGTTGACGGCCCGTCGGATCGGACAGTTGATGGGACAACAACCAATTCCTGGCTTGAAGGGCTTCGGGGCTGTCGCCTTTGGCAAGCAATTCGAGAGTGTCAACCGCGCGCTTATATTCCGCCTGCGCCTGCGATTGGAAACGGTCCGACTGTTTCTTGTCGCCAGCCTTGAACGCCAAGCTGGCTTTATTGGCCAAGACTTCGCTGATCCCCTGCGCGACCAGGCCGGTATAGTATCGCGCCCAATCGCGTTGCGGATCGATGGCCGATAGTCTTCGAAGGTAGATATTGATGACTTTGTAGCGATCGAGGAGCGTTTCCAGCGGATCATCTTCGCGATCGTCCTCGACCGGCTTCGTTCCTCCAGGTAGGAGTCCAACGTCAGCCAGGGCGGCTTCACAGGCTTCGCGATACTTGCCTGGGACCGCCGGTTTGGCCACCAGGAACCCATAGCCCAGGATCGTTATCGCCAGGCAAGCCACGATCATGGCTGGCAAGCCGCGATGCCATTCCGAGGGCACGGAGGGGAGGGGGGCTCGGGAATCGCTCACCTGGAAAGTTCCTCACGCGCGCGAATGAGAAAACTCCGTACTTCGCGAAACGAACGGAAGAATAATTGCTCGAGTTCCTGCTTCAGCTCGTCGGAAAAAGGCTCTGGTTCATTGGAGAAGACCTGCACCTGAAAGATTTTGTTGGGGTTCAAGCTCACTTGTCGCGGTTGTTGGAAGCGGTGGATAATTTGGTTGACAACATAACCGAAGTCACCCCACTCGGGAGGGATTTCGAT
>JBILTQ010000005.1:0-37072 GCA_044371435.1 Pirellulaceae bacterium | reverse complement strand
GCCAGCCGCTAGCTCCCAGCCGGTAAGGCTTGCGCGACAGTTCGACCAGTACATACTGAGGCTGGCCGATCAGCCCGCGATCGATGATCGATTTGATTTCACCCCATTGCGAGGATAAACGCAGTTCATGACCGACGGCCAATTGCACCTGGTTGCGTTGGGAGGCGGCGACGATAGCTCGGCAATCCTCGAGCGTGATCGCCATCGGCTTCTCCAGCAGCACATGCTTGCCGCGGTCCATGGCAGCTACTGCCAACTCGCGATGGGTGTGGCTGGGGGTAACGATGTCGACCAGATCGAAGTCGCCGTGGTCGATCATGGCGCGAGCATCGGAAAATACCTGGGCTTCGGGATAAAGCTGCTGGGCTTCCGCCCGCGATGAATCGGAGGGTGCCGCGATAGCCACCAGCTTCGCGGCTGAATTCATGGCGATCGATTGCGCGTGGCAGCGTCCCCAGGCTCCGAAACCAGCCAGGGCGAAACGAACGGGTTGAGGCATGGGGTGGGTCCAAGGGAGGAGTGAGGTGGACAGGATGTAGGGCAGCAGATCCGATGCTTATAGCGGGAGGGGAGCGAATCGGCAACAAGGCGAGGGCTGGCGGTTGCCTAACCTCCGGTCGCTAACGCCGCCGAGCCGTCGTCAAAGGGGTAACGGGGTCGGCGACCAGGCGGCCTTGCACGTCATTGAGTCGGCAGGTGTTCAACCGCGGCAAGACGTGCCTGGCGAATAGGTCGCATTCCTGAAGGTGGGGATAACCGCTGAGGATGAAAGCCCGCATCCCCATGTCGATGTATCGATTCAGCTTGGCCAGCACCTGGTCGGGGTCGCCGACGATCGCGCTCCCACAACCGCTTCTCGCCAAGCCGATGCCCGACCAGAGATGATCCTCGATATAGAGATCCTTGCTTTGGGCCCGCAATTCATCCTGCCGCAAGACCCCAGCGCTCAGGCTATCCATCGACCGGTTCTTGATCTCCTGCCCTTTTTCCCGGTCCAACTTGGAAATCAGGCGATCGGCTGCCGCCCGCGCCTCGGCTTCCGTCTCCCGCACAATGACGTGGGTACGAAATCCGAAATCGATCTGGCGGCCGTAGTCGGCCGCCTTCTGCGACATCTCCCGCATGGTGCTGGCGATGCGGTCTTCCGTCTCGGGCCACATCAGAAAAACGTCGCAGTGCTTAGCGCAGAGATCCTGGGCGGCCGGAGAAATCCCGCCGAAGTACATCAGCGGCCCGCCGTTCTGCTGGTAGGTTTTGGCTGGGTCGGTCGACGGTAACGAAAGCTTGTAAAACTCCCCGCTCCACTCGTAAGGACCCTCGGTCATCCACAGTCCCTGAAGGATCTGGATGATCTCGCTGCTGCGGCGATAACGGATGTCGTTGCTTTCTTTGGTGCCCGGCATGTCGGACGAAATGATGTTGATGCAGAGGCGGCCTTTGGCAATGTGGTCGAGCGTCGCCAAGGCCCTGGCCAGCATCGGCGGCCAGACTTCACCCATCCGCAACGCGACCAACTGATTGATCTGCCTGGTTTGCGGAGCCATGGCTGAGGCGAAGGCCAAGGCGTCCTGTCCGGCAATCCAACCCGACGGGAGGAGGATATTCTGGTAGCCGAGCGAGTCCGCTCGGCGGACGATTTCTCCGCAGTGCTCGTAGCTGCTCCGCAGCCGGTCATCGTGAACCCCGAGGAACTCGTAGTCGTCTCCACAGAGGGCAGAAAACCAGGCGACCTCCACCAAGCGGGCCGGCGTGCGAATCGGAATGGGCGCGGTCATGTCATGCATTTCCCTGGGGGAACAGTACCTTTTGCGGATACTAGCCTAGCCGCGATCGCGATTTATTACAATATCAAAATAAATCGCATTCCACCCTTTGGGGGGGGCTTTGGGAGGGAAGCCTGTCGTGAGGGGAAAGGGAGGAGCGGGCCGGTCGGCCGAAGGCGGGAGGAGGGGTGGTCGGAACCGGTCAAGGATCGGTTGGGGCGGCCAAACGCTGCCGTTGCTCGGCCAGGAAGTCGCCGTAGCTCCCCTGTTCGATGTGTCGACGGGCTTGGGACAGGAGTCGGTGGTAGAAGGTGACATTGTGGATAGAGAGGAGGATCGGCCCAAGCATTTCGCCGGCGATGAAGAGGTGGCGAAGGTAGGCGCGGCTGTGCTGGCAGGCGGGGCACGGGCAGTCTTCTTCGAGCGGGCGCTGGTCGGTCGCATGGCATTGGTTTCGCAAGCGGAGGGGGCCCTGGGCGGTGAAGGCCAAGGCATTGCGGCCGTTGCGGGTCGGCATGACGCAATCGAACATGTCGATACCCCGGGCAATCCCTTCGAGCAAATCCATCGGTCGGCCGACCCCCATCAGGTAACGAGGTTGGTGGATTGGCAGGACCGGACAGGTGTGGTCGAGAATCCGGTACATCTCGGCCGGCGGTTCCCCGACGCTCAAGCCGCCCACGGCATACCCATCGAAACCGATGGCGATCAATTGCTCCGCACAGCGGATGCGCAGGTCGACATCCAGCCCCCCTTGGACAATGGCGAATAACGCTTGCTCGGGCCGATCGGCCACCGCCTGACAGCGTTCCGCCCACCGAATGCTGCGTTGGCAAGCTTCGAGCGCTACTTCCGGCGGGGCTGGCAAGGCGACGAGGTGGTCGAGCACCATCATGATGTCGCTGCCCAAGGCTTGCTGCATGGCGATCGAATCCTCCGGCCGCAACTCCAGGGTGGAGCCATCGAGATGCGATTGGAAGGTGACCCCTGTTTCGGTAACTCGGGCGCGATCCGCCAGGGAAAATATCTGGAAGCCGCCGCTATCGGTGAGGATGGGCCGCTCCCAGTTCATGAAGCGGTGAAGACCCCCCAGCTCGATCATTCGCTCGCGGCCCGGACGCAACCCGAGATGATAGGTGTTGCCGAGGATGATTTGGCTGCCGCTCTCGAGCAGCTGCCGGTTGGTAATCCCTTTGACTGTGCCCTGCGTTCCGACCGGCATGAAGACGGGGGTTTCCACCAAGCCATGGGCGAGACGGAAACGAGTTCGCCGCGCTGCGGTCTGGCGATCAGTGGCGATCAGCTCGAAATCCAAGCGATCAGTCACCGCGGAGCTTCAGTCCCATCATCGTCAGCTTCTCGCGAACTTCGTTGAGGCTGGTAACCCCGAAGTTCTTGCACTCCAACAAGTCGTCGCCCGACTTGCGGATCAGCTCGCCGATGGAGCTGAGCTGCAGGCGGACCATGCACTTGCGCGCCCGCACGGACAGGTTGAGGTCGGAGATGGGGCGGTCGAGCAACGCTTGCTGGTCGGCGCTCATCGCCGACAGGTCCAGCGGCGGTTCCTCTTCGCGTTTCTCGTTGGCGAGTTGGCCGAGCGTCAGCCCGCGCGACGAGAGCATCTCGGTGATTTCTACCAGCGATGTTTCGCCGAAATTCTTGCTCGACAACAGCTGCGCTTCGGTGGTCCTCGCCAGATCGCCCAAAGTCCGAATCCCCATCTTCTGCAAGCAATTGCGGGAGCGAACCGACAGTTCGAAATCGGAGACCGGGATATTCAGGACCTGGGCCAGACGCTCGTTGCGTTTCGCGGCGTCCTCATCGTACATGATGTTGCCGCCCGCCGCCGCGTCTTTCAAATAGAGCTTGGCTCGGGGGTGATCGGGCATCACTTCGAGCACACGGCGATAGCAGGCCTGCGCCTTGGCGAACTCGTTGCGGTCTTCGTAGATCAAGCCGAGGTTGACCAGGGTCCCGACGTGGGCGGGGACGACGTTGGCCGCCCGCTGGTAAAACTCCAGCGCTGCCTGATCATTGCCGATGCGGTCGTTTTCAATCGCTAGACCAAACAAGGCTCCTTGATGACGAGGCTCCGCGTTGACCGCTCGCTGGTAAAGGGCGACGACTTCGCTTTGGTTCCCCCCGACAGCCGCGACTGTCGCCCCGCGCTGGTACAAGTACTCGGCCGACTGTTCCACGGGCCCGAAGATGTTATCGAGGATCTTCATCGCCTCTTCCTTCTCGCCGTGGTAGCGTTTGACCTCGGCGATCGCCAGTTGGCAAAGTTCCGGGGTGTATCCCGACTTCTGGGCCGACTCGTAATACTGCAGGGCTTTTTCGTTATCCCCAAGCTGGAAGGCGACCTTGCCGAGGTAATATTGAGCTAGGGCACCACCGTCGCCGTGCTTGAGGGTCTCCTGGGCATCGCGGAATTTGCCGATCAACGCCTGGCAAACCCCCAGCCGAGTCATGGCGGCCGGCGAAGGATTCTCGGCGCTCGCCAACTCATGGACCGCATCCCGCAATACGGAAAATTGCGATGGATCTTCGCCGAGTACCCGATAGATGCGCTCGACATCCTGAGGCCCGAAACTCTGATTGGCGAGCACCATTTCGCGAAGGTCAGTGAGTGTTGCTTGCACCATCGATCCTAACTTTTTTAAGGAACGTCAACTTGATCGAGCCGTTACCAGGGATCACGCTCAACACCGAGCGGGCCTGGTGGAAGCCAGCGGTGGGAGTCGAACCCACAACCCCCGCATTACGAATGCGGTGCTCTGCCAATTGAAGCTACGCTGGCACGCCGAAGCGTGTCTGAAACGTCGATGAAATTCACCAGAGCCACCCGAGAATGGACACAGCCCTGCAATTTCCGGACCCGGAATGATAAAGTCTGGTCGGAAGGAGCGTCAAGAGCCGTTCGACCGATCCGGCGAAACCATCCCTATATTCGCTGCATTTTGCCGTATCGTTGCCGGGGATCGGGGGCGGGAGAGAAACCGGGCATTCCGCTCCCTTCCTTTGGCTATCTTCGGCGAAGCAGTCCGAAAATTTAGGTGGACCGTCGGGATGTGGCGGAGCGTGCAGAGTTGGGCTGGATGGAGTCAGCCGGGAATCGGTGCTGCGGCGGGCGGGTGTCCCGGCTGCAGGAGGAGCGCGGTGTTGCTCGCCGGATCCAGGATTATCAAGGAGGTAAGTGCGGTGAAAATCATCGAAAACATGTGGCGAGGAATCGGCTTGGCCTTAGCGATCGGTGGCTGGATGTCCGGGTTGTCCCGTCCAGCACACGCCCAGTGCGCCGACGGGAACTGCGGCAATGTCGGCTATGCAGACCCTTACGGCGGCTACGGCAGCGGGGGCTACCAGGCGGCCTCCCACATGAACCAGTTCCTCGACGCCCGCAAGGCTGGTTATGCGACCAACGGCGGCTACGGGACGTGGGGGCACCGCCAGGTCCAACCGCTGTTTGATAACTACTTCACCCAGGGCCGTGCCAACCAGGCCGAAGCGGCGCTGTACATTTCGCCGACAGGGGTCCCGGGGTGGGTCGGGCACACCTACCACACGTACCAGCCCCTCTACCCGCACCAGTTCCTCTACCAGCACAGCGACAAATACCATTCGTACTACGATCGCGGCTTCGGCCTCAACCGGACCAAGGCTTCCTATTGGGCGCCGCCGGTCCATACGGCGGCCAAGCAGATTTATCACAAGCTCGAATTACCTCGATAAAGCAGAAGTGGAAAGATGATGAGCCTAAGTCGTTCTCTCGGTGGCCTCCTAGGGGTCGCCTGCTTGACGCTGAGTGGCACTGTGCTGGCGCAGCATGCCTGTCCGGAATGCAACGGCGGGATGGGATCCGCAGGCCGCGGCGCGGCCGGTGGGCGGGGTGGATTCCATGGAGGCGGTCCCATCGTCATGGACCACTCGGGACAACCGGTGACCCATGGGGAGGTGGTCCCGTGGATTTACCATTCGACGTGGGGGGACTACTGGGCACGCAACCAGGCGATGCAGCGACCCTGGCATGGGGAGTATTACTATCTCAAGACCGGCCAGCCGACGGCCCTGGTCGTTCCGCCGACAGTGACAATGCAGACCAACTTTTCCTGGGGAGTCAGCCAGAACACGATGACCCCCGTCTATCATCAGTTTGGGCAAGGGGCTCCGGCCGGAGGTGGCGGTGGTGGCGGCCGATTCCGCGCCACCCCGTACTGGCCAAGCCACACCAACCAGTTCGGTATCTACCCCGTTCGCGGTCCGTGGTAGCGAGCGGCGGCCGGCGAGGGTCACTCGCCGGCGATGGTTAAGGGAGTTTGGAAGCGGTAGGCATAGCCAAAGTCGAGCCGCCGTCCAGCATCATCGAAAAGCCCCACGCGGTGGCGGGTCCGCTGCGGGAAGCGTCGGGTGAGTTGTACCCAACTGGCCGCAGCGAAAGGTCCAGTTGCCAAGGAGGCGATCGGGCTGTGTCCGGTGACGAGAAGGGCTGCTTGGTCATCCGACAGCAGGCGTAGGCAATCCTCGAGCAGCGGTGGAAGGTCCCGTTCCAGACGCCAGTCCTTCCCGGATAGGCCGTGCCCGTAGGTGGGTGGGTCCATGAGGATCATGTCGTAATGGACTTGCCGACGCCGGGCGCGGCGAACCACCGCTCGGATATCGTCGACCAGCCAGCGGATGGGAGCCTCCGCCAAGCCGGACAGGCTGGCGTTGTGCTTGGCCCACTGCACCGTCGGCTCCGAAGCATCGACATGGGTGACCTCGGCCCCGACCGCGGCCGCCGCCAGGCTGGCACCGCCGGTGTAGCCAAAGAGGTTGAGGACTCGCGGCCGCTGCGGTTGGCGGCGAAGCCAGGACTGCAACCAGCGCCAGTTGGCGATTTGTTCGGGAAAGAGCCCGACGTGGCCTGAGCCCGACAGCCGCAATTCCAGCACTAGCGATTCCCAACGGAAATGCCAAGCGGTTGGGGGTGGCTCGCCCGACCAGCCCGGCGATGGCGTAGCGTCGTAGCGATAATCGGCCTCCCGCCACCTTCCTGGCTGGGCGGGGTGAGTCGCCGTCGCTGCCGGGCTGGGGCGGTCTAGCCGATGCCCAGCGAATTCTTCCAGCTTGCGGCCATCCCCGAAATCGACCAGGCGATAGCTGGCGGGCGAGTGGTCGGCACGAGGGAGAGGGGTCAAAATCGAACCTTCGGCGGGGGAGATTGGTCTTTACGGCTTTAACAGCCAAGCTTTGCCGACTATTATGCGTTACCCGTCATCCGACGGCGAGTTCGATTCCTCGATCCTGCATTGTGGTTGCTGTATGCGGCACGTCATTTCCGCCGTGGTCCAAAACGTCCCAGGGGTGCTGGCCCATATTTCGGGTATGTTGGCTTCCCGGGGTTACAACATCGATTCCCTGGCGGTGGGGGCGACCGAAGATCCCCGCCTGTCGCGGATGACCTTCGTCGTGATGGGCGGCGAGCATGTGCTCGATCAGGTCCGCAAGCAACTCGATAAAATCGTCACTGTCGTCAGCGTTCAGGATATCTCGTCCAAGAATTTCGTCGAACGCGATCTGATGCTGATCAAGGTCCAAGCTGAAGCCGGAGGCCAGCGGTCGGAGATCGTCGAACTGGTCAATATCTTTCGCGGTCAGATCGTCGATGTCAGCGAATCGGAGGTGATCATCGAAATCTCTGGCAAGGAGTCGAAAATCCAGGCCTTTATCGAACGGATGAGGCGGTACGGTATCCTTGAAGTCGTCCGCACGGGACGGATCGCCATGGTGCGGGGCAGCGTCGAGAACGTCGATGAAGAGTCGATGCAAGCCGGGATGGCTTGACCGGACTTCGGTTCAGCCGCGCGCGTCGACTGCCGCTTCGCGAGCCGCTCGAGCGGTGCCCGCCTCCTCCCATGTTTCCGCTTCCTCCCTTTCATCGTTTTCACTGCTTCCTCTTAACTCAGGCAATCCAGAATAAAGACAGATAACCATGGCTGTAACCATCTACTACGACAATGACGCCGATCTCTCCCACCTCAAGAACAAGACCATCGCGATCCTCGGTTATGGTTCGCAGGGGCATGCTCAAGCCCAGAACCTCCGCGATAGCGGTTGCCAGGTGATCATCGGGCAGCGTCCGGGGAGCAAGAATTACGATCTGGCGGTCAGCCATGGTTTCCAGCCGTTGCCGATCGATGAGGCCACCAAGAAGGCGGATATCGTCAACATCTTGCTGCCGGATGAGGTGCAGGCCGATCTCTATCGAGCCCATGTCCGGCCCAACCTGGAGCCCGGAAACGTCTTGATGTGCTCCCACGGGTTCAACATGCACTTTGGACAGGTCGAACCCCCCAAGGGTGTCGAGGCGGTGCTGGTGGCGCCGAAGGGACCGGGGCACCTGGTTCGGAGCGAATATGTGAAAGGGGGTGGCGTACCCAGCTTGATCGCCTTGTGGCCCGGAGCCGGCGAGAAGACCAAGCAGATTGGCTTGGCCTACGCCAAGGGGATCGGCGGCACGCGCGGCGGCGTGATCGAGACGAGCTTTGCTGAGGAAACGGAGACCGACCTCTTCGGCGAGCAGGTGGTCTTGTGCGGTGGGGTCAGCGAGTTGGTCCGCGCAGGCTTCGACACCTTGGTCGAAGCTGGCTACCAACCCGAGATGGCCTACTTCGAGTGCATGCACGAACTGAAGCTGATCGTCGACCTGTTCTACCAGGGTGGGTTGAACTACATGCGTTATAGCGTGTCGAACACCGCCGAGTACGGCGACTATACGCGTGGTCCGCGGATCATCACCGAAGAGACTCGCGCCGAAATGCGGAAGATTCTCAAAGAGATTCAGACCGGTCAGTTCGCTCGCGATTGGATCCTGGAAAATCGCGCTGGGGCTCCCTCGTTCAAAGCCACCCGCCGGCTCCAGCGCGAGCACCTGATCGAAAAGGTCGGGGCCAAGCTCCGCAGCCTGATGAAGTGGATCGATGCCAAGGTGATCGACTAAGCGGAGCGGCTCGGCCGTCGTGGAAGCTGGTTGTCGGCTAGAAAACTCTAGCCTGGTTGCCGGTCAGCGTTGAAGCTATTACCCCTCGGCCTGGCGACCAGTCGAGGGTGGCTTGACGGAGGTTCGCCTTAGGCTCGATCGTCGACCAGTCCTGGAAAAGGAGGAGGAGGCTGGCCCTGACCTTCGCCCTCGGCGTTCATCCCGGTTTGTGTCGTCTACCTCCTTCCAATCGCGGACGGCTGCCATGCTTTGGGATCCGGAAGTTGAATCACCTGCCTCGATCGCCGTGGTCGGCGGGGGCCCCGTCGGTATCGAGGCGGCCCTCTACGCACGCTTCCTCGGCTACGAGGTCGATATCTTCGATCAAGGGCGGCCAGCCCGCGCTTTGACCCGTTGGCATCAGCGTTCGCTCGCCGTGGAACTCGCCGCGGTAACGACCAGCTTGGGGCATGCCGCTTTGGAGGCCCAGGATAGTTGCTATCGCCGGCCAGACTTATCGCAGGTCTGGACCGGTCAGGAATTCGCCGAGGCATACCTGATCCCGCTAGCCAAGAGCGACCTGCTCTATGACGCGGTGCACATCAATAGTCGCGTGGTCGACGTCAGTCGCAGTCGGGTCGAACTCGACGAAGGCCGGCAAGGTTTGCATCGAGGACTCACCCGCTTGAACGAGGCGATGGCGGAGCCGTTGCAAGAGCGCGCCAACGATGAATTCCGGCTGGTGATCGAGTCCCGCGATCGCGGCAGCTACATCGCTCGAGCAGATCTCATCCTCGACTGCCGCGGCTGGGCGAGTGGGGTCCGCGGTTGGGGGCCGGGAGGTGGGAAGGTCATCGAAGCATCGCCCATCGACCAGCAGACGCTCCAGCGTTGGCTTCCGCGGGACCCACGTTTTGAATGGCGACAGATGATCGGCAAGCAAACCCTCCTCTTCGGTCGCTCGAGGCTCGCTCGCCGTTTTGCCGAGGAATGGTCCGAGGATGTGCAAGGTTTGTCCGGCCACGAGCAGCAGTCGACGCAACTGCTGTGGCTCGTGCCCGGACTCGAGCACGAGCCGCCGCCGCTGGCTGGGGTCGCTGTCTTGCCGACCTTGGGAGTCGAGCGGGTAGGACGCGATGATCACGGTCGTTGGCAGTTGCAATTGCGGCAGGCGGATGATTCGACCGTCGAAGTGGCGGGCGATCACTTCGCCCCCTTCCCCGCGCCCCGACCCTCGGAGGAGTTGGGAAAAGAACTGTTGTCCACGTCGCAGTCGCTACCCGGGGCAGTCACCGCCGAAGCGAGTGGGCTGGCCACTCGCTTCTATCAGGACTGGCCCGGTTGGAAGACCGCGACCCTCGAGCCGCACTACTACCGCTTGGGCTCGTCCAGCCAACCGCACCACCCCGCCGGACTCCCCGAAGCCTTCGCGCAGATTCGAGACCTGTTCGCCTTGCTCGGGGGGCGAGCTGACTTGAATCTCTATCAAGGCTGGCCCGAAGCCAGCGGGCAGGGTTAGCGATGTGGGGAGCTGACTTACGATCGATGACCGCCGCCCCTTCGACTGACTCCTCCTCAGCCTGGCCTCGAACAACCGCCCGGAGCTCATCGGATGTCGTCCGCCGTGGTTCCAGGAGAATGCTTCTGTGGTAGGCCATACCGCTCCCTCCGATCAAGGCTTCCCCAAGCGGTATCGGCTCCGCACGCGGGCCGAATTCGAACGTGTATTCCAGGAGGGATGGGTGGCTTCCGACCGAACGCTGGTCGTCCATGCGGTACGCAATGGGTTGGAGTATGCGAGGCTGGGGCTATCGGTTTCCAAGCGGGTCGGCAACGCTCCGACCCGCAATCGCTGGAAACGTTGGATTCGCGAAAGCTTTCGCCAGCATCGACAGCAGTTGCCGTCCGGTTTGGATATCATCGTCCGCCCGCGACGCGATGCGGTGGCTGACTTCCCGGCGGTGGTTCAGTCGCTTCGCCGACTCAGCCAGCAATGCGATCGAAGGCTATCAGCCCCCTGAGTCGTCGCGAGGCTGCCAACGCGGTACGCAACAGCGGCGGCTGCCGGTTGCCGACTGCCGGCGTGGGTTGGTCTTGCCTGCTGGAAGCGTTAAGCTGTACCCGCCATCGCCGCGATGGCGAGCGGTTTCGAAGTTACCATGGCTCTTGGGTTGCCCATCGATGAAAGTCAAACGCGCTAAAAAATGGATGAACCGCGACCAGTTGGATCAGGCGGTCGAATGCCTCAAGGCGATGGCGCATCCCATGCGTTTGCAAATTCTCCAACTGCTCTGCCATTCGCGCTATACCGTCGGCGAGCTGGCAACTGCCTGCGAGATCGTTGGTCCGGTCGCCTCGCAGCATTTGCGGTTGCTCGAAAGGAGCGGGCTGCTAGTCGGCAAGCGGGAAGGAAAGTTTGTCTATTACCAGCTCGCCGAGCCGCACATCGCGACCCTGCTGACCCTCATCGAAGCCCACTTTGGCGGCTAGACAGGTTTTTTAATTCCCAAGAGACGGGTGGTGGTGAACGCAGGCGTGCTCACGCGTCCAATCCCAACCCGAAGCGTCAGCGAGGGATGAAGCGCACGAAAAAGCCAGCGATACGGCGGATTGGTAACCCGAGATCAACGGAAACCCCGCCTTTCACGAGTGGGAACGAGGGATAACGTTGCCTCATCGATGACCCCCAGCAGCGCGGGTCCCTCGCTGACGCTTCTAGAAGTCGCGTTCTATGGCTTCCTTGGGTCCTCGTCATCGACTCGATTCATGAACCGCGCTCACGCATCCAATCACAACCCGAAGCGTCAGCGAGGGATGAAGCGTACGAAATAGCCAGCGATAAAGCCGATTGGCAACTCGAGATCATCGGAAACCCCACCTTCCACGAGTGGGAACGAGGAATAACGCTGCCGCATCGATGACGTCCAGCCGCGTGGGGCCCTCGCTGACGCTTCGGGTTACGAAAAACCTGGTAAAAACGCGGATTTTGGCCGTTACACATTCCCAAACCGCAATTTCAAACAACGTCAACGAGGGATAACGCTGCCTCATCGATGACGCCAGCCGCGCGGGTCTGTCGCTGACGCTTCTAGAAGTCGCGTTCTATGGCTTCCTTGGGTCCTCGTCATCGACTCGATTCATGAACCGCGCTCACGCATCCAATCACAACCCGAAGCGTCAGCGAGGGATGAAGCGCACGAAAAAGCCAGCGATACGGCGGATTGGTAACCCGAGATCATCGGAAACCCCACCTTCCACGAGTAGGAACGAGGGATAACGCTGCCTCATCGATGACGTCCAGCCGCGCGGGTCCCTCGCTGACGCTTCGGGTTACGAAAAACCTAGTAAAAACGCGGATTTCGACCGTTACACACTCCAAAGACGCAACTTCAAAACGCTCCTTCGTCGACCAGCTCAGATGGCTTCCGTCCCTCGTTCGCCGGTGCGGATCCGCACGCAATCTTCCAGCGGCAAGACGAAAATTTTCCCGTCGCCGATCTGGCCTTTGTCCGAAGTCTTGGCACCCTTGAGGATGGCTTGGATCGTCGGCTCGACAAATTCTTCGTTGACGGCGATCTGCAACTGGACCTTACGTAAGAGGTTGGTAGCGAAGGCTGGACCGCGGTAGTTCGCGGCCTGACCTTTCTGTCGCCCGAAGCCTTGGCAATCCAACACTGTCAAGCGAAAGACTTCCACATCGGTCAAAGCTTCTTTGACTGCTTCCAACCGGCTGGGCTGGACGATCGCAATTATTAGTTTCACCCGCCAATTCCTTAAACACCCACGTCATCGGCTTGCAGTCCGCTCTGCATTGGCCAAACGGCGTTCCGTTGAGAATCTAATCGCCCTCGCCTGGCCTAGCAAGCACGCTCACGAAGCGGCCCGAAGCTCGAAGCTGTCGCCCGCCACACCCTGACTCGCTCCTGGCACCGGCGCGACCTTGGGGAACCAGGCCAAACGGCTTGGAGTTGAAGGGGAGCGAGCGTCGGCATCGAACATCCACCGTGCCACGAAGCGTGGCTACGGCTGGGGTTGATCCCCGTCTTTCGCAAACCGAGCCTGTTGGGAGTTGCCGCATAAAGAAGAATACCCTGGCCCAAACAAGTGAGGCGGACACTTGCCCAGGACGCAGGGTACTCTTCATGCTCATCGCTGAGCTGAAGTTAACCATCCGTGCTCTTGGAGAACCTGCTGTTCAAAACGCCGATCGACACCCGCTAAGGCGAGCATCGATCGGTGGAAGGTCCGAACAACTGGCACACGCCATCCTAGCCGTGTGCGACGACGGCATCGGCCGGGTAGGCTTTCATCCCGTGTTCGGAGATATCCAGGCCAGCCAGTTCCTCTTCGGCGGAAACCCGGAGCAGTCCGACTACCTTGAGGATGCCAAAGCAAATCGCCATGGTGACGGCGGTCCAAGCAAAGATCGCTATCAAGCCGGTGATCTGCGGGCCGATGGATTTCCCCTCACCGAAGATCCCGGTGGCAAGCAAAGCCCAAGCTCCGCAAGCGCCGTGGACAGGGAAAGCGCTCACCGGATCATCGATCTTCAACATCTCGAGGATCATGATGGCCGCATAGCATACGATGCCGGCGACGATCCCGATGATCAAGGCTTCCACGTTGCTCACACACTCGCAATTGGCAGTGATCCCAACCAATCCAGCCAACATCCCGTTCAAGGCCATCCCCAAATCCGGCTTGCCCATCATCACCCAAGCGATGACCATCATCGTCACGCAACCCGTGCATGCCGCCAAGGTCGTGTTGGTCGCGATCAAACCGTAGGCAGTGATGTCTGCCGTCCCCAACTCGGCCAAGGGGGCCCCAAACTGGCTACCCGGGTTGAAGCCATACCAACCGATCAGCAGGATGAAGACTCCCAAGGCCACGAAGGTCATGTTGTGACCGCGGAAGACGTTGACCTTGCCGTCCTTGGAAAAGCGCCCAATCCGTGGACCGAGGAACAGAGCTCCCACCAAACCAGCCACGCCACCCACCATATGCACCAAGCCACTCCCAGCGAAATCGGAGAAGCCGATGGGTTCTAACCAACCGTTGCCCCACTTCCAGGAGCCGCTGATCGGATAGACAAAGCCGGTGATAACCGCGGTGTAAATCAAGTAGCCGAGAAACTTCATCCGGCCAGCCACTGCGCCCGAGACGATGGTTGCGGCGGTCGCGGCAAAGGCGACTTGAAACAGAAAATCGATCTGCGGGTGCAGGAAAGCCGCTCCATCCCAGTCGGGAATGCTAAAGATGCGCGAGCTATCGATCTTGAAGTACTCCTGACTGCCATCGGCCGGAGCACCG
The DNA here is from genome assembly GCA_044371435.1 of Pirellulaceae bacterium. Lineage (GTDB taxonomy): Bacteria > Planctomycetota > Planctomycetia > Pirellulales > Pirellulaceae > JAIYDQ01. The sequence continues at coordinate 23,038 of JBILTQ010000005.1, read as the reverse complement.
GCCGAGAAACCCGGGTACATCATGGCATAGCCGATACCGAAGAACAGCACGACTCCGATCGCCAGGTCCAACACATTTTTGGACAGAATGTTGACCGCGTTCTTCGAACAATTCAGCCCGACTTCCACCAAGGCGAAACCGGCTTGCATGAACAGCACCAACACTGCCGAGATCAGCAGGATGGTGTTGACCAAGGCGAAGTTCACCGTCTTGTCGCCGACATAGGCCGCAGGGGCTTCGGCGGCGGCTTCGACAGCAGCGGCGGCCGCTTCTTCCTGAGCCCAGGCCCAATGGCCGCTCAATGCACCAACACTCACCACCATCAGAGCTAGCATCAGCCCTGTCCATCGAAACGACGTATACCACCGACTCATGTTGAATCCGCCTTTCAAACCTAGATGAACGAAAAAACTTTGACTGCTACCACGAGCTCCCGTTTTCAACGGCTGCTTAATGAGCAGGCACCGTCAACCGAATTGACCTCTTAGGCAAGGCTTGTGCCAAAGAGATAGCCGCTAGCGCTGTGGTACGTTCGCTCGCAGGGGCCATCTGATCGAGGAACTTTGGGAAAAATGAGCGGATCTACGAGCTAACGCCGAAGGAAAAAATGATTGAACTTTTTTCAAGGGCTTCGGACGCACAAGCTAGGTCGCTTAGAAAATAAGCAGCAGCCCAGTCCCCGGCGACTGCCATCAAGAACTCGAAACACTTCCCCATCAAGCCCCGCGCTAACGGTCGTTCATAGTTCGAGAGACGCCCGGTCTTACCTACACAAGAGGGCTTGCGCTCCTAGAGGAAGTGTGGTGAAACGCCCCAGGCCGGCGTGAAGGGCTATCGATCTTCCATCGCTGCCGTTCGCCATCTTCCGCCGAACCTTCCGAGCGGCTGCGGCGGTATGGGGGTTAGTCCGTCGCCGTTGGTTCGCTGGCGGGGTTTTTCATCCAGAGGGAACCCAGATCATCGAGGAACGAGTAGATGACCGGGACCGCGATCAGGGTCAGCAGCAAGGAGAGGGTTTGACCGCCCGCCGCGAGGACGGCGATCGAGCGACGTTCTTCGGCCCCGGGCCCGCTGGCGACCAGCAGCGGCAGCATCCCGGCGACGAAGGCGATGGTGGTCATCAGAATCGGGCGCAAGCGATCGCGGTTGGATTGCATGATGGCTTCGATCCGTGACTTGCCTTGTGCCCGCAAGACGTTCATCTGATCGACCTGCAGGATGGCGGCTTTCTTGACGACACCGAAAAGGACGAGCACCCCTAGCGCCGAGTAGACATTCAAGGTTTCACCACCCCAGTAGAGGCTGAGCAGACCGAAGGGGATGGCCAGGGGGAGGGTCAGCAGGATCGTAAAGGGGTGCACCAGATGTTCGAACTGGGCCGCCAGCACGATGTACATGAAGACGATCGAGAGCAGCAGCGTCCATAAGAATTCCTTGAGCGTTCGATCCAATTCGCGGCCGCGGCCCAGCACGCGGACATCGAAGCCATCGGGGATACCCAATTCCTCGGCAGTTTCCCGCAAGGCGGCGATACGATCGGCCAAGGCATAGCCGGGGGCGATGTTGGCGCGGATGGCCACCATCCGCTGACGGTCGAGCCGATCGATGCGGGCGGCCGTATCCTGGAATGAGAAGTCGATGACATTGTCGATGCGGGTGAGGTTGGGAGAGGACTCGGCGGCGACGCCGGGTTGGCGGAGGGCGGCGACCAGCGGTGCCGAGGGATCGACGCGGACGTAAAGCTGGGAGATCGATTCGGTGTCGCGTCGATCGACGTTGACCAACCGCAGTTCGACATCATAGGCATCGTCGACGGTGATATCGCGATAACGCGAGACGCGGTCGTCGCCGCCGACGGCCACCCGCAGCGTGTCGGCGATTTCCTGGACCGAGACCCCGAGGGCCGCCGCGCGTTCGCGGTCGACAGCTACCAGCAATTCGGGTTTATCCAGCCGCAAAGTAATATCCACATCGACGATCCCGGGAATCTCGCTCGCCTTCTGCCGCAGGCGTTCGCTGAAGTTAGCCAATTGCAGGATGTCGGGACCAGTGATAGAAAAATCGATATCGACCGGTGGGCCTTGACGCAGCGATGACAGGTTGCGCACGGCGGCTCGAACCTCAGGCAGGCCGCTGACTACTTTGCGGACCTCCATCATTTTTTCCTGCTGTGAAAAATTCCCTTCCCAGGCTTGGCGCGGGCTGCCACGGAGCAAGGCCAACCCGAGTCTTTCCAGCGAGAAGGTCCGCTCCTGGGCATCGCGGAGCCGCACGTAGATACTGCCGCTGTTGATGCCGCCGGTACCGCGGGTACCGATGGTGGTCAGGGTGAATTCAACTCCGTCGATCGATTGGATTTTGCCTTCGACCAATGCGATGGCCTGGTTCATGGCGGCCAGGTTGGCCCCTTCGCGGACCGTCAAGGAAATCTCGAATTCCGATTCGTCGACGTTGGTCGGAATATAATCCTGCTTGACCAACTGATAGAGCGGGATGTTGCTCACGGTCACCGCCAGGCACAGGAGCAGCGTCAGCCAGCGATAGCGCATGGCCAACTTCAAGCAACCCAGGTAGGACCACTCGATCCACCGATAAAAGCCTTGCCTTGAATGGGCCGGCTCGCCGGTGGTCGGCGAGGCGGATTTCAACCAGCGGCTACACATCATCGGGGTTAAGGTAAAACTGACGAGCATCGAGACCAGGATGGCGATCGAGGCGGTGACGCCGAATTCGAAGAGCATCTTGCCGGTGACGCTGGATAGGAACGAGACCGGCAAGAAGACGATGACCAGCGAGAGGGTCGTCGCCAGCACGGCCAGGCCGATTTCCCTGGTCCCATCGATGGCGGCTTGGAAGGGCCCCATCCCTTTCTCTTCGATGGCGTGGAAGACGTTTTCCAGGACGACGATCGCGTCGTCGATCACCACCCCGACCATCAGCACGAGCGCTAACATCGTCATGTTGTTGAGGGTAAAATCGAAAGCCTTCATGAAGGCGAAGGTAGCGATGATCGAGGCGGGGATGGCCACGGCCGCGATCAGGGTCGACCGCCAGGACTTCATGAAGACCAGCACCGTCAGGCAGGCTAGCAGCGAGCCGGAGATGAGGTGCCCTTCGATCTCGTGCAAAGCCGCCAAGATGTAGCGCGATTGATCCTGGACGACGGTCACGCGGATGTCGTCCGGCAAAAGTTTTTCGCAGCGCGGCAATTGCTGCTTGATGGCTTCGATCACCCGGACCGTATTCTCGCCCGACTGCCGTTGAACCTGCACCACCACCGCCGGTTCCCCATTCAAGCGGGCCAACGACCGCACCTCCTTGGTCCCGTCGACGACTTCACCCAGATCGCCCAGTCGGATCGGTTGGCCGTGGATGGTATCGACCACCAATTCCGGGAATTGGCGTGAATCGGGGACCCGCCCCAAGGTCCGCAGCGACCGTTCGCGGAAGCCTTCATCGACACGGCCCCCTGGGACCTCCGCATTCTGGCGGACCAGGGCTTCGCGGACCTGCAGGATCGAGAGCTGGTAGGCGGCCAGGCGTTTGGCATCGATGTTGACCTGCACCGCCCGCGGGGCGGCACCGGCGATGGTGACTTGCCCGATACCCGGCGACGACTCGATCACGTTCTTGACATAGCGTTCGGCAAAAAAGTAGAGCTCGCGCGGGGTGCGCGGTCCGGAGACCGCCATCGTCATGATCGGCGACGATTCGGTGTCTTGCTTGCGGACTACCGGCGGTTCGACGTTGGGGGGGAGCCGGGCGAGGATGCTGCCGACGGCGTCGCGGACATCCTGAACGGCGGCATCGACATTGCGATGGAGGGCAAAGGTCAAAATGATCATCGAATTGCCGTCGGTCGAGATCGATCGCAGTTCCTCGATCCCTGAGACGGTGGCCACGGCATCTTCGATGACTTGCGTCAGCTCCGATTCGACCTCCTGCGAAGCGGCTCCGGGATAGCTGGTGCGGATATCGACCGTCGGCAGGTCGGTTCGCGGGAAACGGTCAACCCCCAGTTGCGGGAAGGCGACGACTCCGGCCACGACCAACGCCATGATGATCATCAAGGCGAAGACGGGACGCTTGACGCAGATTTCGGCCAGCCAATACATCGGCGCGGAGCTCCTGGCAAAACACTAGGTTTCTTGATCGTCAGCCGGGGGGGAGTCCGCTGGGCGGTACCGACCGGTGCGGCCGGCGGTCGCGTCGCGCAGGATCCGATCGCCAGCTTGGAGGCCATCGAGGATTTCGCAGCGACCGGCTTCTTGGCGACCGAGCCGGACAATCTGTTCTCGCACCTCTTCGCCTTCGATCTTCCAGACTTTGTCGACCCCGGCAAAACGCAACAGGCTAGCCTGGGGGATGACGATGGCGGAGGCGTGGGAGTCGAGCACGACATCGGCTTCGGCGAACAACCCTGCCCGCAAGCTATGATCGGCGTTTTCGATGGTGGCTTCGAAGGTCAGGCAGCGATTGAGCGGGTCGAGGGTCGGGCTGATGCGGGTGATCTTGGCCGATCGTTGCTGTCGGCTGAGGGCTAGCGAGATTCGGACTTCCTGCCCCAGCTGCAGACGATGGGCGTGCCGCTCGGGGACGGCGCTGCGGAAACGGACCGGGTCGACGCGGACCAGGGTAAACAGCGGCTGGCCAGGCTGGACATAGCTGCCGACGGCGATTTCGCGGCGTTGAATCATTCCGGCAAACGGCGCGCGGATGACCGTATCCACCAGGTTCTGCTTGGCCAGCTCCCACTGGGCTGTCTGGGCGGCGATCATGGCGATCTTTTCGCGGACCCCGTTGTAGGCCGAGGTCAGTCGAGCGGCGGCGACACTTTCGGCTGATTCGGCCAGTTCGACGTCCGATTCACTGACCGCGTTCTCCTCCGCCAGTTGGCGGATGCGCTGGACCGCTTTCAACGACTCTTGGTGGATGGCCGTCGCTTCGCGGACGGTGGCAGCGTTGTCCGGATTGAGCTTGTCCAGCGGGTCGCCGTCGCGAAGTCCAACCACCGATCGGGCTTGACGCAATTCGGCATCGGCTTGTTCGACCAGCAGCTGGTATTCATGATTATCGACCACCACCAACTCCGCACCGGCGGCGACCTCGTCCCCCAAGTCGACCGCTACCCGCACGACGCGACCCGCTACCTTGGCACCGATAGCAGCGACTTCGTCGGCATCGAGCGATCCTTGGACCCGAACCAGCTCGGCCCAGGGTTCGGGCTGGATCGTGATAGCCTCCCCTGCCACGATGCTCTCAGCTCGAGCCGCGACGGCTCCTCGCCCCCCGGCGGCGGCTGGCGAGGCGGGTTGGCAACCGCTCAGGCAGGGGAGCGTCCATCCGATCTGGGCGAGGATGACGAGCCGAAGGAGGGGGGGCATGAGGGCGGCTCAGGAGGTCCAAAGTGTGGGCAACATCCCGCCGGTAGGAGGCTTCGCGGGAAGGGGAACGGTTGACAGCCGGACGCCAGCTGCGAAAGCTTATTGTGATTGGTCGAGCAGCCCTTCGCAATCAAGAGCTTGGGGCGACCGGCGGTTTTCATCGGTGCTCCGGGAGAAAATCTCGGTTTTTCGAGAGCGTTTTCCAGGGGAGGGACGTCGGCCGGTGACTAAACGGGGGAGCCCGCGAGGTAAACTTGACGGCGATGACGACAAAGGATGTGATGGCGATTGTTGAGATCACCCCAACCGCCCTGGAAGCCAGGCAGCCCGCTTGGGAGCCGTTGGATTGGGGCGAACTATTGGCCCAGCACCGTTCGTGGCTGGGGACCGTGATCCGTTCGCGGCTGTCCGATGCGTCCGCGGTAGACGATGTGCTTCAGGAGGTGGCGGTGGCCGTCCTTCGCCAGCCTCATCGTCCTGATCGTCCCGAAAAAGTGGCCCCGTGGTTGTATCGGATCGCGGTGCGTAAAGTCATCAACTATCGGCGGCATCTTGGGCGGAGGCGCAAGTTGCTCGATGGCTTCACCGCCGAATACGGCGAGGCCGCCGGCCTCGAGAAATCGACCCCGGGCGAATGGTTGTTCCGACAGGAGAGCGATCAGCAACTTGGAAGGGCGATGCGGCGTCTGCCCGAAGGCGACCGTCAGATCCTGATGCTGAAGTATACCGAAGGCTGGGGATATCGCGAACTCGCGGAACATCTTGGGACCACGGTCAAGACGGTAGAGTATCGGTTGCTGCGTGCCCGACAGGCTTTGCGCGATGAGTTATCAAAAGATGATGGACAGGATGGAATGGCAACGGTTGGTCGACGGTGAGCTCAGCCATGAGGAGCGGCGTCGCCTGCTGCTGAAGCTTGGCGATGCCCTCGAGCCGTGGCGGTCGTTGGCCCTGGCGTTGTTGGAGGAGCAAGCCTTTCGGCAACATTTTTCCAAGCCGGAAACGGTGGCTTCGTCGGAACCGAGGCAAGAGGTTTCTCTTTCGCCAGCGCAGGCCGACCTCACCTTGCATCGGTCGGGGGCTACTGGCTGGCGGTCGATGGGGTATGCCCTAGCGGCCTGCCTGCTGCTGGCCGTGGGCTTTTCTAGCGGTTATCGCTGGAACCGGTCGGGCTCCAGCCAAGCGGGCTCGGCGGAGGTCTTGGCCAAGGTGCGTCCGGAAGTTGGTGGGGTCGATACGGCGGCGGTCGCTGCCGCTGAGCGGACGGACCGGGGGGCGTCGTCGAAGCCGGCCGTTGGGCCGCCTCGACCGATCGGTGAATTGCGGTTGGCTAGCGACGACGGTGTCATCGATCCAACCTCGACCATCGGATGGCCGGTTTTGGAGGTCGGACCCGACCATGTCCAGCAGATGATGGAGCAGCAGCGGCGGCAAGTGCAGGCCTGGAACCAGCAACTGCGGGAGCGTGGGCTTCAGGTCGACTGGCAGCCCGAAATGCTCGAGAGCCGCTTGCCGGATGGGCGGGCGATGATTGTGCCGATCAACCAATGGAACGTCCGGTCGATCGGTCAGTAATCGGCCGATCGCCGAGGTTGAGCGGTCGCCTCGGTCGGGACTGCGTGGAAAGGGCGAAGGATGTGTTGCCATGGCGAGTGTCGTCTCCAACGGAAATTTGAGAGCGAAAGGAGCTTTCGTATCATGAGAAGCGGATGTTATTCATCGATAGGCAGGTGGGTGGGAGCGGCCGCGGTGGCCCTCGGAACGGCTTGGCCGGTGTGGGCGGAGGAGCCTTCCTTGCCGGCCGAAGGCGGCCCGGCGACGCGTGAGGTGCCGTCGGTCAAGGAGAACTCGGCCAGACAACCCGCCCCGCGCGGCGAGCAACCGATGCGGGTCCAGGCCTTCCGTGTTCACGGGCTGGACGGGCGAGCGTTGGACGAGGCGATCGAGAAGGTCGATCAATTGCTCCGCGATCGCGGGGTGCGCGAGGACGCGCGGAAGGAGGCTATCGATATCCTCCGCGCGCACCGTCGAGAGGCTGGGGGGCAGGCTGGCATCGTCATGCAATCCTCGGGGGCCGATCCTTATCAGGTCTACACCTTCTCGCCGCCACCACCTTTTCGCGGTGCCTTCATGCCGGGGAGTTTGACCGCCGAGCGCAAGGAGCAGTTGCTGCAGGCCATCGACCGCGCTCTGGATGACGAGCGGCTGGACAGCGAGTTGGCAGCGAGGTTGTTCGACAAACTTCGGCAAGCCGTGGAGGAGTGGGAGCGTCAGCCATGGGCCAAGGCCAGTCGTTTTCGCATCGGCGTTGCGTTGAGTGTCGATGAGAAAACCCAGGCCATGGTGGCCACCACGGTCTTCCATGATTCGCCGGCCGCCAAAGCTGGAATTCAGCCTGGCGATCGGCTGCTGGCGATCGATGGCGAGCCGGTTCCCTCGGTGGAAGAGGTGACCGAAATCATCCAACAGGCTGGCAAGGCGGGTAAAGCGGTCGAGCTCAAGGTCGCTTCCGGCGAGGGAGAGACGGAGGCGATCCGTTCGGTGAAGGTCAGGCCGGAGTCGTCGGGGGCCGTCGATTTCCCGATGATGCCCGGGATGAACATGTCGCCACCGCCGCAAGCCTGGCTGATGAACCCTGGCGATTGGCAAAGCATGCGGCAGCAGTTCCCCTTCCGCGGTTCGGCCGAGGAGATGGCGGAGATGGCCGAGCAGGCGGCTCAAGCCCTGCGTCAATCGGCGGAGACAGCCCGGCAGACACGCCGGGGTAAGCGAGCTGCCGAAAGGCCGGAGGAGGATGTTGCCGTCGAGAAGGGGGCTGAAGCCCCAGGGGAGGGGAAGCCATCTGCTGAGAAGCTACCTCAGCCCCCAAGCGACGATGACGACGACGATGATGACGACGAGATCCTTGAGGAGCTCGACGAGCTCGAGGAGGAGCTGGAAGTCATCCGCGGCATGTTGGAAAAGCTCCTGCAGCGTCCCTAGCGGCGATACCTGGCTTGCGTCGAGGTGGCCGATTTCGTTATCCAGCCTGGGATACGGAATCTGCTGCGTCCTGGGAGAGCGAGTCGGTGATGGGGATGGTGCGTCTTTTAGGCTGGTGGCCCGGCTGGACCAGCCTGTGGTATCGAGGGGAGCTTTACGGGCTGCTCGTCGCCATCCTCTTTGGAACCCTGCTGGATATTGCCTTGCTCGCGACGTTGGTCTGGCCTGAATGGTTAGCCCGATGGCTGGTGTGGAGCCTATGGATAGGGATCCTGATAGCCGCCTCGATCACCTTCTTCCGTACGCTCTGGGGGGGGGCACACCCGACGGTCGCGTCGCCTGAACCGTCGGACGAAGCCTTGCTAGCATTAGCGCAGACCGATTACCTCCGCGGCGAGTATCTCGAGGCTGAGGTAAGCTTGCATCGGATCTTGAGCAGCGGACGCGAAGATATCGAAGCGGCCTTGCTGCTGGCCAGCGTCCTGAGACGAACGGGAAGAACCCGTCAGGCGGGTGAGTGTTTGGACCGGCTGGAGCGGTTTGATCGGGCCGCGGTTTGGTGCGACGAGATCGCCAGGGAGCGTCGCAAATGTTCGGTCCCCGCCGCGGTTGGCGAGGGAGAATCACCAGATGCTTCTTGAAGCGAGGATCGCCGGCTGGCCTGCGTTCGCCGCGGTGGGCACTCCCCTGCCATCGCGCTGAAATAACCGGTACCATGGGGGCCTTCGGCGGGAAGCCGTACAATCGATAGGATCGGTAAGCCGATCTCCTTTTTAGTGTGCCAATTTGACATCGCTGATACAGTGGAACAGGATTTGCGGTCTACTCTTGCTCATTCCCGGCCTCAAGCCATCCGTGGATTTTAGAAGAGAAGGTTTTCATCATGTACGAACGATTCACCGATCGCGCGCGAAAGGTTATGCAGCTGGCCAATCAGGAGGCGCAGCGCTTTAACCACGAATACATCGGCACCGAGCACATCTTGCTGGGGCTGGTGAAGGAAGGGAGTGGTGTCGCGGCCAACGTGCTGAAAAACCTCGATGTCGATCTTCGCAAGATTCGCTTGGAAGTAGAAAAGCTGGTGCAGAGCGGGCCAGAGATGGTCACGATTGGCAAGCTTCCGCAGACTCCGCGGGCGAAGAAGGTGATCGAGTATTCGATGGAGGAGGCGCGGAACCTGAACCACAACTATGTGGGGACCGAGCATATCCTGTTGGGGTTGCTCCGCGAGCAGGAAGGGGTCGCCGCTCAGGTCTTGATGAATCTCGGGATGAAGCTGGAAGATGTTCGCGAAGAAGTCCTCAATCTGCTGGGGCATGGCATGGAAGGTGGCGAAGGTGGGGGTGAGCGTGGCGGACGCGAGAGCAGTTCGGCTGGCGGCACCAGCGAAAGCGGGACGGCGGCCAAGGGGAGTAAGAGCAAGACCCCGGCCTTGGATAGTTTCGGTCGCGACCTCACCGAGCTGGCTCGACAAGGCAAGCTGGATCCGGTGATTGGCCGTCAGCGCGAAATCGAGCGGGCGATCCAAATCCTCTGTCGACGCACCAAGAATAACCCGGTTTTGCTGGGTGAAGCCGGGGTCGGTAAAACCGCAATTGTGGAAGGTTTTGCACAGCGGGTGATCAATGGCGAGGTGCCCGAGATCCTGGCCGACAAGCGGATCGTAGTGCTGGACCTGGCGATGATGGTGGCTGGTACCAAGTATCGCGGTCAGTTTGAGGAACGCATCAAGGCGGTGATGAATGAAGTGCGGAGGGCGCGGAATACGATCCTCTTCATCGACGAGCTGCACACGCTGGTGGGAGCAGGTGGTGCCGAGGGTGCCATCGATGCCGCTAACGTTTTAAAGCCGGCCTTGTCGCGGGGAGAAATCCAGTGCATCGGGGCGACGACCCTCGATGAGTATCGCAAGTACATCGAGAAGGATAACGCCCTGGCCCGCCGTTTCCAGGAGATCACCGTAGAACCGACAAGCACCGATGAGACCATCGCGATCCTCAAGGGGCTCCGCGAGCGGTATGAAGAGCATCACCGGGTGAAGATCACCGACGAAGCCATCACGGCGGCGGTCGAGATGAGCGAGCGTTACATCACTGCGCGTTGTTTGCCGGACAAGGCCATCGACGTCATCGATGAAGCTGGCGCTCGGATTCGTTTGCGATCGATGAGCAAGCCGCCCGATCTTAAGGATATCGACGAACAGGTGGAGAAGCTCAATAAGGAAAAAGAAGAGGCGGTCGCCAACCAGGATTTCGAGAAAGCTGCTAACCTGCGCGACTCGGCCGATAAACTGCGGCGCAAGAAGGAGCAGATCACGCGAGAGTGGCGAGACAAGAGCCGTGAAACCGATGGGTTGGTCGATGAGGACGTAATCGCCGAAGTTGTCAGCAAGATGACCGGCATCCCGTTGACCCGCCTGTCGACCGAGGACTCGGTGCGGCTGATGAATATGGAAGCCGAACTGCACAAGCGGGTGGTCAGCCAGGAGCAGGCAGTGGCCGCGGTAGCCAAGGCGGTTCGCCGCAGTCGCAGCGGGCTCAAGGATCCCAAACGGCCCACCGGCTGCTTCGTTTTCGCCGGGCCGACCGGGGTCGGTAAGACGTTGCTGGCCAAAGCTTTGGCCGAGAGCTTGTTCGGCGATTCGGACGCGCTGGTGCATATCGACATGTCGGAGTACATGGAGAAGCACAATGTCAGCCGGCTGATCGGAGCCCCTCCGGGATATGTCGGCTACGAAGAAGGTGGTCAGCTCACCGAGAAGATTCGGCGCCGCCCGTATGCGGTGGTATTGCTGGACGAAATCGAGAAGGCCCATCCCGATGTCTTCAACATGCTGTTGCAGGTGATGGAGGAAGGACGCTTGACCGATAGCTTCGGCCGCAACGTCGACTTCCGCAACACCATTTTGATTTTGACGACCAACGCCGGGGCCGATGCGATCAAGAACGAATCCGCCTTCGGTTTTCAGCGACCCGACGGCGATGCTTCCTACGAGAGCATGAAGGCTCGGGTGATGGACCAGATCGAGCGGGTTTTCCGTCCGGAGTTCCTCAACCGCTTGGACGACACCATCATCTTCCGGCACTTGACCAAAGAGGATCTCAAGAAAGTCATCGACTACGAACTGGCGAAAGTTCGCGAACGGCTCAAGGAACGTGGCTTCGAACTGTTGCTGACCGATGAGACCAAAGAGTTCATCATCAACAAGGGTTCCAACCTCGACTATGGGGCGCGGCCACTTCGCCGGGCCATCGAGCAGCGGGTCGAGGATCCGTTGGCTGAAGAGTTGTTGCGCGGGACCTTTGAAGGGAAGAACACCATCGTCGTTTCTGCCATCAAGGGGGATGACGACAAGGTGATCCGCCTGGAATTCAAAGGCGAGAATCGCGGTAGCCCTTCCGAGCCGGCTGAACCGGCCGAACCAGCCAGCGTGTAGCTGCTTGCATGCAGCCCTGTTCGAAAGTCTTCCCAGCCGAAGCTTCTTCCCCCGGAGGCTTCGGCTTTTTTGTTGGTAGCCAGCGCTTTGCCGCTGTAGCCCCGGGAAAGCCGCCGGGGGCGGGGTGGGACCATCGTTGCCAGAGGGGCCAAGCACCGCTTGCGGCGTGGGACCTGCGTGCGCGAGCCTGGGAGCGGCCCAGTTCCTCCCGGCAACGGCGGAATGCCAGCAAAGCCAGCCCTGTTCAGCGATCGTCTCTAGCCTTCGCCCTCCGGCTTTTGGTATAGCCCACGGCGTGCCGGTAGATCGCGGGTCCCCGTCGGCAGCCTTAGCAACATGAGCGGAGCATCGATGAGCGGTGATGTCCTGAGAGTCAACGGGTTGGAGAAAACCTACGGTCGACGACGCGTGGTGGGTGGGGTCAGCCTTCGGGTGGGGCCGGGAGAAATCGTCGGTTTGCTTGGCCCCAACGGTGCCGGCAAGTCGACCAGTTTCCGCATGACCTGCGGTATCGTCATTCCCGACCGCGGCAAGGTCGAGCTGGGGGGCTTGGATGTCACCGATTGGCCGATGTTCCGTCGGGCCAAGGAAGGGCGGATGGGGTACCTGCCCCAGGAGTCGAGCGTTTTTCGCAAGCTGACGGTGGAGCAGAATATCTCCTGCATGCTGGAATTGCTGGGAGTCCCTCGAAAAGCCCGACGGCAACGGACCGAAGAATTGCTGGGGCAGTTCGATATCAAGCATATCCGCCATTCCCTCGCTTCCAAGCTTTCGGGTGGCGAGCGGCGGCGGCTGGAGATCGCTCGTTGCCTGGTTTCCGATCCCAAGATTATCATGCTCGACGAGCCCTTTGCCGGCATCGACCCGGTGACGGTGCAGAGCATCCAGGAAGTCATCAAGAAATTGGCTGACGCCGGGATTGCGATCCTGATCACCGACCATGCCGCCCGCGAAATCCTGGCAGCAGTCGATCGCTGTTACGTCATCAGCAAGGGAGTGGTGTTGTGCGAAGGGAGTCCGGAGGATGTCAAGCAACATCCCGAGGTGCGGCGCCAGTATTTGGGCAACATCGACGGCGATAGCTCGACGCCGGTACCCCAGCCTCATCATGGGAGATACGGGAAGTGGCCCGCCGCCTCGGCCGCGACGGCGACCGCCCCCCGCAAGACCTTCCTTCGCCGCCGTCTGGATGTCTGAGCATGTTGCAGCCTGTCGCCTTGAGCTTGATCGATGATGTGAGCCTGCAAATTACGTGGAGTGATGGCGCCGTCCTGCGGACCCGGATCGCCGTCCTGCGCGAGGCTTGCCCGTGTGCGACTTGTCGGGAAAAACAGCGGGCGGCCGCCGACAAGCCCAAGGGGAGGCTACCGGTGCTGGCACCGGCCGAGGCTCGTCCGTTGAAAATCACCCGCATGACTCCGGTGGGGAATTATGCCTATAACATCGATTTTTCCGATGGGCATGGGTCGGGGCTATTTACAATGGAGATACTCAGGCAGCTTGGTCAGCCTGTTCCTCCTGCGTAGCTCCTCCGATGTTGTTTTGCTCTTCCCCCCGCCTCCCAACTGAATATGAAGCGTCGCCTTGATTCGGGAAATCGCCCGACGGAGTCAGGGGCGATGGTCGGGGGAGCTTCGGAAGCTAGCGGCTCTCTTCGGCCCTTCCTCGGCTGGCGCGAATGGGTCGCCTTGCCCCAATTGGGGCTGAAGTTCATCGAGGCCAAGATCGACAGCGGGGCCCGCTGCAGTTCTTTGGACGCGATGGTGATCGAGGAGTTCCGCCGCCGTCGCCAGCCTTGGGTGCGGTTCACCGTCTATAGCGATGTCGATTTGTCGCTGGCTGGTTCGGTCGTCGAGGCACCCTTGCTCGGCTATCGCGATATCCGTTCCTCCAACGGCCTGGTAAGCCATCGGCCGGTGATCGCGACGCCGATGGAAATTGGCTGGAGTTCCTGGCAAATCGAGTTGACGTTGACCAACCGCCGCCGCATGGGATTCCGGCTGTTGCTGGGACGGGCAGCCATCGAGGGGCGGTTTCACTTGGATGTTTCGCGGTCGTACCTGGCCGGCTCGCTCCCCTCCGCTGGCTGAGGCGCGACAAACTGTAGCGTCTGGCGAATATCTATCGATCGTTTCTTTTGAATCAAATGGGGATGGTGTAGTTGCAGGCCACGAGGACGGTGGTCGCGTTAGCCCCCGGACTTGAGAAGCCGGGAAGACTTTGCGGCCGAACGTCGCGCACAAGCGTTAAAGATGGAATCCGCCAAGATTTTTCAACCGCTTGCGGCGTGAACGCGGGCCCGGAAAAATCCTTCGGCGTCCTCAAGGGGATTCGAAAGCTGCGCCGATACCTTCCCGTGAACCATCCCGGGGTTGGGCTGATTCGTGCAGCCCAACACCTATCGGGATGGTAGGACCCAGAATGACTACTCGAGTCAGCTGCCCATGGAAGGTGGGGCTCGAGACGCTTCGGCCACGTCGATCCCTCGATCGACGGGACGTTGCCTCAGTAGTGATCGAGCTCGATTAGGATGCGAGCAAGGTGGCGAAAGGTCAACGAAGTCGACTGCGACGGATCCGTCCGCTGCAGTTAAGGCCATGCCTGGTTGAGGGCGCTTTCGACGGCGGCTTCGTGCGTCGAAACCGGTCTCCGCCTGACTATGCAGGCACGTGCCCAATGGCCAAGCGAAGTCGAACATCGAATTAGGGAGATAAAACTCGATGAAACTCAAATTCTTAGTTGGATCGATGATTCTCGGAGCCAGCTTGACTAGCCAAAGCTTTGGTTTCGATCTTCTCGATCGGATGTTGCGTGGAAAAGGCTCCGGCTGTACCAGCACCTGCTGTGACACTTCGGTCGGTGGACCATCCTGCGGTTCGGAGATGGCTGGATGCGGACCAAGCTGCGGCGCCGAAACGGCGGCCTGCGGCAGCGGTTGTGGCCCCAGCTGTGGGGCTGAGCTGGCTGCTTGCGATCCGTGCGCCAACGGTGCCGGACCGAGCTGCGGTGCGGAAATGGGTGCCTGCGGACCCTCGTGTGGCGTCGAAGCTCCTTCTTGCGGTTGCCGCAAGAAGCCTTTGATGGGCCTGCTCAAGGCGATCAAGGCGGACCTGTGCTCCCTGTCGCTACCTTGCAAGTCCAGCTGCGATAGTGGCTGTGCTGCCGGCAACGGATGTGGCCCGAGCTGCGGCGCTGAAACAGCTGCTTGCGGCAATGGTTGTGGCCCGAGCTGCGGCGCCGAACTGGCTGCTTGTGGCAACGGTTGTGGCCCGAGCTGCGGCGCCGAAATGGCTGCTTGCGGCAACGGTTGCGCCCCGAGCTGTGGGGCTGAGTTGGCTGGCTGCGATCCTTGCGCCGCTGCCGCTTGCGACAGCGGTTGCGGCCGCAAGAAGCACTGCGGTCTGCTGTCGAAGATTTTCGGCTGCCATAAGAAGGCTGGTTGCGATGAATCCGCTTGCGATGCGTGTGCCGCTCCTTGCAGCACCTGCAGCTCGCCTGCTCCCGCCGCCGCCCCGGCCGCTGCTCCAGCAGCCACCCCGGCTCCAGTGGTGGATCCTTCCGCTTACTTGAACAACAAGCGCCGTGTCATTCAGGTCAGCTCGTCGACGATCCGCTAAGGCGAATCGCGTAGGCTGAGTCATAGAGACAAGGTGTCACTCAAACGGCCTGCGAGTCCTAGCGACTGGCGGGCCGTTTTTGTTTTTTGTCTTCGACCCAGTCGTACATGCTCATGAACGTTTCCCGCAGGTTCGAGGGATGGCGTTGCCGGGCCGCTCCCCAGGCTTGCTCGAGGTCCGGCTGCTGGCGGAGGTCGGGCCGATGCCGCAGCAGGTGATGGAGCAATTCCGCGGCCAGCCCCTCATCGACGTGTGTTTCCCAGAGGGTGGGGAAGCCCCACGGCTTCCGATGGGCGGTCACCAGCAGCTTGGCCCCACGTCGGCGAACCGCTTGCAACAGGCACCAGGCCGACCATGGCTGGAGTTGTTCGTAACCGTCGATGATGAGGGTGGTCGACGGCGACCATTGCGGGTGGCTTTGCCAGATCGCCTGGGCGTCGCGGGCAGAGGTCGACAAGCGGAAGGGGAGCAGCCGCGTGTAACGGTTCAGATGCGGCTGACAATCGGCGAGCAACGTAGACTTGCCGCTGCCGTGCGGCCCCACCACCGCCGCCCAGCCGCAATAGCGGTCAAAGAAGTCATCGACCAGCTTTTCCAGGCACCCGGCGTCATGCCGTCGGTAGCCGAGCGCGCCCGGTCGGACAAAGCAGGTGGAGAACGGGTTGGGCGGTTCCAGCATCCCTGGCTCGCTACTGCTCGAGCGTCATCAAAGGACCCAGTTGCGGGGCGAGCTGCAACAACTGCTCATGAATCATCCGCTTGATGCGGCGCGTTTCGCGCTCGCGCAGCGCCTTCTTCAAAATCGACTGAGCCTGTTCCAGTGAAATGTAGGAGGCGAGTTCCTTGATCGAGGGGATGAAGGCCGGGCTCATGCTGAAGCGCCGCAAGCCCATCGCCAGCAGCAAGACGAAGGCTGCCGGCTGCGAGGCCATTTCGCCGCAGAGGGTTACTTCGCGATGGCCGGCTTGGCTGGTGCGGATCACGCTTTCGAGCACCCGCAAAACGGCCGGCGACAGCGGTTCGCAGAGGGAACTGACTTGCGGGTTATCGCGATCGGCGGCCATCAGGTACTGGATTAGATCGTTGGAGCCGATGGAGACAAAGTCGACAGCTCCGATCAATTGGTCGATCATCATGGCCGCAGCCGGGACTTCGATCATCATCCCGAATTGCGGTCGACCGAAGGCTTTCCGATCACGCTGCAAGCTGACAACCGCCTTGCGGCAAAAGCTCCGCAGTCGCCGCAACTCCTCGAAGGTCGAGACCATCGGAAAGAGAAGCTTGACTTTGCTCCCCGGCGAACAACGCGGCGAGGCGGCCCGATAGATGGCCCGCACCTGCGTCATGAACAGTTCGGGGTGAGCGAACGACAGACGGATCGAACGCAGCCCCATGAAGGGATTCGATTCGGCGTTCCCGCGATTCAAGAAGGGGATCGATTTATCACCGCCGATGTCCAAGGTGCGGATCGTCACGCTCTTGTGCGGGGCCGAGGCGATCACCGCCCGGTAGTTCTCGAACTGCGCTTCTTCATCCGGGATATCCTGGGAAGTCAGGTAGAGGTACTCGGTTCGGTACAACCCTACCCCATCGGCTCCCTGAGCGCGGGCTGCCTGGGTATCAGCCAAGCCATTGATGTTGGCTAGCAACTGGAGCGGGGTCCTGCAGGCCGTCAGCGCTGGTCGATCGCGATTGTCGGCCAACCGATCGCGGAGGTTGAAATACTCGCGTTCCAGTTTGCGGTACGCGGCCAATGTTTCCGCCCCTGGATTGACCAGGACATGGCCTTGGCTTCCATCGACGACGATCGTATCGCCGGTGTGGACCTGCTTGAGGATGTTATGGACACCACTGACCGCCGGGATACCGCGGCTGCGGGCGATAATCGCGGCGTGGCTGGTCGGTCCGCCTGCCTGGTTGACGATGCCGTGGATCACCCGCTCCCCCATCATGATGGCTTGGCTGGGCAACAGTTCGTTGGCGACCACCACGATCGGTCCCTGCAAGGCGCCAGACTCTTCTTTTAGGGCTTCGCTGAGATGGCTGGTTAGCCGCATGACCACGTCGCGGATGTCGGCCATCCGGTCGCGGAAGAGATCGTCCTGATGCTTGTCCATCAAGCCTTGGTAATGCTCGAGCAGCTTGGCCAAGGCCGCCTGGCTGGTGAGCAACTGGTCGCGAATCCCATGGCGAATGCGTTGCGTGAAGGTCGCGTCGTGGAGGATCGTTTCCTGGACAGCAAAGATCGAGGCGGCCGGTTTTCCCAACTGCTTGAGGGCCTTGGCTTGCAGGGTTTTCAACTCTACCAGCGAAACCTGCCGGGCCCGTTCGAAGGCGGCCAACTCCTCATCGATATCGTTGCGGTCGATCCGCCGACGCTCGGGGTTGACGAAGACTTCGTGGATGCAATACGCCGTACCGATGGCGATTCCCGGTGCTACGGCTATTCCGCGACGCATGCCTTGCTTCTCGAGCTGGAGAGATACTAGGATGTCCGAACCTCAGGACCCTCTGTACAGCATACCGGAAATGAGCCTCTACAAAAGTCAGGACCAGCCGGATCGCGACCCGGCCCTCGCCCCGGTGATCGGGAGCGGGCGGCCGCTGCCGATCCTCTACGGCGATGCCTGGTATTTGGCGGTCAATAAACCGGCCGGGATGATGATGCATCGCGGGGCGGGTGAGAAGGCGCTGCCCCCTTTCCTTTTGCAGACGCTTCGCGATCAGGTCGGGGAACGGGTGTATCCGGTACATCGCCTCGATCAACCGACCTCGGGGATCGTCGTCTTCGCCCGCTCGCCAGCGGCTGCGGCCGCCTTGGTGGAACTCTTCAGCCAACGGCAGGTGACCAAGCATTACCAGGCGCTGGTCCGCGGCTGGACGTACCCGGAAGGCTCGCTGCCCTACCCGCTGCTGACGCCGGACGCGGTCGCCGGCAACCAACCGCTGCGCATCGACCAGCCAAGGCAACCGGCCCTCACCCTGTACACGACCATCGGCTGGTATGAGGTTCCTTGGGATATCGACGGTCGGCCGACCAGCCGCTTCGCCTGGATCGAAGCCTCGCCGCGCACCGGGCGCTGGCATCAGATCCGACGGCACCTGAAACAGGTGGCCCATCCGATTGTCGGCGATTACCGCCACGGCGACGAACGCTATAATCTCTTTTGGAATCGCTACCTGAGCTCGGATCGGATGATGTTGTCGGCGGTCTCGTTGAGTTTTCAACATCCGGTGACCGGAGCCGCGGTCGAGATCCGAGCCGAACGCGACCCGGCCTTCAGTGCGGCGCTGGCGGCTTTGGAGCCTCACCGCACCACCATGAGCTGGCGCGACCTCCCACCGCAACCGGCTTCGCAACGGATGGAGCTGGTCGGCTGAACGCCGGTTGACCCATTCCGCTGGAGCTTGAGCCGCTGTGTCCCATCCCCAACCGACCGCGTTGGATTGTTTCCGTGTCGACGATCGTCTGACCATCCTACCGGTGGTCCATGGCAGCGGTCCCTATGCGCGGGCGGTGGAGCAGTGGTTGTTGCAGCACCCCTGCCGCTGCCTGACCGTCCCGCTCCCGCCGTCGTTCGGCGAAAGGGTGTGCCAGGCCGTGTTGCGCCTGCCGAGTCCGTCGATCGTGATCCAGCCGCCATCGCCTTCAGTTGGCGAGGGCCCTTTCGCCGGTTGGGCTCGCTCGTTCGAGGGAGGGGGACTGGACGAGTCGGAAGAGGCAGATGAACGCCAGGACGATGATCGCGACGACGAGGTTGCTGACGCGACTATCGACGAGCCCGCTTCCAGCTATGTACCGATCGATCCGAGCCAAAGTGTCATCACCGCTATCCGCTTCGCTTTGGGGGAGCACCTGCCGCTCCGCTTTATCGATCTCGAGGTCGGGGTCTACGAGCCCGATGCCTCCCTGACCCCAGATCCGTTCGCCCTGCGCGAAGTTTCGCTGGAAACCTTCGCCGCCAGCGTCATGCCTCACCTGCCGGCCCCGGCTTCGGAGCAAGCCTGGCAGCGGATCGAGCATATGGCGGCGGAACTGCGGCGGCTGACCAGCCAGTTCGACCAGGTGGTGGCTCTCTGTTCCCTGCAGCATTGGCCATGGCTGCGGCAGGTCTATCGCGATCCTTCCCCATCCATCCCCTCGCCCGAGCCAGTGGTGGAACCGGAGGTTTACACCGTGGCCGAGCAGACGCTGCTCTTCTTGCTAGGGGAATTACCGTACATCACCGGCGTCTATGAGGAAGCTCGGCAGCAGTTGGCTGTCGACCAGCAACTCCCGGCGATCGATGGCATCAAGCGATTGTTGATGTCGGCTCGGACTTCCTATCAGGCGGATCTCGGACCGCGTGGTCGGCGGATCACCCCGTTGCTCCTTTCCCAATGCCTCAAGTACATCCGCAACCTGACGCTGCTCGATCGGCGATTAACCCCCGATCTTTACACCCTGGTATTGGCCGCCAAGCAGATTCTGGGTGACCAGTACGCTATCCATCTGGTCGAGCTAGCCCGGCACTACCCCTTCCGCGACGAGCTGCCGTGGCCGGAAGTGACGCTAGGGATCGACCAGGCGCGGCTCCCCGATGGTCAAGTGCTTCGCCTGGCCAATCGGCTCGAGGGCCCCCCGCAGCAATGGCGGACCATCGATTTGACTCGCAAGCCGCTGCGTCACGATAGCCACCAATGGCAGATGCGCTGGAACCCTTATCGCCAATGCTCCTGGCCGCCGGAAGATGTTCGGATCGAAAGTTTCCGCAACCGCGTGGTGGAACGAGCCAGGGCGGCCTTGGGGGCCGACCTGGCCCGCAGCGAGAAATTCACCACCAGCCTCATGGATGGACTCGACATGCGCGAGACGATGCGGCACTGGTATGACGGGGACCTGTACGTCAAAATCCAGCCCCCCTCCGTCGGTGAAGTCGACGCCTGCGTCATGCTTTTTGAAAAGCAGGCCGATCCTCGCGACTACGGCTGGCGGACGACCTGGTTCGCCGAGCACGCGGAGGAATCGACCCTGGCCTTCTTCGCCACCGACTTTCGTCGGGAAATGCTTGGGCCGGGGGTGGCGGTAGCTACCTACGGTGGGGCGATGTTCCTCTTCCCGCCCCGGCCTATCCCCGACATCTGGGAAGACCCGGCCTTGGACCTGGCCGATACCCTGGAAGATCGTCTGGTACTAGCGGCTTGCCTGCATGCCCAAGGCAAGCATGTCGCCCTGGTTGCTCCCCAAGCCCCCTTGGCTGCCTGGCGGCGTTTCGCCCGCAGGTTCGGCAAGAAGTTGGTCCATATCCCGCTGGCCCAATTCAACGACCCCCTGGTCCAGCAACTGCGGACGGTGCATGTGCTGAACGGCCAGGAGGTGCGGAGTTATGCCGCCCACTTCATCCGCCAAGCCTGAGGTTTGGCCGGAGGGTGCGACCGAGAACTTGTTTGAAAACAGCTTTAGCTTTCGGCCCGCAGCACGACGGCGGCGGCTTGGCCGTATGGGGTCAGGCTGGTCTTCAGCCAGTCGCTTTTTGTCCAGTCCTTCAGATCGCCAGCGATCACTGGCAACGGGCAGTCGTCGCCGACTGAGCGATGGTTCAGGGTGCTGGGAACGCGGCGATGCTCGCTCCCGGACAAGGAAGCGCATAGTTCGAGCAATCCCGAGGCGCTCCCGGCATCGCCGGTGTATCCTTTGAGGGAGAAGGCGGGGATGGCAGGGGCAGCCAGGTTGATCGCCTGTGCCTCGCTGGCATCGAGATACCGCGAACCGTTGGCAGAAGCATTGATATGATCCAGCTGGTCGGCGGTAACATTCGCCTTGCTCAAACTGTCTTGGATCGCGCTGGCCAGGGCGACGGACGAGCCCCCCAAGGGGTGCTCGGGGACGCCGAAGCGGCTGGACCAACTGACCAGCCGCGCCAACGGCCGCACCCCACGTCCTTCGGCGTGCGACCGACGCTCCAGGATGAGGACGGCCGAGCCCATGCCGGGAACGGTACCGCTACGTTCCTGATCGAAAGGTCGACAAACCGACAGCGGATCGCGATAGTCGGTCGAGTAATGCTCTTCGTGTCGCTGGAGCAACCTCGTCAGGCTGGCTCGATGCCCGGTTGCCCCGACCAGCATGCAGTCGGCTTGCCCCCGTTGGATGACTCGCGCCGCTTCCATCAACGCCGCCAAGCTGGAGGTGTGCTCCGTCGTCAGCGTATTGTTGGGGCCGCGAGCATCCAGCCAAATCCCGATGTGGCAGGCCGGCATGTTGGGAAGCGATTTCAACATCCACAGCGGGTACATGTTGGCCATGGCGGTGGTCGCCCAACGCTCATGCGGCATCTTCGTCCCTTCGCGACAACGATTGACGATATCCTGCACGTCGTCATTGTCGCTGAAAAACATCTCCGCGCCGAAGACCGTACCGATCCTGTCGGGATCCATGGCTCCCGGTTGGAGCTTGGCTTCGCGGCAGGCCAACACGGCCGCCGCGAAAGCCAATTGGATCTCGATACACATCACCTTCAGCGATTTCCGGGGCTGGACATACTCCTTGGCGTCAAACCCCTGGACAACTCCCGCCATCCAGCGACGCCCGGAGATCGTCCGCTCGGGTGGGATGAAACGGACGCCTCCTCGACCGGCTTGAAGCGAATCCCAAAAGGC
Organism: Pirellulaceae bacterium; assembly: GCA_044371435.1. Classification (GTDB taxonomy): domain Bacteria; phylum Planctomycetota; class Planctomycetia; order Pirellulales; family Pirellulaceae; genus JAIYDQ01. Next base: position 980 of record JBILTQ010000005.1, on the reverse strand, counting down.
ATCTTTGCCGATGCCGATCGGCGAAACCACACCGTATCCGGTGATGACAAGATCTTCGGCTGAGCTGCGCATGGGTCGACGACGTTACAGGAAGTTAGAGGTTCCGACCGCTACATGATAACCTCCGCTGGCGGCTTGCGTAGCGACCCACCATCGCCCCGGACCGCGGGCCGCAGGCGGCTGCTCTTCCACCGAGCTGTTGCCGGCCGGCCTCACTTCGCCAGGTTTGTCGCCGTCGGGCAACACCGCCACGTTGCCAATCCACCACAGTGGCTCCTCGCACCGGAACGCCGAAGACTGCCGAAACCCATTTTTTTAAGGCAAAAACCGATAAAGCGAGGGGCTTGCCGAATGGGCGTGCCCATTGGTCCGCCAAATGCGTCCTCGTTCCCGCGTGCTTGGTTCAAGCTCTCGCTTCCAACCTGTTGGTCACCGGGGATCTCGGATCATGAAAAAAACAGTCGCTCCTCAGCCGGTTTTCGGCCGCGATCAAGGCGGTTGGACCTGGTTGCTCCTCATCCTCGGTTGGCTCAGCGTCGGCGGCTCCTCCTCGTGGTCTGGCTTGGCTGCCCTCGCCCAATGGTCCTCGGGCCCCGCAGCCGTTGACTCCACGGTGGCTGAATCCAAAGTCGAGTGGCGTCGGACCCAATACGGATGGGAACAAGCCCAGTCGCTGTCGATCCTTCGGCGCGACGGAGACGCGTGGGAAAGCCTGATGCCGCCCCGTCCGCGAGCGACTGCTCACTCGGCTCTCTTCTGGTTCCATCGCCACTTGGTACCAGTAGCCATCGGCGGCTTCCTGGCTTGCTTCGGGCCGTGGTGTTTGTTGCGTTGGCCCAGCCCGCCGCCGTCGCCGCCCACGGGGGCGGACCACCGCTCGGCTAGCTCCACTGGAAGGCCATCAAGCCCTCCAGCCGCCGGATGAAAAGCTGCTGGTCGGCCTTGGCGAGATGAGCCCAGCATTCATCGTCGGTGATCTT
>JBILTQ010000517.1:0-3167 GCA_044371435.1 Pirellulaceae bacterium | reverse complement strand
AGCCGGCGATCGACCGGTTGGCGGCGAAAAAATCGGCGGATGATCGCGACGTGGCCCACGCGATCATCCGCCCTCGCTACGCGTTACTTACCCTTGAAAGAACGACCTTCGCAGGCAAGCCGGCTCAGCTGTCGATGATCGCCTCTGCCTCCGTCTCCACCTCGTCGGCATTCGCCACCCCTTCCGGACCAGCGTAGCCCCCCGAAGACAGGATCTTTTCACGGATCTCTTCAGCGATTTGAGGATTCTCCATCAAGAAGTTGCGAGCCTTCTCCTTGCCTTGTCCCAAGTAAGTTTCACCGTACTTGAACCACGCCCCACTCCGAGTCACGATCCGATGCGCTGCCCCCAAATCCAAGACATCGCCTTCGTAGCTGATCCCGTTGCTATGCATCATGTCGAATTCCGCGACGCGGAACGGCGGCGCCACCTTGTTCTTGACGATCTTTACCTTGACCCGCTGACCGACGACCTCTTCACCATCTTTCAGCGAGCCGATGCGACGGACATCGATGCGGCAGGAGGAATAGAATTTCAGAGCGCGACCCCCAGGGGTGGTCTCTGGACTACCGAACATGACCCCGATCTTCTCGCGGATCTGATTGATGAAAATGGTGCAGGTCTTGCTCTTAGCAATAGCCCCCGTCAACTTCCGCATCGATTGACTCATCAGTCGCGCTTGCAGGCCGACATGGGTGTCACCGATCTCCCCCTCCAATTCCTGCTTGGGGACCAAGGCAGCCACCGAGTCGACGATGATGACATCGACCGCGTTGCTCTTGACCAACATCTCGGTGATCTGCATGGCTTCTTCGCCGCTGCTCGGTTGCGAGACCAGCAGCGTGTCGAGTTCGACCCCTAACTTCTTGGCCCAGGTCGGGTCAAAGGCGTGTTCGGCATCGATGATGGCCGCAATCCCACCGCTCTTCTGAGCTTCGGCCGCGATATGCAGGGCCAACGTCGTTTTGCCGCTCGATTCGGGGCCAAAAATCTCGATAATCCTCCCTCTTGGTACACCATGCCCCCCTAACGCCATGTCCAAAGAGAGCGAGCCGGTCTTGATCCCTTCGATCTTCAAGGCGCTGTCGCCCCCGAGCGGCATGATCGAGCCCTCGCCAAATTGCTTCTCGATCTGCTGCAAGGCTGTCTTCAAGCCCGGTTCCCGCTTATAGATCGTCTCCAAACCACTGATCTCCGGCGCTGGTTTGCTCTCTTTTTTCTTGCTGCTCGATTTTCCGCTGCCTGCCATGATTCGATGGATCCCTTTGGATAAAGACACAGAGAAAGACACACAACTGATGCTAGGAAAGGCCGGTCGGGCTGGCTGGTGATCACGCTCTCCAGAGCGTCTGCCGAAATCGCTAACCTTCGCCGATATCCATTCGCTGAACAACTAGGAGCTATTCAGTATACAGATGGATAGTAGCTATTCCGTGGTTGGCTGGCAATAGCAGCCAGCATTCGGGGCTCCAGATTCTGCTCGACAAACTAGTTTTCGCGGCTGTAGGGACACGTCTGGTCACGACGGAGAGGAATTTTCTGAAATCAGCAGGTTTTTGAATGCTTGACGAGGCTTTTCAACAAAAATGGAGTGGGATGGAGGTGTCGAGCTGGCCTGGATACTGCCGTCGCCCCTCGACGCGAATCGTTTCCCGTCGAGGTTGTGCGACGCGTGGGGAAAAGGTTGGGGACGGCGACCTTCCGCTGGGGCTTCCTGGCGCAGTCTGAATTTCCTGAGGAGGAACCTTGGTAAGCCTCGATTCGATCCAGTGGTTGTTACAGCTCGATTCCCGGCTCAACGAGCTGGCGCAGTGGATGGGACCGTGGTTGTATGTCGTCCTGTTCCTGGTGATTTTTTGCGAGACAGGATTGGTGGTTACCCCATTCCTGCCCGGCGATTCGTTGTTGTTCGCCATCGGCGCGCTGGCGGCCACCGCTGGTTCGCCCATCCGACTGGCGTGGGTGATTCCCTTGTTGATCGTGGCTGCGGTCGCTGGCGATGCGGTCAACTACGCGATCGGCAAATTCCTTGGGCCCAAGGTTTTTCGCTGGGAGAATTCATGGTTGCTGAACCGCGATCACCTGGTCCACGCGCAGCGGTTCTACGCAACCTACGGTACCAAGACCATCGTCTTGGCGCGATTCCTCCCCATCGTCCGCACCTTCGCCCCCTTCGTCGCCGGGATCGGCAGGATGGATTACTTCCGCTTCTGGTCCTACAACATCATCGGCGGGGTAACCTGGGTCGTCCTGTTCCTCTTGCTGGGCTTCTGGTTCGGCAATCTCGAGGTGGTCAAGAAGAACTTCGAACTGGTGATTTTCGCCATCATCGGCCTCAGCGTCTTGCCGATGTTCTACGAATGGTGGCAGAGTCGTCGTCTGCGGGGGCAAGCTTAGTTGTTGTTCGGCCGGCGAGTGATGCTTCGAGACTTGCTCCAGCCTCGGCGTTGATTCTCGACACCCGGCACCGTTCGCCGGGCGATCGAACAAGCCTTGCCTTCGAACGCTCGGCAGCTTTCTTCCACAAGCATTCAGTCATCAGCTGGCGGGGTCGGTTTCGCTTCAGTCGTCGGTAGCAGGCAGGGACCCTTGGGGGCCGACTGCGCAAAATCTACATCACGGGCGGGATGAAGTCTTGCCTTATCGGTGGAGTTCGATCGTTCCTGTGCATTCCAACGGACTTTCTGTAAGCAAGCTGTTGGTGAAACTGAAGAGCTGAATGTCCTTGGTTGCCGAATTCTATTACTCGAAGCATCGGCGATTCAGAAGTTCGTAGCGTGTCGCTATAATCATCGACGACGTGGCAAAGTCTATTGTTCGAAAATCACGCGAGTAGAGGCAGGTTGTCTTGGTTCTTAGATTGCATGACCATCTCCTTACGAGAGATCACACGCTATTTGGTGGAGTATTACACGGAATCAACGGAACGTTGATCGAACTACAAGGCAGAGCGATTTCTGTACTGAAGCGACCTCGTCCTGTAGTGGAATGCTGTTCCATAACGGGAATGACCCGAGGGCCTGTCCGCGAGGCTATCCAGCGTATTCAAGGTGCATTTAGCAAACTGCGTATCCCGGATAGTCCGGTTGAGATTCTTATCAACCTTGCGCCTGCCGCCATCGAAAAAGATGGCGCATGGCTGGATCTGCCACTGGCGGTCATGATGT
>JBILTQ010000516.1:0-3179 GCA_044371435.1 Pirellulaceae bacterium | reverse complement strand
TCCACCGTGACCGACGCCTGCCTCCACGTTCGATCGATGACCGGCAGGATACTCTCCAGATGAGCACGGGCGGCGATCTCGGGAACAACCCCCTCGAATTGACGGTGCAAAGCTTCCTGCCCGGCACCGGTCGCCCCCAACACCCGGCCATCTTCATCGATGATGGCCGCGGCGGTCTCGTCGCAGGTAGATTCCAGAGTCAGCAGGACACGTTTCATGGATTTGGCCAGGCTTCGGCCGTGAAAAATGGGAAGTATAGCGAGAGGAAAATCTCGACGCTACTTTCATCGCCCGCCTCACGGTTATACTGTAGTTTTTAGTCTCTGGCCCGCGGTGGGTGACAGTTGGATAGGACAAGGTTGTGATGCGACTTCGGATAGGTTTGATTGGGCTAGGAACCGACTGGTCTTCGCGCTACCAACCGAGCCTGCGGTTAATGGTGGACCGCTTCGAATTGCGAGCCGTGTACGGTTCGGTGGCTGCCCTAGCTGACCAGGTCGCCAGGGAATTCCAGGCGGAACGCGAAGACAGCTTTCGTCGGCTGATCCAGCGCAGCGATATCGATGCCATCCTGATGCTCGAATCGGACTGGTATGGTTTACTCCCGATCGAAGCCGCTTGCGAATTCGGCAAGGCAGTCTTCTGTGGCTCGAGCGTCCACCTGGATCCTGATCTGGCCGCCAAACTGCGGCAACAGGTCGAGACGGCTGGTATCGCCTTCATGATGGAACTGCCTCGACGCTTCGCTCCGGCCACCCTGCGGCTCAAGGAGTTGATGGTCACCCGCCTCGGTAAACCTAGGCTCCTTTTTTGCCATCGCCGCCTCCCCACCGACCAACGCGACCATCGCTCACACCAGGCGACCTCGCTACGCAGCCAGCACGAGCTGATGGAACTGCTCGATTGGTGCTGCTACCTGGTAGGTCGCGAACCCACCTGGGTCCAAGCGATCAGGCATCCTTCGCCGAATGACCTGCAAACTTCGGACTATCAAATCCTGAGCCTTGGTTTTGGCGATCCAGAGCAGGAACTCGATGCGGTCCTGGCTCAAGTCAGTTGCGGGGCCTACATGCCCTCCGGATGGCAAGAAGCCATCGCCTTTCGGCCACCCGCTGCCGTGCAGGTTTGTTGCGAAAAAGGGATCGCCTTCGTCGATCTCCCCAGCACCCTCATCTGGTTCGACCAGGCCGGCCGCCATCAGGAAGTGCTCGATACGGAGCTGTCGGTCGGGCAGCAGCTTTTCGTCCAGTTCCATCGGGCCGTCACGAGTCTCGTCCGCAAGACCGGGGATCTGGATGATACCTACCGCGCCCTGCGGATCCTGGCCGCCGCCCACCAAAGCATGATCACCGCTCAACGGCAACCGCTGCGGCTCGAAGATCAAACACCGGCCGCTCCCACCTGATCGCCCGCCGCGAGGCCGCCGCTTCCCAGGTCTCAACGACGTGGAGTTGGCTGGGTCCACATCAGCCCCAGATATACCACCAACGCTACCACGAAGCTCAGGAACCAAGCGTAGTGATAGAGATTCTTCCAGAATGGATCGATCGCCAGCCAGCCAACGGTCCCGAGGAAGCCAGGCAGGCAGGGGAGAATTCCAGCGATCAAGGCAGCGATCGCCCGAGGATTGTAACCGCCGCGATACCAGTACACTCCCTGCCGCAGGTAGAGTGAGGGGAGGTCGAGCTGGGTTCGCCGAAGGATGTAGTAGTCGGCGATGAGAATGCCGCCGACCGCCCCCAGCAACGCTGAATACGCGATCAACCAGGTGAAAATATAGCCGCTGGGATCGGCCACCAGTCGCCACGGCTGGATGAGGAGCCCGAGGATGCCCGTCACCCACCCACCGATCGAAAATGAAATCCACTTCGGAGCCATCTGAGCAAAATCGTTGGCGGGACCCACGACGTTGGCTGCGATGTTGGTGGCCAAAGTCGCCAAGCATAAAGCGACCATGGCCATCGCCAACACGGCAGGATTCTCAAACTTTCCTAATACCACTACCGGATCCCATTCCATCTTCCCGAAAATAACGGTGGTGGCACTGGTCACCGCTAATCCAATGAAGGAGAAGAAGGCCATGGTGGTTGGCAAACCAAGGCTCTGCCCCAACCACTGATCGCGCTGCGACTTCGCGTAACGGCTGAAATCGGGAATGTTCAAAGACAACGTCGCCCAGTACCCCACGTTGGCGGTCAAGGCAGGGAAGAAGACCGACCAAAACATCCCGGCCTTGGATCCTCCCTCGGCGAAGGCAGATGGCTGAGCCAACATCGGTCCAAAACCTTTGGCCCGCACGTAAGCCCATCCCAACAGCCCGCACCCCAGCGCGATCAACAACGGAGCCTTGATATTCAACAGCCAACGAATCGATTCGATACCTCGCGTAACCACCCACATATTCAACGACCAAAAGAACAGGAAACAAGCCAGCTGCCAGAAATTGATCCCCAACCAGGCCGGTGTCGCAGCCTGTTCGAGTTGGGGATTCAGCCTTACCAGCAGAACATAGAGGGCCTGCCCGCCAATCCAGGTCTGGATCCCAAACCAACCGCAGGCGACCAAGGCCCGCAACATCGCCGGAATATTCGCCCCCTGAAGCCCGAAGGCGCTGCGGCAATAGACCGGGAATGGAATCCCATACTTCGTCCCGGCATGGGCGTTGAGAATCATCGGGACCAGCACGATGAGGTTCCCCAACAGGATGGTCAGGATCGCTTGCTTCCAGTCCATCCCTTGCTCCATCATGCTTGAAGCCAGGGTATACGTTGGAATGCAAGCCGCCATGGAGATCCATAAGACCGCCATGTCCCTCACCGACCAGCTTCGCTCGGATAACCCTACCGGCGCCAAATCAGGGCTGTAATATCGGGATTGGCTCAAACTGGCTGCCAATTCGGGCTCCATTTCGTTCAACATGTCCTGCTTTCCTCGTTCCTGCTCAGGAAGTCCATCACCGCCAGTCGATCCCCATCGCGATCGCGCTATCTCGGCCCAAGTTACGGCCTTACCGTCGACCAAGATACCTTTTCCCGGCATCTGCGAAAAACGGCCACCCGCTCATTTCTTCGCTTTTCGTCGGCCTAGCCCAATAAATCTGCCTGATCACCCCGAGACGGCTGCTCCCCGAAGGTAAGGAAAGACAACGCCTACCACTGCGATCACCAGGCAAATGTCAT
>JBILTQ010000515.1:0-3184 GCA_044371435.1 Pirellulaceae bacterium | reverse complement strand
AGAACCGTCGGTGGTTGACCGAGGACCCACCACTGCACGCAATCCAGCCGCGCCTGTTACGCCGCGGGGGGAGCCGGGGGCAAGCGGGAATGTTTCCTCTGGGACGACGCCGACCCCTGGTGCCCAAGCTGAGCATCAAGCGGACCAGGTTGGCGAAGGAGTTAGGCCCGCAGGCGATCGTGGGGAGGGACAAACCTCCGTTGAGAAAAAACCAGCCGATCGCTCGTCCTCGAACGAGGGCCCCGATTCGGCAGATGCGAACCGATCGTCAGCCAAGGCGTCCGGGAAACTCGAGGGAAGCGATCAGCAAGGCAGCCATCGATACCCATCGGGAGAGGCTGGTGAGGAGCGGGGGAAATCGAAACCGCAAGCCCAGCGCCAAGCTCAAAACGATTCCGAGGATCAGCAGCGTTCCCATCCGGAGGATGTCAGTCCTTCCAAATCGCAAGGGGGCGTCGATCAGCGAGGATCGCTCGGCAGCCAGGATCCCGGGATGGCCGGGCAGGATCGTCCTGGGGAGGCACCCTCTACCGACCCGTCGGGTAGCAATCCGTCTGCCGGAGGACAGGCGGGTGGTGAAAGGAATGCTAATCAAGGACCAGGCGAGGATGCCTCGGATTCATCCTCGGCAGACCAGCAGCGGGCAAGTCCAAGCGAAGAGAGAATCGCTGCGCCGGAGCACAAGGCTGCATCCCAGGCAACCAGCGGAGACGGTGGGAAATCACCTTCGGCATCCATGCCCGCTAGCCAACAGAGCGGTTCAGGGGGGGAGACGGCCGATGCCGGTGAGGGTTCGTCATCTTCGGATCAGGGGCTGGGTAAAGGTGGGGCCAGCCTCAGGAAGACGGAAGGAAACGTGTCAGGGAAATCTCGTCAAGGTGGAGACGATCTCTCGGAATCGTCTTCCTCGACATCCATGGTATCGCCGGCCGAGCAGGCCTCAGCGGAAACTGACTATGCCCGTCAAGCTACCGATCTGATCTTGCAAGCCTTGCAGCGCGAACGCGACCAACCGGATCCGGAGTTGTTGCAACGCATGGGCTGGAGCAAAGAGCAACTGCAGGCTTTTGTCGATCGCTGGATGAAAGCCAAAGAAGAAGCCTCCCGGTTTCCTGAGAAGAAGCGTGAATATGACGAGGCCCTGCGCTCGCTGGGGTTGACTCCGTCGGCAGGGCGTACGCGCCAGGCGGACGGGAGGAATGATGGACTTCAGGGGATGCGTGAGGAAGGGGGGAGGATTCGGCCACCGGAGTCGTTGCGAGAACGCTTCGATGCTTTTCGCAAAGCGAGGCGTTAACCGTGATTAGCTAGCGTTCTTCAGCGGATTTCGTCAGCAAATCGACATTGGCACAGGCTCGCCAATTGCACTAGACTACCACCTCCAATCCAATCTAGCTATTTTGGGAGGTGATCGGATATGGGAAGGGAGTCCTTTCGATTTCTACATGCCAGTGATTTTCATCTCGAGCGTCCGTTGCAGGATTTGCCGGACCTCCCCGATCACCTGAAGCCAGCCTTTATCGATGCTCCCTGGAAAGCCGCGGAAGCTGTCTTCGAGCACGCCATCATCGAGAATGTGGATTTCGTCATCCTGTGTGGAGATCTCCTCCATCCGATCGCCAGTGGAGCTTGCGGTCCAGCCTTCTTATTGGATCAATTCGAGTCGCTTCGTCAGCGGGGCACGGCGGTCTATTGGGCCGGAGGAGTGGTCGACGATGTCGAACGTTGGCCGGGGGCTGTCACGCTGCCTGATAATGTCCATCGTTTTTCCAAACGCATGGAGGCGATCGTCCATCGTCGGAGCGGTTCACCGCTAGCGACCATTCTGGGTCGGTCAAGCGATGGTCGGCAAACGATTCGGGCCGCGGAATACGGGCATGAGGCTGACGACAATTATCGCATTGCGGTTGGGGTTGGCGAGGCCGATCTCGAGTCGCTGGTCAGTGAGCGCATGGATTATTGGGCGCTGGGTGGTCTCCATGATCGGACGATCTTGAAAGACGAAGGGCAGCAGCTTCGCTATTGCGGTTCGCCGCAAGGTCGTTCCATGAGTGAGGCTGGAGCCCATGGCTGCTATCTGGTCGATGTCAATAGTCAGCGTCAAACGCAGGTTCATTCGTTGGAGCTGGATCTTTTCCGTTATAGCGATCAGACGATCGATGCAGACGACATGGCCCTTGGCAAAGATATCCGACAAATGATGACCAAACGCATCAATCGCCTTCAGGCAGAAGCCCAGGGACGCCATCTGCTGGTGCGTTGGCGGATTCAAATGGATTTGGAGAATGCCAGCGTCGTTGGACCAGCTGCTCTCGAGGAATTGATCGTTTGGCTGCGTCGGGAATTCGGTTACGGGCAACCGGCTGTGTGGTCGACCGATATCGAGGTTTTGCCACCCAAGTCGCTTCCACAGAAATGGCAAGAGGAAGACACGATCCTGGGGGATTTCCTGCGGACCACGGCTGAACAACGCAAGCACGGAGCGAAACCGATTCCGTTAGAGTCCTTCATCGCCGAGGAAACCCCAGGTGGAGCCGTGTGGCAAGCCGCGCTGTTAGAGACGGCTACCGACAGTTCCAAAGACTTAATCGATCTAGCCACGCTTTTGGGGGTCGACCTTTTGCGCGGACATAAGATCGACCTGTTATCATGCACGCGTCGCTTCGGTGGACTGCCGGCAGGAGAAGCTTGGTCATGAAAATCAAAGATATCCAGATCGATGGTTTCGGTGTCTGGTCGGGTTTGTCGGTTCACTCTCTACCGGAAGGGATGACCGTTTTCTATGGTCCCAACGAAGCCGGCAAGACGACCCTGATGCAGTTCTTGCGAACGATGTTCTACGGTTTCACTCCGGAGCGTCGTCATCGCTATTTACCGCCGGTCTTTGGTGGTCGTCCCGGTGGCTCGTTGCGAGTGACTGGACCGGGTGGCGGCTATGAGATCAACCGCCGTACCCAGTTGGATGACCCGACTGTTATCGGTCAGGTGGCCGTCACGGGTAGCGATGGCTTGACGCAAGGCCAGCATCGTTTGAATAGCCTTTTGGGAAACGTCGACGAATCGATTTTTACCAATGTTTTCGCCATCGGTCTTCGCGAGTTGCAGGAACTCAGCACGCTTGATGATACTACGGCTGCCGATGAGCTTTATAAATTGTCGAGCGGCTTGGATAGAGTTTCGCTGG
>JBILTQ010000513.1:0-3207 GCA_044371435.1 Pirellulaceae bacterium | reverse complement strand
AAATGTCTTGCTTAAGCGGAAGAACTCCATCGCGGCTTTGAAAGCACGCTGATAGACTTCTAAATCCGTATGCCGGACTACTTTTGACTTTCGTGTCTTGTGATCTTCTGTCGTTTTCAAGATCTTATTGTCCCCTGTCTCATTGTCTCCCCATCCGATTGTCTCATTATCTCATTTCCTTCTTCCCAGAAACACCCGGCTCTGCACCAGCGCGTGCACGAGATCCCGCACGCGGTATCCGTCGTTCTCGCAGGCATCAAGCATCGCTTCGATTTCGCGGCGATCTGCAAAGTTCACGGGAGTGCCGGTAGCGTATAGCGTGAACTGGTGCAGAAGATTGCGTGCGAGCTGGCGTGAGTTAGCAGAAAGGATGGCTTTCATGTCGTAGATATTTTCGAACTGACGACCGTCAGCGAGTTGGCCGCTGGCATCGACTTTGCCCGCGAGAGTGAAGGCAAAATCGTGCCCGGCGCGGTCGATGCCAGTGAAGCGCTCGCCATCGCTCGTGCCTCGATAGCGCTCGCGCCAGGCACCGAAAATGTCGAAATTCTCCAAGGCGAGGCCGACCGGATCAAACTTCGCGTGACACGTGGCGCAGGATTTGGATTCCGTGTGCTGGGCGATAAGCTCGCGGATGGTCTTCGCACCGCGAACGTCGGGTTCCACGGCGGGCACACCCGGTGGTGGCGGAGGAGGCGGATCGCCGATGAGACGTTCCATGATCCACACGCCACGCAGCACGGGTGAGGTGCTGGTGCCGTTCGCGGACACTTTCAAAACAGCGCCCTGCGTGATGAGCCCGCCATACGCACTGTCCTTTGGTAGATCGATCCGACGAAGTGCGGAGCCTGTCACCTCAGGCAGGCCATAGTGCCGTGCGAGACGATCATTCACGAGCGTGAAGTCGTTCTTGATGATGGAAGACGCAGGCAGATTCTCGCGGAGCATCGCGGTGAAGAATGCACGCGTCTCCATGCCCATCGACTCCACGAGATATTCATCGAGCCGATACTCAGGATAGAGCCGGATGTCGGGATCATCGCGACGGAGTTCGCGCAGATTCAGCCAGCAGTCGGTAAAGTGATTTACGAAACGCTCGAAGCCCTCGCTGGAGATCAGTCGGTCCGTTTGCGCACGTAGCGTTGCCGGGTTGCGCAGCTTCTTTTGCGCCGCGAGGGTGGCGAGCGTAGCATCAGGCCTTGAGTCGGTGAGGAAATGCGAGAGCCCGTTCGCAATGGCGAAGTAATCGTCTGCGGCGATGGGCTCGCGCAGATACAAAAACAGATCGGAGCAAAGGAACGCCTGATACCCTGCCAGCAATGCCTCAGTCAGTGATGCACCGTTTTGCAGAGCATCGAGCACGAGTTTATCAAACGGCGGGATCGCTTCCTCCGGCACAGGTTCGCGTGCGGCGAGAGCGATGAAACGACGCAGCAGTCGTTTCGCATCCTCGGCGGGATTGTCGGATTTCACCTCGACGCCGAGGTCATCAAACAGCACGCGATGCGAAGCGGGCGGCCAGGATGACGGCGCGATGGGGCCTTCCATCTCCAACCACTGAAACGCAATGCCAGGCTGCCCACCCTCCGGGAATGGCGGATAACGGTAGTAACCCGTCTTGCCCTGCGCATCGATCTGCGGCACCGGCAGGCCGAGCATGCCATACTCGATGGTCTGGCCTGCGAGCAGATAGACCGTCGTTTCATACACACCGCCATCGGGCTTCACGTCGATGATGCCGCCAGTCACGCGCACATCCTCAGCGATGTCATGGTTCGTCGGCTTGCGCGCACGGAAGTTCATGGGCACGGGCTGCGTGCCTCTTTTGAAAACAAAGCCCTCCGTTTGCAGCACCGACCGCGCAGAGAATCGCACGCGATACTCGCCCGTGGCACTGGCGATGACGTTCTTCGGATACACCGCATACGGCCATCCCGGCGAGCGAAACAATGCGAACTCGATGTTCGGATCAGGCGTTGTTTCCTTGGCCTGGTCCGCGTTCTTTTGCTGCAGATCAAAGCCCTTGCCGTCCCGCGCGTAAAACAGCGACTCCACACCACCGGTGGTGCGGTGGGGGCCGAGTTGCTTGCCAACCACCCGCGTCTTTTTCGACTTTGGGGGCGCAGGCGATGTCACCACGGCCTGACGCAATGCCGTCTCCACCGCATCCAGATACGCCGTGAGCTGCACATGCGAGATGTCCAGCGTGGACGCGACCTTGTCGAAGTGATGCGACTCGCGATCCGCAGGCAACATGTCGCGAATGTCGAGATTCGGCAGCGCGAGCAAGTCTCGCAAGTTTTGCTCAAACTCGATGCGATTGAGCCGCCGCATCGGCCCGCGTCCCTTCTGCGCCATGGCCGCTGTGCTCGCCGCGTGCAACGACGATTCCAAAGCCGCCAGCAAAGCCTTCCGATCCGCAGGCTTCATGTCTTCCGACTTCGGCGGCATCTCGCTATTCTCCACCCGATCAAACACCTGCACCCAGCGGTCCATTGCTTTTGAATCAGCCAAATCAAATGTCAGCGCCGTGAGATCGAGCTTGCCCTCTTTCGTCTCCGCATCGTGGCAATCGGTGCAGTTCTGCTCGATGAGAGTGACAATAGCCTGCGGCGGCTTCTCGGTAGCGTGCAGCGCGGCCAGCGGCGCGAGTAATAGGGCGGTTAGGAGTGTGAAGGTGGGTTTCATGCTTTCAGTTCGTTCAAGTTTCCGGCACTGCTCCCAAAGGTGTCTGTCTCGATCCCCATATTTTGCAGCATGGTGACGAAGAGATTGCAGAGCGGTTTGTTGTTGCCGCGATTGAAGGCGAGGTGCTGGCCGTGTTGTAGGCCACCACCGGCGAGAAGGATGGGCAAGTTGGTGTTGTCGTGTGTATTCGCGTCCCCCATGTTGCTACCGCAAAGGATCATCGTGTTATCGAGCAGGGAACCGCTGCCGACCGAGGTCTTGGAAAAAGTTTCGAACAGTCTCGAAAGCTGTTGCATTTTGGCGCTGTCGATCTTGCTCCATTGGTTGAGCTTGGCTTCGGCCTGGCCATGGTGAGTGATGTTGTGGAAGCCGGTGTCGGTAGAGTCCTTCTCGAGTTCCAGAGCCGGAGTGTTGAACTCATCGATCATGAGCGACACGATACGGGTGCTGTCGGTTTCAAAGGCTAGTCGGATCATGTCAAACATCAGATCCGTGTGGTTGAGCATTTTCTGCCGCGCA
>JBILTQ010000512.1:0-3210 GCA_044371435.1 Pirellulaceae bacterium | reverse complement strand
CGAAGCGTCAGCGAGGGATCCCGTCCGCCACTCATGGAGTGAAGCGTTACCCGAGATCTGCCGATCAGCGAGCAGCGACAGCTGGTGGTAGGGTCCCCAAGCGTCGGAGCGAGCTAGTCTGGGATGTCGTCATCCGCCCTGCCCGTCGGATCGTAGGGTAGAAGGCTATCCCTCGCTGACGCTTGGCGTGGGGATGGAGTAGATAGCCATCCCTCGCTGACGCGTCGGGTTGTGATGGGGGGATGGACTGGTTGGCCGTAACCATCCCAACCCGAAGCGTAAGCGAGGGATCTAGTCCGCCGCTCACGGAGTGCAACGTTGCCCGAGATCTGTCGGTCAGCGAGTAGCGCCAGCTGGTGGTAGGGTCCCCAAGCGTCGGAGCGAGGCGGCTGATTGCCAAAGGGCCGTTCGCCGATATTTCCATCAGGGCTTCCGCGTCGAACTGCGAACGGTCGATGACGACCGACGAGGCCGTGAACTTGCTGGAGGCCTGCCCCATAGCGATGAACGGGTATCTGTCCCCCTGTCTGGCTGCGGCAGCCTACGCTACCCAGCACCTCGCGCGTAGCCCGTGCCACCCAGCCTCCTTACCACGGAACATGTCCGACCTCGCGCTCCCAGCCCTCGAGCAACTGATGCAGGCGATCGACGATTGCGGGTTGTTCGATGGCGAGATTCCGCTGCTCTCCGATATCGCGCGAGAGATCGAAAAGGTAACTTTCCCCGCCGCTCTCCTCGAGCAGTTTCCAGGAACCAGCGCGGACGGCGCGTCCCTCGGTGAGATCTTTCTTGCCGCGAACATTTCGCCGTCGCCAGTAGAGCTCGCGAGCCTCAGGCGGTCGCTGTGGATCCAGCAGCCGCGGCATCAGGTCGATCCCATCTTCGCCGGCGGGATCGATCGGCCGTTTCGCTAATCGACGGAAGGTGGCGGTCCAGTCCATGGTGATGGCCACCTGCGATTCGACCGTTACCATGGGGAGGACGCCCGGCCAACTGGCGATGCACGGGACGCGTATCCCGCCTTCCCACAGGCTCCCTTTGAAATCGCGCAGCGGTAGGTTGCGGGAATGGGTGTGTCCTCCATTATCGGAACTGAAGACGACCAGCGTCTGTTCACGCAAGCCCAGCCTGGCTAACTGGGCCATGATTCGGCCGATGGAGGTGTCGAGGTGCTCGACCATGGCGACATAGGTAGCGCGATCGCCTTGCTGCCAGGAAGGTTTCTTCGGTTCAACCAGCTTGTCGGTATCCTGCGGTCCTTGCCATGGAAAGTGTGGGGCTGGATGAGATAGATACAAGAAGAAAGGCTGGTCGCGGTATTTTTCGATAAAGGCCAGCGCTTCGGCCGTAATCAGATCGGTCGTGTAGCCCCCACGCTCGATGGCTTCGTTATCCAGCCATAGATCGGCCACCCCTACCCGGTCCACATGCTGAAAGTAATGGTGGTTACCGCCTAACAAGCCGAAGAAATGGTCGAAGCCTTGCTGTTTGGGCCTTCGCTGCAAGTCATAGCCCAGATGCCACTTCCCGCACAGACCCGTAGCATAACCGGCCGAATGCAGATCATCGGCCAGGGTCGAACCCTCTTCGGGCAAGCCATGGCCGAACTCCTGATAGGTGACCGCATCCTCCAGCCCCAGTCGCTGCTGATAGCGTCCGGTCATGAAGGCTGCACGCGTCGGCGAACAGACCGGACCGTTGGCGTAGAAGTCGGTAAAGCGGATCCCTTCGTTGGCTAGCTGATCCAAATACGGCGTGCGAAGGTCATCACCGCCATAGCAGGATAGATCGCCATACCCGAGATCATCGGCCAAAATGAAAATCAGGTTCGGGTTGTGGGGGACAGGCGATACGGAGGCAGCGATGGCGATCTGCCAGCGGAGCAAAGCCAAGCAAACTATCCCCAGCAAAATCAACGAGGATCGAGGCCAGCTTTTCATCGGAACACCACTTTCAGTCAATGATGGGAGCTCGTAAACCAAGCCCGGCAAGTCGGCAACCTGCGCGTTCGCTCTAGACTACCGCAGTCCGAGCACTTCGCCTACTTGCCCCCCCTCCAAGCAGAGGCTTTCTCGTCTGCGGCGATCAAGCGACTAACCCCTGGGGTACGCTTTTTCAGACGGAACCTCCGCTAGCCTGGCTTAGCCGACTCCCTCGCGGGCTATGTTGATCCGCGACTGCAAGCCTAGGAAGCAGTGGGGGGCGATTGGCATGTCGAGCCCGACGGATGATGAGCGATGGAAAGGTTTTTTATGTCCAGTCGAGTGAGTTGCCGCCGTTATCGTCAGACAAACCATGGCAGGGTGACGCAAGCGCTGGTTGCTCTCCCATCATGCTAGGGTAGACAGAGGAGGCAAGCGTGGAAGCTAGCGAAGTTTGGGCACCGCCTCGTATCCTCGTCCCTCCCGTCGCGGATCAAGACGAACTATAATCACGACCTTTCTATTCGGCTCATCTAGATTGAGGATATGGCTTTCATGTTACGAGTGAAGATCTTGGTGGCGATCAGCTGCGGCTGCCTATGGCCTTCATGGCTAGTGGCTCAAACGACCGCGGTACCCGCTGCCGAGACCATCTATGTCGGTGGACCCATCCTCACCATGCGCGGCTCGGCCCCGGAGTTCGTCGAATCGCTGGCGGTCCACCAAGGCAAAATCGTCTACGCCGGTTCTAAGCTTGGGGCGAAGGTTTTCTACGGGCCGGCGACGCAAGAAATCGATCTGGCTGGGAAGACCCTTCTGCCTGGTTTCATCGATAGCCATAGCCATCTCTTGTCGTACGCCGAGTCGTTGCTACAGGCAAACCTCAGCCCGCCGCCGGTGGGCAAGGTCACCTCAATCGCCGGCATCCTCGAGGAATTGAAGCAACTTCAAGCGAAGTTGCAGTTGAGCGATCGCCAATGGCTGGTAGGCTCCGGATACGACCAGGACTTCCTTGCAGAGAAACGGCATCCAACGGCCGAAGATCTCGATGTCCTCTTTCCGGCCCAACCCGTCGTCTTGGTGCATGCTTCCGGGCATATGCTGGTCGCCAACAGCGCGGCGTTGAAGGCCGCCGGCATCGATGCCAAGACCGTCGACCCGACAGGCGGCACCATCCTGCGAAGACCGGGGACTTCGGAGCCGGAGGGGTTGGTTCAGGAAATGGCGATGAGCGCGTTCCTTCCGTTGTTGAATGCGCCGCGGCCGGTGGACGTCGACCTCGAGCTGA
>JBILTQ010000511.1:0-3217 GCA_044371435.1 Pirellulaceae bacterium | reverse complement strand
CGAGGGACTCCTCTATCCCAGCCCGGCACCCCTTTTATTCGCTCCCCCCTTCGACGCAGACGACGGGAACCGGATACACTGGGGTGGTCGTGCAATTTTTCGTGTCGGTCGTCTGGCTGACGGTAATGGTCGAGTCGATGAGGAAGTGAGCGCATCGCATGCGTACTTTGCTGATGTTGGCGATATGCCTTGGGATGGCGGCAGATGGTTGGACGGCGGCGCCGCTAAAGGTCTTCGTCCTGGCCGGGCAATCCAATATGGAGGGGCATGCCAAGGTCGAGACCTTCGACTATCTCGGGGATGACCCGGCGACGGCGCCATGGCTACCGCGGATGAGGCAAGCGGATGGCTCGCCGGTGGTCTGCGACGATGCCTGGATTTCTTACCTGACCGGACGCGGTGAGGAGAGCGGCGAAGGGTATGGCCGACTGACCGCTGGCTATGGAGCTCGGATTGAACCCGACCAGAATGGTGGCAAGATCGGCCCGGAGTTTACCTTCGGCCTGACGATGGATGCCAAGTTCGAGGAG
The DNA here is from genome assembly GCA_044371435.1 of Pirellulaceae bacterium. GTDB lineage: Bacteria > Planctomycetota > Planctomycetia > Pirellulales > Pirellulaceae > JAIYDQ01. The sequence continues at coordinate 2,687 of JBILTQ010000511.1, read as the reverse complement.
CCGGTCCTCATCATCAAGACCGCTTGGGGTGGTAAATCATTGTTTTACGATTTTCGCCCCCCCTCCGCCGGTGTTTATCAGCAAACACCGCTGGACCTCGACAAGCAACGCTACGCCGCCGCGGGTAGCGGTCTTTACTATCGGCGGATGATCGAGCATGTGCGTCGCGTGCTAAGCGATATCCAGCGAGTCTGCCCGGAGTACGACGAGCAGCAGGGCTATACTTTAAGCGGGTTTGTTTGGTTCCAAGGCTGGAATGACATGGTCAACCGGGAGGTGTATCCGATCGCATCTGGAGCGGATGCCAAGCGTTATACCGAATACAGCCGGCTGTTGGCTCAATTGATCCGCGATGTCCGCCACGACCTGAACGCTCCGCAACTTCCGTTTGTCATCGGCGTGATGGGGGTAGGAGGAGCGAAACCCAATGAGCACGTGGCCGCTTTCCGACAAGCCATGGAAGCCCCCGCCCGGATGGCTGAATTCCAAGGCAATACCTTGGCCGTCCCCACCGCCCCGTTCTGGTCCGAGGAGTTGGGGGCTATCGCCGACAAGAAAGAGGAAGTGCGGCAGATGGCGTTCCTCCTGCAATCGCAGAATAAAAACCATGCCAACGCCGACGGGAAAATGTCGCAGGAACAACAGCGGGCCTATGTTCGCAACTTTGAGGAGCGACTGATCTTACCGGCGGAGCGAGCTCTATGGGAACGCGGTGCTTCCAACGCGGGTTACCATTACCTGGGATGCGCCAAGACCTTTGCTCTGATGGGTGAGGCTTTCGCCGAAGCCATCCTGGAATTGAACGGAATCCCCTAATCGCCAGGATGTTCGCACCTTCGAGCCATAAAAGCTAGCCGCCAAGGAGCGGCCGAAAGGCTGTCGAAGCGGAGTTGCTTGGGTGACGAGTCATCGCCGAAATTCCTGATCGTGGCTGAGAACGCGTGCGTGTACTAGGCTCCTTCGTCTCCATGGATTAGCCTAGAGCATCCGCTGGAACCAAGCTCCCCCTCCCCTTAACCATCCATCGATCATGATCGTTTTCAAGAAAAGCTTGATTGCCACCTGGCTGCTGGTGTTATCGATACTGAGCCACGGCTGGCTGTGGGCAGCCGAACCGATCAATGTCCTGTTTCTCTTCGCCGATGATATGCGGGCCGACACCATCGCCGCCCATGGCAATCCCCATATTCGGACGCCGAATCTGGACCGACTAGTCAAGTCCGGGTTCAGCTTCCATCAGAATTATGTCTTTGGCGGCAACAGCGGGGCGGTCTGCGTCCCTAGCCGAGCGATGCTGATGAGCGGCAAGACGTGGTTCGATGTCAAGACCGACACCCTCGAAGGGACGCTGCTGATGCCCGAATGGTTTGGACAGCATGGCTACACGACCTTTGGCACGGGGAAATGGCACAACGGCCAGGACTCCTGGTTACGGGCCTTCCAGCAAGGGAAAACGATCATGTTCGGCGGCATGTCGGATCATACCAAGGTTCCGGTGCGCGACCGCCTGCCCGATGGGTCGCTCAGCGAGCAGCGCATGGGCGAGAAATTCTCCAGCGAAATGTTCGCCGACTCGGTGATCGACTTCCTGCAACAGCACGATGCGAGCAAACCCTTCTTCGCTTATGTCGCCTTCACCGCCCCCCACGACCCGCGCCAGCCGCCGCAGGCCTATCGCGACGAATATTATCGGCGTTTGCCGCCCCTGCCAGCCAACTTCCTGCCGCAACTACCCTTCGATAACGGGATGATGAACGGGGGCCGCGATGAGAATCTAGGGGCCTGGCCGCGGACGGAAGCCATGATCCGCGATCAGTTGGCCGAGTACTACGGTCTGATCACTCATCTCGATGAACAACTCGGAAGGATCCTCGCCGCCCTCGAAGGCACGGGGCGCTACCGAAACACCCTCATCGTCTTTACCGCGGACAACGGGCTGGCGCTGGGAAGCCATGGCTTACTGGGCAAGCAAAGTGTCTTTGAACACAGCATGCGGACCCCGTTGATCGTGTGCGGGCCAGGGATTCCAGCCGAGCAGTCCTCGAAAGCTTTCACCTACCTCTTCGATCTCTTTCCCACGCTGTGCGACAGTGTCGGCTTGCCGATCCCAGAAAGGTTGCGGGGCCTCAGTATTCGTCCGATTTGGGAAGGTAAACAAGACAAGATCCGGGACTCGGTCTTCCTCCCCTTCATGCAAACCCAACGCGCGGTACGCGACGAGCGTTGGAAGCTGGCGGCCTACCCAAAGATCGGCCATCTCCAACTGTTCGACCTGCAGCATGATCCTTACGAGATGCACAACCTCATCGATGATCCGCAATATCAACCCGAGGTGAAACGGCTGCAAGCCTTGATGAAGTCGTGGCAACAACAGGTTAACGATACCCTGGAGTTACCTTCGAACAATACTCCGCCGCCGCCGATCGACCTTACGGGAAAAGCCCGCAAGCCGGATTCTTGGCAGCCGGATTGGATCATCAAAAAATATTTCGAGTAGCGCAACACCGGTGGCCGCAGCCGCCGCGATACCGGGGAGACTTGCCGCATCCAACTCCATGCCCGACTTGAGTTGCCAAGCCTCTGCCCGCCTTTCCCCTCGCTCCATCGCCTAGCAACGAGGCGACGGGGTTGGCAGAGAACCGGGTAAGCCAGAGGCTAGGACGGAATTATCCTCCCCACGCAGGGTA
>JBILTQ010000583.1:0-3226 GCA_044371435.1 Pirellulaceae bacterium | reverse complement strand
CGGCAGCCCGTCCGATCTTGCCGTGATCCGGGCCGCGGCGGCCCAGGCGGGACGTGCCCCATGATCCTTGCCGACCCGGCCGAATTCGCCGCGGCTCTGCCGCCCCGGCACGGGCTGATCGGCCTCGACCTCGGGACAAGGACGATCGGTGTTGCCGTCTCGGACCGGCTGCTGACGGCTGCGACTGCGAACGTGACACTTCGGCGCACCAAGTTCGGGGCCGATGCTGCCGCGCTTCTGGCTCTTGCCGCCAGGCACGAGGCGGGCGGTTTCGTCATCGGGCTGCCGCTCAACATGGATGGCAGCGAGGGCCCGCGCGCCCAGTCCGCCCGTGCCTTTGCGCGCAACCTTGCTGTGCTGACGCCGCTGCCGATCACCTTCTGGGATGAGCGGCTTTCGACCGTTGCGGCCGAAAGGGCACTGATCGAGGCGGATACGTCGCGCAAGCGTCGCGCCGAGGTGATCGACGCCGTGGCGGCGGGCTATATCCTGCAGGGACTGCTTGACCGCCTGGCACATCTGAGGGACCGACAGTGACGACACCCGACCCCCGCGACGAGATCTGGCGCCGGGCCGAGATCGAAAGCCCCTGCGTCAAGGTCTGCGTGATCCAGCCCGAGGCCCGTCTGTGCATCGGCTGCCACCGCAGCATCGAGGAAATCGCCGGCTGGTCACGTCTGACGGCGCAAGAGCGGCGGGCGATCATGGCCGAGCTTCCGGGGCGCAAGCCATTGCTGGCGCGCCGCCGCGGTGGCCGTGCGGGCCGCATGTCGGCGGGGTAGCCTGCCCGCTGCCGGAGTGCGGCGCAGTTCAGCCAGGGCAGGGCGATGTAATCGGCGTTTCCCGCCCGGGGGCCGGATGGACCCCGCAATGGCGGCGGGCTATGAGGCTCGCAGTCTGACTGTGACGAGGCCGAGATGTCTGCCAATGCCGAACCCGTTCCGATGACTGCGCGCCTTTCGGCCGGCCTGAGGGGCCAGGCGCATGTGCCGGGGGACAAGTCGATTTCGCACCGGTCGCTGATTCTCGGGGCGCTGTCGGTGGGCGAGACGCGGGTGGAGGGGCTGCTTGAGGGGCAGGACGTGCTTGACACCGCAAAGGCGATGCGGGCCTTCGGGGCCGAGGTGGTGCGGCATGCGCCGGGGAATTGGTCGGTGCATGGCGTGGGCGTGGGCGGGCTCGCCGAGCCGGCCGACATCATCGACTGCGGCAATTCGGGCACCGGCGTGCGGCTGATCATGGGGATGATGGCGACCTCGCCCGTCACCGCGACCTTTACCGGGGATGCCTCGCTGCGCGGCCGGCCGATGGGGCGGGTGACCGAGCCGCTCGCGCTGTTCGGGGCGCGCGCCTTTGGGCGGCAGGGGGGGCGGCTGCCGATGACGATCGTGGGGGCGGCCGACCCGGTGCCGGTGACCTATACCGTGCCGGTGCCTTCGGCGCAGGTGAAGTCGGCGGTGCTGCTTGCCGGGCTGAATGCACCGGGCGAGACGGTGGTGATCGAGCGCGAGGCGACGCGGGACCATTCGGAGCGGATGCTCGCGGGCTTTGGCGCGCGGATTGCGGTCGAGACGCTGCCCGAGGGGCGGGTGATCCGGCTGACCGGCCAGCCAGAACTGCGGCCGCAGGCGATTGTCGTGCCGCGCGACCCTTCCTCGGCGGCGTTCCCTGTCTGTGCGGCGCTGATCACCGAGGGGTCGGACGTGCTGGTGCCGAATATCGGGCTGAACCCGACGCGGGCGGGGCTGTTCACGACCTTGCGCGAGATGGGGGCGGATCTGACCTACGAGAATCTGCACGAGGAGGGGGGCGAGCCGGTGGCGGACCTGCGGGCGCGGTTTTCGCCCGGGCTGAGGGGGATCGAGGTGCCGCCCGAGCGGGCGGCGTCGATGATCGACGAATATCCCGTGCTGTCGGTCGTGGCGGCCTTTGCCGAGGGCGCGACGGTGATGCGGGGGGTGAAGGAATTGCGCGTCAAGGAGAGCGATCGCATCGATGCGATGGCGAAGGGCTTGTGCGCGGCCGGGATCACGGTCGAGGAAGGGCCGGACTGGTGGATCGTCCATGGCCGCGGGTTCGGCAATGTGCCGGGCGGTGTGACGGTGGAGACGCGGCTCGACCACCGGATCGCGATGTCGTTTCTGGTCATGGGGCTGGCAACGACGCGGCCTGTCACGGTGGATGACGCGAGCCCGATTGTCACCTCGTTTCCGGTTTTCGGGAGCCTGATGACGGGGCTTGGCGCAGAGATCGGGCCGGCATGATCTTTACCGTCGCCATCGACGGACCGGCGGCGGCGGGCAAGGGGACCATCGCGCGGGCCGTGGCGGCGGAGTTCGGGTTTGCGCATCTGGACAGCGGGCTGCTTTACCGGGCGGTCGGGGCGCGGGTGCTGGCGGGGGAGGAGCCGGTCATGGCGGCGCGGGCGCTTGATCCCGCGGCGCTGGAGGACGCGGACCTGCGCAGCGAGGCGGTGGCGGCGGCGGCGAGCCGGGTTGCGGCGATCCCGGAGGTGCGCGGGGCGCTGGTGGAATTCCAGCGCGCCTTTGCCCGGCGCGAGGGCGGGGCGGTGCTGGACGGGCGCGATATCGGGACGGTGATCTGCCCGGAGGCGGAGGTGAAGCTTTACATCACCGCGAGTGCCGAGGCGCGGGCGGGGCGGCGCTACCGCGAACTGATCGGCCGGGGGCAGGCGGCGGACGAGGGGACGGTTCTGGGTGACGTGCAGGCGCGGGATGCGCGCGACGCGGGCCGCGCCGTTGCGCCGCTGCGGCCGGCGGAGGATGCGGTGGTGATCGACACCTCGGCGATGACGATCGCCGAGGCAGTGGCAGCGGCGATGGCGGCGGTGCGGCGCGGACTGGCGGGAGCCTGACGCGGGTCCGCTCAGGGCAGGAGGATGGTGCGGAGCCGGTCGTGTGCGGCGGCGGCGGCGGCCCTGTCGCGGCCGAGCGTGAAGCCCGTGACGCGAGAGCCCCCCTCGGCCGCGGGAAGGAAGGCGGCGTCGAGGAGGCGCGTGGGCTGGAACCATCCTTCGGCGACAGGGCCCATGAGGCGGGCGATGATATCGGTCATCGGGCGGGGGGTCGCGATATCGGCCGAGAGCGAGACGGGCAGGCCGGAACGCTGTGCTGCGGCGGGTGTGAAGAGCGTCTGCCCGGTGGAGGATGTGAGGCGGAAATTCGGGTCGAAGACGACGATCCGCCCGCTGGCGGTCTGGCCGATG